>DATNHO010000133.1:0-33369 GCA_035604895.1 Terriglobales bacterium | reverse complement strand
ATCCATACTTTCGAAGGCACGGACGGCGGCTTTCCCGAGGGGATCATGCAGGCTAGCGACGGCGCCTTCTACGGTTCGACTGAGTATGAAGGCGCAAACGGCGACGGAGGCACGCTTTTCCTGCTGAACTCGACTGGATTTACTACGTTGTATAACTTCTGCTCGCAGTCCAATTGTGCAGATGGCTCGGGACCGTCCGTGCTGACACAGGCCACCGATGGCATTTTTTATGGCACAACGATTAACGGTGGAAACCTTAATGCCTGCTTCGGTGGGTGCGGCACTTTGTTTAGCCTAAACGCCGGCTTACATGCGTTTGTGGAGGCCAATCCCGACTTTGGCAAGGCGGGACGCAAGGTAATTCTCTTAGGAACCAATCTGACAGGAACAAGCGGCGTCAGTTTTCACGGCACGCCAGCAACCTTTCAGATCGTATCGAAATCGGAGGTCATAACCACTGTGCCTGCAGGCGCAACCAGCGGGCAGATAAAGGTGACCACGCCGAGGGGCACACTTACGAGTAACGTGGAATTCCGTGTGACTCACTAGTCTCAGCGAACGAATGTCATGGTATGCAGCTTGCTCTGAGCGGTGCTGGAGCAGTCTTGCCCTTGAGGACGGTGAAACATCGCGGTTATGCTCATCTTGCCCCCCGCGTCGAGTCTTTCCGTTGACATCGGGGGCTTTAGTCCAATCACGATCGGGCGACACCCGCGTCATAGATTCTGCTTAACATCGACCAGCGCGCGCAGGGGGCCCAGCCAGGGTTCGTAGCGTCGCCAGCGCTCGACGGAGGTGCGATAGATCGGCTGCCGAGCCTGCCACTTGCTGGGGGTCTTCACCGCGCGCGCATTGGATTCGGGGCGCAGGCATGCGTCGTGCCACGCCAGGCCGCAGCCCGCGATGATTCGCCGGATGACTGGTTCGGGCGCGCGGGTCAGGTCCTCGTAATCGACCTCGAGGAAGCGATCCCCCGGCAGCACGCTCCGCCAATGATCGATGAGCCGCTGGTAGCTGCGGAAGTATGCGACCAGTTCGGCACCTCCGGTCGGAAACGGCATGCTCAGATGGAAATGAGTTTGATGGATTGACAGCGCCGTGTCGATTGCAGTGCGGCGGCAATGGATGATGATGGCGCGCGGAAATGCCACGTGGATCAGCCCGGCCCAAAGGAAGTTGAACGGCATCTTGTCGGTCACTCGCGCCGCCGTCGGCGCGATCGCGCGCAGCACGCCGAGATAGTCTGACGCCGCCTTGCTGAAAAACGGTGCCCCGGCCGCGCCGGAGCCGTGCCACTCAGCCCCGCGGTGGTTCCAGAAATTCAATTCGCCGCCGGCCCCAACCTCGGGATGCATGGAGACGATCTGCTCGACGAGAGTTGTGCCGGACCGCGGCATGCCGATGATCAGCACCGGCGTCGCATCGCGGCTGCCGAGTTCGGGCGCCCGCGCGATGAATTCCGGTGTGCAGCGGGCAATCAGTTGGTCGATCTCGATGGAGAACGCGGCCGAGTCGAACGACGCAGCGCCGCGGCGCACGGCGTCCGCGGCGTCGAAATGGTGCATGGCCAGAGCGTGATCGCCAAGGTCCTCCGCCGCCTTGCCAATCGCGAGGTGAAGCCGCTGGCGTTGGCCCAATTCCAGTCCCGGCGTGGCAAAGGCGGACTGCATCTCTTGCAGTAGATCCTTGTCACCGCTCGTGACCGGGCGGCACCGGACCAGATCGTAGTAGCTTCCCGCCAGCAGCGGCGCGATCGCGACCGTCCGCTCGAAGCACGCACGGGCCTCCTCGAAGCGGCCAAACTCGGAGAGTACGCTGCCCAGCAGATCATACGCCATGGCGTTCCTCGGATCGGCCACCAGCATCTCGCGCAATACCTGTTCAGCTTCCTGATTGCGATCCTCGATCACCAGCGCCCGCGCCTTGCCAAGGCGGCCGAAGCTGGACCTACCTCCGGTTGCCGCCGCGCGCCGGAAACAGCCGATCGCCTCGCCGACATGGCCCAGCGTGTAAACCAGGGCGCCGGCGCGGAACCATGCCTCGGTCAGGGATGGCAGCAGCTGAGTGGCGCGGTCGTACGCTGCGAGCGCCCCGCCGATGTTGCCAAACTTCTCAAGGGCGATTCCCAGGCGGAAATATGCATCGACGTAACGCGGGTTGCTGGCGACGGCCTGCTGCAATGCCACGATGGCATCGGGTATGCGGTCGACTTCGAGGCAGGCGAGGCCAAGATCGTGCTGGATGATGGCATTGGACGGCTGTAGCAGCGCCGCATCGCGCAACGGCGTGATCGCATCGGCTGGCCTCCCGGCCCTGAGAAACTGAGTGGCCAACGCAAGCAGGGGCGCCACCTGTTGCGGTGCGGCTGGGTTTGGGGACTGGGACATGGGGCGCGAACCTAGTGTGGAAGTTGTAGCGTGGCCATCAAAATCGCCGTGCAATTGTCATCCCTGAAACGACACTCCACGCTGTCATTCACGCAGGAGACTTGAGTAGAAAATATGGTTCCTGTTTCCAGTATTACCGAATCGCGGCGCTCCATTCTATAGCGGCACATTGAGCTCTGACAACGTTGGGTAGATTATTGAGCATTTTACTGAATTTCGTTTATTTTGCGGCTGGATCTATTGGAGTGGGGTCTGCAACTGCTTGAGACGGTAAGAAGGCCGCTTGTGTTTGCGATCTGGCCAAAACCTCCGGATGAAAAAGGGTCTTGGGGAACTTTCATGTCGACAGGAAATGCCATCGGCTTCTGTTTTCTACTCGCCCTTGGCGTTCGGCGTCAGCCCCATCCGCCGGACGAGATCCCCGAATCGCTTGTCCGATCGCAGCGAATCAAAAGCAGGATCGACATTCAAAAGCGTTCCAAGAGGTCTCCGTTCTTCATAGTTGCTCTCTAGTTCTGCCAACGCTTTTTCGCTTTCTCCGAGCCGGGCATAAACTTGCGGGAGGTCAAACTCTCCGATTTCGGTATCGAGTTTCACCGTTTCCTTGTGCATTTGCTGCCAGAATCCCCTGGCTCCTTCTGCTGCGAATGCCTTTCTGAGCGCGATCTCCTCAGACGCGGCAATTTTCACGCGATGGTCGCCTGCAAGGAACCGTCCCTTCGTGATCTCGCTGATGGCATTCGGATACTGTCCGACTTGGGAGTACAGCCAAGCAAAGTGGTAGTGGGTGACGAAGAAGTCAGGATTTAATTCGATCGCCCTTTTGAATTGTTCCTCCGCCAGGCCATATTTCCGGGCATAGAAATATGTCAGCCCAAAAACGGTATTGTAGATTCTGGAGAAGGGATCAAGCTGCAATGCCGTCTTCATTTCGGCGATGGCTTGTTCTGATCTGCCGAGCGGCGTTAAGTAAGCCCACGCATAGCGAAAGTGCGCCTCCGCATAGTTCGGGTTGAGTTCGATCGCTCGCTTGAACTCCTGCTCGGCACCTTGCCAGTCATATTCGAAGTCTGCTTTTTCCGCTCCCAATGTCGCGTGGGCTTCGGCGAGGTCGTCGTCCAGCTCTAGTGCCCTGGAATCCGCTGCCTTGGCCTTTGGGTAGAAGTCCTGCGGGGATCGAATCGCGTTCGCCACGTAGGAATCGGCAAGCCCTGCATAGCCCAACGCAAAACCGGGATCTTTCTCGATGGCGCGTTGAAAATATTCCGTGCTCTTATCGATCTCCGGGAAGGTCCGCTGGTTCAGATAAAAACGCCCTTTGAGGTAGAGCTCGTAAGCCTCGGGATTTGGGGCGTACTTATTGGTCGACCGGCCGGCATAAGGCGGGGCGAGTTTCACCTGAACCTGCTGAGCGATCGCCTTACCCAGTTCGTTCTGCAGCGCGAGAAGTCCACCGGTTTCGCGGTCATAGTTGTGGGCCCACAGATGCACTTGGTCCTTGACCCGAATCAGTTGGGCGCTGATGCGAGCGCTTCCACCCTCCCGCCGGACGCTACCCTCTAGAACGTAATCCACTCCCAATTCATGCCCGATTTGCGCGATTGTCTTGTTGGTGTGTTTGTAGGACGAGGACGACGTCCGCGCGATCACGCTCAACCGTTCCGGGTTGAGTTCGCCTAAATCTGTAATGGTCTCTTCCGTTAATCCGTCGCTAAAATACTCCTGCTCCGGGTCGTTGCTCAGGTTGGCAAAGGGTAGCACCGCCAGCATCACTCGGCGTTGCGCAGCGGTGAAGTTTGACCGCGCCCGCACGTGCATCACATAAGCACCGGCGGCCAGAAGCAAAACGAGCGAGGCCAAAAGGAACATCCATCTCAACTTCCAAGAAAAGAATGTTGATGGAACTCCATCGAGTTCAGCGTTGCTCAGTTGGAGTGGTTTCTCAACTCGGCCAGGGGAAATGCCTGGATCGGGTTCGAGTACTGGAGTGTTAACCGCGAACTTGCGAACGTCCTCCTGCTGTCTACCCGGCACGCCGTTCTCCGTCACCGTTGCGATGAATCGATACCCTTTCCCAGTGACCGTTTGTACAAAGACTGGGTTTTCTGGATCATCCTTCAAAACCTGCCGAATCTTACGGATTGCGGAGTTGATGCTGTTATCGGTATCCAGGAAAACGTCCTTACCCCAGATCTTCGCGACAATGTCTTCTCGGGATACGAGGCCTCCTCCGCGCTCGACCAGCAGCAGCAAAATATCGAGCGGGATTCTCTCAAGTTTTAAAGCCCGGCCGGCGCGGCGCAGTTCGTAGGCGTTGCGGTCGAGTTCAATGCCATCCCCGAATTTCACCACGTCCGCGGGCATGTCGCCACCACCTATATAAGGAGAAAACATTCTACAGGGACTCCGTCCGGCAGCGACAAACAACTGTGTTTCAGCAGCTTGCGGAGTAACGAAGAAGTAAGCGAATCGTCAGGTACACGCCATTGCCAACTTCGCTGAGTTACGTCAATCTGCCACTCGAACGAACAACTGAGGTCTTATGGCCCAGAAAATTAATCTTCGAGGAGGCAAGAAAATGAAAACCGGATTCTGTAAAGGAACGCTCTGCAAAGCAACATTAGCGGCAGCGGTAGCCTGCTTGACACTCGTGGCAGCATCCCCGGCGCAGGCGGCAGCGTGCTCGAATGCGTCGCTCAAAGGCCAGTATGGCCAAACCATCTCCGGCCAGATTCTGCCCGGGAACGGCGTCGTACTGCCGCAAAACGGAGTCGCGATGACCAATTTCGACGGAAATGGAAAGTTCACGCAGGTAGATTTTGTCGTGATCGACGGCACTAACCAGTCTTCCAAATTTCAGACGGGCGAGACCGGCACTTATAAGGTCAACTCCGACTGCACCGGGAACGCCAGGATTAACTACAAGAGCGGCGGGTGGATTGACCTGGAACTCGTTGTTGTAAACCAGGGACGCGAGTTTCGCACCGTTGTGTCCGTCCTAAATATGGGAGGCAATAACGTGCCAGCGAACATAGGCAGCAGTGGCATGCGCGTGGACAGCGCGGACGAAGACGCCCAAACCGCGACTAAGTAACATTTCCCAACCCTGCCCCCGTAATCGCCTGTTGAGCCTGCCGCATTACGGGGGTCGCATTTAAATTTGTTTCTCAACGTGATAGTTCCGGCCCGTGGTTTGCGCCTATTTAAGTAAGACAGAAAAACACACGCCCTCATTTTCCGGGAGCGAACAAAAGAGGAGAGAACATGAAATCCAGAATGATGATGCGTATCGCGAAGATCGGTTTATTTACTCTGCTGGGATTGTCTCCATTGGCATGGGGGTCTTGGGGTAATTTCATTTCGACCGGAAATGCCACTGGGATCGGCAATCCATCTTGCGCTCCTGTCTCGACCGCACACGTAGCCTGCGCGGTGCGGAGCAGCAAGTCCGCCATCATGGTCAATGAATTCAACGGGACAGCCTGGGGAACGTGGAAGATCCTGCCCGGGACCGTCAGCTCCGATCCAAGCTGCACGAACGATGGAGCCGGCAAGGTGTACTGCGCAGCAACTGCAACCAATGGCGACCTCCAGGTAACGGTCTTCAGCAGCGGGGTATGGAGCAACCCAACCAAGGTGACGGGGGCGCTGTATTCGGCGCCAAGTTGTGCGCAGTACACGACAGGGAAAGTGCTGTGCGCTGCCCGAAGTGCTTCCGGCGGTCTCGCATGGTCCGTCTACAACGGTACGGACTGGAGCACATTCGCCAAACTTACGACCCCTGCCACCTCTGCGCCAAGCTGCACTACCGACAACAACAACGGCGTGATTTGTATGGTGTATACGACCGGTTACGCCACGCTGGTCAATCGCTACGCCGCTGGTGCCTGGGAAGGATTCCTCAATATCGTCGGAGTTGCTGGCGGCGAGCCCGATTGCACATCCATGAACTCGGACGGGAATGTTGCTTGCTTCGTGCAAGGTGCCGCGAGCCTGGGGATTTTCGGTACCCGTTTTGACGGAGGCGGTTGGAATCTGAACGACTGGAGCGGCTACGGAGGTGGTTTGGGTGGAGAGGTGAGCGAGAACGCCGGTTGTACATCACAGGCCGCGGGCGAGCTGGTCTGCGCAGTGTACGGTGTCGGCGTCGCCTACAACAGCGCCCTTTTTTCCGACGTTTTCAACGGCTCTGGATGGTCGGGCTGGACCTTGGTCGGCGGAGCCGGGATCGGCACTCCCGCGTGTTCGCCGCTGGGCACGGGCACTGGGCAGGTCGTATGCGTGGTCATGGGCATAAACAACAAGCTGACCAGCGTTGTTGGTCCCTGAGGTCCCAATTTTGGTCAGATGGCCGGCTCCAAACTTTCATAAGGAGATGTCTCGATGAGGCTTCGAAATCGGTTGCATCGTCATCGGATTCCTGTCGCGGGCTCTTTCCATAGCCGCGTAGACTGCGAGCAGCGGCTCCGCATCTTCCTAAGTTCCGCGCTGATGCAGACATCCAATGTCGCCACCGACAACGGTGGCAATATGCTTGGCGGAGTGGTCAGCATGACTTTCTCGCTCTTCAACAATCAGCAAGGCGGCGAGCCGCTACAAAATCGGAGGACACTATGAGAGACACATCTTTCAACTGGAACCTTCTACTGACCGGCCTGACGATTGCTCTAGCATTACCTTTGACCGCGCGAGGCCAGACAAAAGGCGAAACCGACCAACCAGCAATCGTAGCGGTGATCGACCGGTTCGTGGACGCGTGGAACCGGCATGATGCGAAGGCGTTTGCGGCAGTGTTCGCCGAGGACGCCGACTTCACCAATGTGAGGGGCGAAGGCGCGAGCGGACGATCGAAAATTGAAGAGTTCCACGCGCCGATGTTCGCGAGCATCTTTAAGAACAGTCACCAGAGCTACTCAGCCATCAAAACCCGGTTCATCCGTCCCGATGTAGCGGCCGTGGATGTCCATTGGGAAATGACGGGCGCGACGGATGCGCAAGGAAATCCACGGCCCGATCGTCGGGGTTTGTTGAGTTTCACAATGGAGAAGAATTCCGAACAGTGGCAAATCGTGGTGATGCACAATCTGGACTTGACAGCGCTCCCACCTTCGATCTTGCCCAATTCAGCAACGAAGAATCCATGAGCACAAACACATCCGTCGCTTTCAACATTGGGCAAGCGGCACTCCGCCGCTGGTCCAAGGGGCTACGACCACGGATAGCTACACCTGCGACGGCGGGGCCAATAGACTGAATTTGCTGGGAATCAGTGCGTTGTAACGATCCCGTACGGCAACGAAGGGATTATGCATGAGCACAAGTGACTGGTTTTGCAGAAATGCGATTAGCTCCCGGGGGATCAATTCTTCAGGACTGCGTGTTTACACGCTGGTCCTGATTCTGTTCGCTGGTGTAGCGCTGCTGGGTTGCGGCACAAGTTCGTCGAGCTCATCATCTGCAAAAGGTTCCGGGCCCGCGATCACTTCCTTTACGGCAAGTCCGACCAGCATCAACTCAGGCGCAAGCACCACACTGAGTTGGGTGGCAGCGGGAGCGACGAGTATTGCGATCACGCCGGGAACATTCACGTCTGCTTCCGCGAGCGGATCGACGAGCGTGAGTCCGACGGCGACGACCACCTACACGCTGACCGCTACCAATGCCTCTGGGTCGGCCACATCCACTGCAAAGGTCAGCGTGGGAGCTGCCGGTGGGGCGTTGACGATCACGACCACCTCGTGTCCGAGCGGAACACAAGGGGCGGCGTATGGCGGCTGCGAAATCGTGGCTAACGGCGGGTTTCCGCCTTACACCTATTCCGTGAGCACGAATTCCAACTTTCCTCCGTTGCCTGAGGGGATGTCTCTCAACGCGAGCACGGGGAACCTCAGCAGTTCACCGATCGGCGGTCAAGGCACCTACGCGCCCGTCTTTGTGGTTACGGATTCGACAAATACCCAGGCGACGCAGAACATCAGCATCGCGATCAACGGCAATAATGCGTTTCTGGCGAACATTTTTCCGTCGACTTCTATTTTTCACCATCGAGTGGACGCAGCCACGACCAGTCTGCCCATCGATACGTCCCCGGCGGCGCCGATGTACAGCGGCTATTTGCCGGCCACAGTCAAGCCATTCTTCGGGAACAATTCGAATGCTCCATTTCCAAATGGAATCCCGGCCATTGAAGTTCCTTACAACCAGGCGGACGTGGCGATCACGACCACCTTATATCAGTCCTACTTTACGTCTGCTCCAATTCCAGCGAATGCTCCGGTGGAAGGCACGAGCAACTCGCAGGGAGATCGACACGTTTTGGTCTACGTAGAAGCAGGCGGGGGAAAGAACCCGGCGCTTTACGAAATGTGGCAGGGGATTTATGAAGGCGGACCCTGGACCGACTCCTCGAACGCGCTTTGGCCCAACGCGTCTTCGAATAACCTGACACCGCAGGGGAATGGAACATCCGATGCCGCCGGACTTCCAGTGGCGCCGCTGCTCGCCAATGCCGACGAGGTAATCGGCAGCGGCACGCCCAGCGCACCGAAAGGTACCATTCAGCATCCCATTCGATTCACGCTCAATCATATGTTGAACTACTGGGTCTGGCCGGCTACGCAAACTGCGGGCGTGGGGAGTTGCACGGCTTCCGGAGGTGGCTCCATTCCGACGGAATCGGAAATCTCGCAATCTACTCCCCCCGCAAGTTGCACCATGTCCGGCCCCGCTGGCGAGATCTATCGACTCAAGGCTTCCGTCGCGACTCCATCTTGCGCCTCCACGAGTCCGCAAGCGGCGATTATCATCACGGCGTTCCGAAACTATGGAATTATTCTAGCCGACAACGGAGACAGCGGAGGCCTCATCGGGACACCCGACGCCCGCTGGAACGATAACGATCTTGCGTGCCTTACAAGTCTCACCTTGGGTGACTTCGAGCCTGTGAACGTCTCTAGTCTGATAGTCAGCAATAACAGCGGAGCCACCAGCCACTAGCCAGACGGATGGACTCTTTTGACATAAACCTTGAGCCCAAGGCACAGAATCACTTATCGAAACCGATAACCGGACTTGAGTTCGCAGCGATAGGCTTTTGATTGATCCTTCTCAACTCTGACGTGGCAATCAGCCCAGCTTAGGAAGAGATCTGGCCCCAGCGGGAAAACAATCGAGTCTCCGTTGATCTCAGCTTCGATACTTGGGCCCTCCGCTGAGGCCGGCAAACTGAAATTCAGCGCCTGACCGAAAATCACGGGATACGACTCGCGCACAATATCGCTGACCATAGGGTGGACCACCTCGGCCTCCACCAGGAAGGTAGTTGTGTCCGACCAATCCCGCACCGACACGTTCACCGTCCGGCCGCCGCGCGACAGGTCTTCAAACTCAACTCTTGTGAAGGGACACGGTCCCGCGATGCAGGAAACTCTGGCATTGCGAAATTCGTTTCCTTCTCCCGCGTCCAACGACGTAGAGCTCAAGGCGGCCTTCCACTTTCCGTCGGGCGAGCACGGATGGCGGCCTTTGCAGGCCACGTTGCCGACGTTCGCAACCTGGAATGTTTTCACGGCGCTGCCGACATCAGCCTCGGTGGTGGCTTTTACGGAGTACCGTACTCGAACGTTGGAAACCGTGACTTCGGGGTGATCGGATGTCACCGGGGTTCTATGAGAGACAGGCACCATACGAGCGAGGTATATTTTGTCTCCAACATATTCATTGAGGTCGAGGGGTTGGTAACCCGGATGCCGGAATCGCAAGGTGACGGCCTGACGCCGCCTGAGTCCCCGGCGCAGGGTCAGACTGAAGAAACCTGACGAATCAGACTTGCAACTGCTGACCGTCGAACCGTCCGTGCCTACGATTTCAACGTCGGCGATGGGCAATTGCTTCTGCGGATCGGCGTCCTGACTCAGGACCGCTCCCTTAATGGTTATGGGTTGCGCCCTGTGAATCGCAATCAGGATCGCAGCGAGCGCACCGACGAGAATTGCAACGACAACAGCCCAAATGGCAATCTTCCGTCCTCGGGTCATCCTGTCACCGTAGTTCAATATTCTATGACAATCGTGTTGTGAACTAGTTGGATGCAAGATTCCGCGAACCCTAGATTGCCGGGATCCGGATTCTTTTTGCTACTTGCGGTTCCTTCATCTGACGCTGGGCCTGAAATCGTCTAAAATTCACTGAGTGTACGTGAATCGCGAGAACGATCTCGGACTTGAGGGTCTATCCCGCCGGGATCTGCTGAAGCAGTTGTCCAGGCTGGGCGTCTGCCTGCCCTTCACGTGGGGTGTTTCGTCCCTTCTCGCTGCATCGCCGGAACAACACCCTAAGCCAGCAAGCGCCCCAACCCAAACATATATTTCGCAGGCCGACGACCAACTCCTGGAGGAACTGGAGAAAGCAAATTTTCTTTTTTTCTGGGAACAAGCCAACCCGCAAACCGGCATGGTGAAGGATCGATGCAACGTGCGCACCAATGACACCGGGGTTGTGGCGAGCATCGCGGCAACTGGCTTTGGGCTGACCGCGCTCTGCATCGGACAGAAGCGTGGCTATGTGTCTTTGGCGGAGGCACGCGAGCGCGTCGTAGCCAGTTTGCGCTTCTTATGGAAAAAGTTGCCGACGCATCGAGGATTTTTCTACCACTTCGCCAATATCAACACTGGCGAGAGAGTCTGGGATTCCGAAGTGTCATCCGTCGACACAGCCATTTTGCTTTGTGGGATCCTTACCTGCCGGCAACACTTCCAGCATTCGGAAATCAGTCTGTTGGCGTACGAGATTTTTAATCGCGTGGATTGGACCTGGCTTTCGGAGGACACGTCATTATTGCCGCACGGATGGACCCCCGAAATTGGTTTCCTGCCGTACCGATGGGACAACTACAGCGAGCTGATGATGATGTACCTGCTGGGACTCGGCTCTGCTGCTTATCCCTTGCGGGTTGAAACCTGGAATGCCTGGAAGCGAAGCACGTTTGAATATGATGGCCTTCGGTACATCGGTTCGTTCGCGCCTCTATTCGTCCATCAATACTCTCAGGCCTGGTTTGATTTCCGCGGCAAACGCGACAAGTATGCGGACTATTTTCATAACTCGATGATTGCCACCGATGTCCATCGCCGATTCTGTTTGGAACTGGCAAAGCAGTTTCCGGATTACAGCGACGATCTGTGGGGTATTACGGCTTCGGATTCGCAGAAGGGCTACGTGATTTGGGGAGGGCCGCCGTCGATGGGACCGATTGATGGAACCGTTGTTCCGAGCGCTTCGGCGGGTTCCCTGCCCTTCTTGCCGCAGCCTGTGATGCGCGTCCTGCAAAACATCAGGAATCATTACGGAGCTACATGGAGCCGATACGGATTCGTGAATGCGCTCAATCCGCTGAAAAACTGGTATGACACGGATGTGATTGGCATCGACACGGGGATCACCATGCTGATGGCAGAAAACGCGCGTACTGGATTTGTTTGGGAAACGTTCATGAAGAATCCGGAGGCGCTGCGCGGCATGGAGCGCGCTGGATTCAAACCCTCCCATGCCTCGGAAACAAAGCCCACAGAATAGTGGCCGCGGTTCATGCTTCTTCGGGGAGTGACAGCTTCCGTTACTTCAGTTCTATGACTGCCAAGCTCTGCGCGGGCAGCGCGATGGTCAACTCATTATTCTTCAGGCCGCGAGTCTCCGGGTCGGGGAGTTCAGTGGCCTTGCGCAGCTCCCGGATTTGGGCCTGCGTGGGATATTGGGGTGAACCCATCTTTTCGTAGGCGGAATGGTAGTCGCCGTGTTCGCGATCCAACAGTGCGATAGTAGCTCGCCGTAGTTTCGTATTCTTTAGCTGCAGAGTGACGGTCCTCGGCGAACCCGACTGGCCGGGCGGAGCGTAATTCCACACCGCAAGCACCAAGGCGCCATCGCGCCTGCGAGTAAGTAGGGCGGAATCGGAATCGAGCGCAATGCGCTGATCTCCGAGCTTGTGCAGCAGCTTGAAAGCGTTGTAAGCCGGCTTTGGAATGCCGCCCGCGGCGATCAGTCCGTAACCGCCGTAGAAAGGCGTTTTCACCACGCCTTGCTCTTCGAACACGTCGGAGAAAGTCCAATACGACATCATGCTGACCAGGCCATCACACTGACGGATGGTGTCGGCCAGCCAAGGCCCCATATAAGTCGAGTCCGTAACCTCGGGCATGTTTTTGTAAGTGGCGTTAAACTCGCTCCAGATCAAAGGCAAGCGCGGCATGCTTGAAGCTTCGATTTGATTGTGAACTTTATCGACTGCGCGACAAACCATTTTGTCGCGTGGAATGACCTCATCGGTCCCGAAGACATCCCGAGCCAGATCGTCGCCATAGACATGAGTTGAGACGAAGTCGACCGGAACATTATTGTCGACGCAATGTTTGATAAAAGCATCCACCCATGCGGCTTGTGCGGTCGCAGGTCCTCCTACTCGAAGCCGCGGGTTCACGCTCTTGATTGCGCACGCGGCATGATCGTAAAGTTCCCAGTAGCTTGCCTGCTTGGGTTCCCCGGCCCAAAAATCGAGATTCGGTTCGTTCCACACTTCAAAATACCATTGCGCAACCTCGTCGATGCCGTACCTGTCGACAAGATGTTTTGTAAACACGGAAACAAGGCCGGCCCACTTAGCCCAATCCTTTGGAGGAGAAACGCTCGGCTTGTACCAAAAGCTGTGCAGGTTGTTCTGAGCGGCCAGCTTTCGCGGCATGAAGCTCAACTCAACGAACGGCTTCACGCCGTTGGCAAGCAGACCATCATAGATCTGGTCGACGTAGGAGAAATTGTAGAGTGGATCCCCCTGGCTGTCCTCATCATAGAGGCCTACCTCATCGTGAAAAATGGCGTGGAAGCGGACGTATTCAAAGTCTGTGGCTTGCTTTACCTCGCGCAAGTCGCGTCGGTAGCTATCACGCAAAGTGAGCACTGCGCGCCCGGAACCGAACATCTTCTCCCAAAAGTGCGGGAAGGGATGCGCGGGAGCGTTCGCGTCCACGACGATGACGTCACGTTTCGGATTGACCTGAGCATTCATCGCAGGCACGCTCTGAACAAGCGTTCCGATGAACAGGACGAATGTCTGGACTGCATAATAATTTCGCATCACGCGCTTTCTTAGCAGGACGAAATCAGGCTACAGGCCACCTAATTGAATGTTGAGCTCCAGCTCTCCCGGCTGGTTTCATGCGGCACTGACTCCGTAGCCTGCACGGGTCGCGCGGACGTGGGCAACCGGCTTCTCATGCAGCAGCAACTCCGTCGCTTGCACCCGCGGCTCGCTGTGGAACCAGCGCTGCACGACGCCGTCGCGAAGGAAATTGGCGATAGAAAGTAAACTCATGCCCTGATGGTGAGCCATCCAACAGCGCACGAGTTGATAGCGATGCCGCCACGAACGGTGGTTGGAAAAATCCGCAGCTTCATAAAACCCATATGCTCCCATCCATCCGTCGCGATACATTCTATGCAAATTTTCCAGGGCGTCCGAAGCGCAGGTGTGCAGGGCCAGAAACGTCGAATACGGGGAGACAACAATCGCATTCAGTTCATGTTTGCCAAGTGCGAGATGAGGAATACCAAACGCATAGTATTGATAATTTCCGGCCTCATCCATTCTGAAGTAAGCCGATTCTGAGATGCCCCACGGGATATGCCGGCTCAACGCGTACGCCTGTTGCGACCGCACAGCCGCGCTGGCTGAGCGTTCCAGAAGCGTATTCGGGTAGGTACGCATCCAGATAAGCGGCATCAAGTACTCAAACATGGTGCCGGTCCATGAAAGCAGGACAGGACGCCCCTGATCGAGAGTATGCGTGCGGCCAAGTAGAAACCAGCTCTCCTGGCGTATATCCTCCTTGGCAATCGCCGTGAATACAGCCGTGCGCGATTCGGTGGCAAGCAAGTCGTAGCAGGCGGAATGCACTTGCTGGGTGGTGACATCGAATCCGACCGACAGCAGCTTGCGTTGGTTCAGGAGAAAGCGGAAATCCATCTCATTGGTAAGATTGCCCGCGGTACTCGCGATCGCTCGCAGATCTCTTATCAGGCGCAGCGCATTGGAGCGCGCCTCTGGAAGCAATGCCTGGAGACGCTGGAACAAAGGATTCTGCTCTCCGGCGCACGTCGAAGCGACGAACCGCAGACGAACAGCAAGAGCGTCGATAAACTCGGGCATTCGTTCAAGCGTGGGGAGCTCCCTTGCAGACGTCACGTTGATAGCCGGGTCATCCCACAACGAAGCAAACTCCGGCAGCAGCCACGGAGCGTAGGAACGGACCGTCATCTCAACCTTCTCCAGCCGCGAGCGCGCTTCATTTGAGAACCACTGCGCGTCTTTCACATGCTTGGACGGAGCCGGCTTTTGACGGACCTCCTCGATAAATTCTTCAGGGATATTCAAAAGGCATTGCAGCCACTTCTTTTTCTTGGTCGCCCGATGAAAGGACGAGAGGCTCTTTCCTGGCAAAGCGTGCAGATCAACCAGAATGCGAAGATGATCCAGAAAACCGTCGGACATACAGCTGTGCATCACTGGGCGAGTCAGAAGATCCAAACAGCCCTGCTGAAGAGTCCACAGTGAAGCCAGCAAATTGCCGCTGTCGACAGAAGAGACGAGTTCAGGCGCGAGGGGCTCCAGAGACTTAGTGTCATACCAGTTGAGCAGGTGCCCGCGATACCGCCGCAGCTTCGACATGGTAGCCAGAGTGCGAAGCGTCTGTTGCGCAAACTCGGGGATTGTCAGATAGCCAAACTCGCATGCGACCTGACGGGCGTTAAGAAGGAAACCGAGGTTTGTGGGCGAAATTCGAGCGGCAATGGAAGGAGGTTCCTCCTGCACATTGTCCGGGACCAGCCAGTTGTGTTCTTCGGTGCTGAACTCCGCGAAATATCGCCAGGTGCGGAGCGCAGCACGGCGAAGCAGGAGTTCATCCTCTTCGGGCACTTCGCCGCGCAAAGGCCGCGGCGGCCGGTTCAGCCATCGTGACAGCAGTTTACTGGACGCCCATAGCAACAGGATTGGCAGCGCCGCGGGAAGCGCACTGGGACGCACAAACCACACCAGGAGCCCTAATGCCAATGCAAGCGCGGCGGTCCAATTCAAATAGCTGTCGAGTGGTGTTTCCTTGTAACCGCCAATTTCCGCTTCCGCGGCGGTTTCCCATTGCAAAAGCCGCTGGCGCGTGACCATGCGTCGAACCAGCGTGCGCACTACCGCATCCAGGGAAAGTAACATCTGGTGTGCGAGGAATGTAAGAGTCAGAAAAACGTTGACGTTCGCCGCAAAAAATGCGGCCACAGCATCGCGAGCGATCACTGATTTGCGTTTCACCGCAGCGCGAATCAACTCAAACACAAACTGGCACCAGGTGGGCACAATCAAAATGCCGATGGTCGCTAGCGTCCAATAGACGGGAGCGCCGGGCAGCACGACCCACCCGAGCACGAACAATAATAAGGTGGCGGGTTCAACCAGGCTGCGACGGAGATTGTCCAGGATCTTCCACTGGGCCGCGATCGAGATGGGGTTGGGAACGCGGCGTCCTGACTCATCTGGAACGCGCGGCAGCAGCCATCCGGCAATCTGCCAGTCGCCCCGCAACCAGCGATGCTTACGACGGTTGTAAGCGCTGTAGTGGGAAGGGTAGCTTTCAATTACCTCGATGTCGCTCGCCAAGCCCGCCCGCGCGTAGGCGCCTTCGATGAGATCGTGACTCAGCAGTGCGTTGCGCGGGAACCGGCGATCAAGCACTTGCCGTACGGTGTCAACCTCATAGATTCCCTTCCCCGCAAAGATGCCTTCGCCGTACAGGTCCTGATAGACATCGGAAACTGCCCGAGTGTAGATGTCGAATCCGGTTTCTCCCGAATAGATGTTTGCCAGCCGCGAGCGCGCGGTGCTTTGCACGCTCACTCCGACACGCGGCTGCAGGATGCCGTGGCCGGCGACGACGATGTTCCTTTCCAGGTCGATGATCGCCCGGTTTAAAGGGTGGGCCATCGCGCCCACCATCCGGTGCGCCGACCCTCGCGGCAATTCAGTGTCCGAGTCGAGCGTAATTACAAACCGAACCTGCGGCAGAATAGAAAGATTTCCGACCTTGATCGGAAAGCTGTCGTATTGATTGCGCAGCAGCCGGTTCAGATCCATCAGCTTGCCGCGCTTGCGCTCCCAACCCATCCACGCTTCTTCTCGCGGGTTGTAGACGCGATGGCGATGGAAGAGAAGAAAAGATCCCATCCCACGGTCTTTATATTTCTCGTTTAATCCGCTTATCAATTCTGCGCACAAGTCGACCAGCGGATCATCTTCTCGAGGCTCCGAGCGCGAATCGGGTAAATCCGTCAGGAGCGCAAAATGGATATTGCGATCATGATTGCCAAGAAACCGCACTTCAAGGTCATCAATCAACCTGTGAACCTGCGCCTGATCCAGTAGCAGACTGGGAACAGCCACGAACGTGACGCAGTCGCCCGGAATTCCTTCCGACAGGTCAAGCTTTGGAAGAATCTTGGGCTCGAGCAACAACGTGATCAGGTAATTCGTCAGCTGAATCGCAGCTTGTGAGCATGGCAAAAACAGCGCTAGCATCGAGAACAGAACCAGTCCCAGCGATCCTTGCGAATCAATCAGCAGCAGAACGATCCCCGACGTCATGGCCAACGTGATCAGCATGATTGTGGTGAGATAAGACTCGTCGGGGTAGCTGCGCAGGGCTGCCGATATACGTTCGCGGAGCGGAGGCCTGAAACCCACTCTCTCGTACAGCGCGGCGGTTCCCTCCGCGAGGAGGTAGTATCCAACGTGCGAACATCGCAGAGCCACACGCGGGTCTCCGTCTTTTCGTTGATGGGCTTCCCGCGCGAGAGTGAGTGACTCGCGCGCGACTTCCATCTCGGTGAAGTCGGAGTGTTCCGCGATCTCCACAAGTTGGTTCCGGTATAGATCGCGGCTTTCAAAATCCATTCGCGAATACGCGCCCACTGGGTCTTCGCGCAAAATGGCATCAAACGCAATCAGTGGTTCCAGTGCTTCTTTCCAACAGGTGTGGCTCACATCGCGGAGACTGCGCACGCATACGCCCACGCCGTATGATCCCACTGGATCGGCCACTAGTTGGGCGCCTCGAACCGCGATCTGCTCCAGCAAAACCAACTGGAGCGCTGGCACAAGCACCCACAGCTCTTTCATTTTGAGAACTGTTTGCTGTTGAAAGGCCTCGATGTAAGCAGTGAACGTTGTTTCACTAAACTGGTATGCCGTTGCGACCAGGAACGCCTCCGTCACGGCAGCAACTCGCGGCATCACGACGCCAGCGCCGGTGCGGACATGCGGAATTTTACGGCGGAGCTTGAAGATTTCGCCCGCACTCTCAAGTTCAGAGATGATCAGGTGCACGTTGTCATACAACCAGCGGGAGTCGTCGGAAAAAGCCGCACCTGGTAAACGCGACTCAAGCCCAGCCAGCACGGGTTTAAGCGCTTTGGATAACCGCTGACAACGCTCAACCAAGACGCGGGACGAGGTCTCGCTCGGCAGCCACGACAAATTGCGTGCCAACTCCGACGCGTTTGCGCGCAAAGTCTGCACGTTCCCCGTTTCTCCTGAGGACTCGAAAGGAGGTTCGGGTTCGTCGCCAATTATTTCCAGATGGACGTTTTGCGGCATTCCGTTAGTTCCCTAGCGATAGCTGGCGGCTTGCATTTCAAACATTTCAGCGTAACGGCCACCCATACTTGCCAATTGGTCGTGACTCCCCTCTTCGGCGATCTTGCCGTTGTCGAGCACTACGATGCGATCTGCCATCCGCACGGTTGAGAATCTGTGAGAAATAAAGAGCGCCATCTTTCCAATTGTAAGTTCAGCGAAGCGGTGAAAAACCTCGAACTCACTGCGGGCATCGAGCGCCGCGGTCGGCTCATCGAGAATCAGGAGTTGGGCATCGCGCAAGTAGGCACGAGCCAGGGCAACTTTTTGCCACTCGCCCCCGGAAAGATCCAGGCCCCCATCGAAGCGGCCGCCCAGCATTTGATCGTAACCCCGGGGAAGTCTGCCAATTACTTTATCCGCCATACTCTTCCGTGCTGCCGCGCGCAACAAAGCAAGGTTGTTGATTTCCTCGACGCGCCCGACAGCGATATTTTCCCGAGCCGGCAACTCGTAGCGCATGAAATCCTGAAAGATGACACCGATTTCACGATAAAGATCTTCAAGGCTGTACTCGCGCAAATCCACGCCATCAAGCAGGATTTGCCCTTCTGACGGATCGTAGAGACGAGTGATTAGTTTCACAACGGTGGTCTTACCCTGACCGTTTTCTCCGATCAACGCCACTCGCTCTCCTGGCTGGAGACGGAAATTCATCCGGTCGAGAATCAGCCGAGGACTGCCCGGATACCGGAACGAGACATCGCGGAATTCGAATCCGCGCACGATCGGCCTCGGCGCAGCCAGCGCATCCGGCTTGGAGCGGATCGTGGGTTGCATCTCAAAGAATGCAAGCAGATCGGTGAGAAACAGCGCCTGGTCCGCAATGCCGGAAAGAGTTGAGAAGATCTGTTGAATATTGCTGCTCGCCTGCAGGATAGCGCCTGATAGAAAAGTCAGAGTGCCGATGCTGAGCGCACCTGCGATGGTGCGCCAGATCACGAATACGTAGGCGGAGTAATAGCCCATCGTGCCGATGAGCGACAAAAACGAACCGGCGATCAGCCGGCGACGAGCTAGGGCGACGTTTTCCGTATAGATTTCGTCGGACAGCCGGGTAAAGCGCTCGGTAAGAAATCCATTCAGCCCGAACAGTTTGAGTTCCTTCGCCGCCTCTCTGCTGCCACCCAGTATCCGCAGGTAGTCCATCTGGCGGCGCATCGGGGTCTGCCGGAAGTTCTTTGCATATCCAAGGAATGCAAAATGGCTTTCGCCAAGAAATGCGGGAACGACCCCGGCCACGAGCAAGAGCATGAGCCAGGGCGAGAAGAGCATGATTGAAATCGACAACGACACTACGGTCGCAACCTGCTGGACCAGTCGCCCAATCGACTGAATCATTCCCAACCGGTCGGTTGCCTGTACTCGAGCTCGATCCAGCCGGTCATAAAATACCGGGTCCTCATAGGCCAGAATATCCAGTTCGGCCGCGTGCTTCATAACCCGAATGCTCACGTGCCGCGTGTATTTGTCGGCGAGAAGAGAGTCCAGATAATCAATGATTCGGGTCAGAATCGTGCCCAAAACTGCCAGCGCGAACTCGGCCGCAACCAGCCACCAGAATCGTGGTTGCACGGGTTGGTGGGTGGACGAAGCGCGCACGATGCCGTCGATGATCAGCTTCGTGATCCACAGCAGCGCCATGGGCAGCAGTGAAGCGAACAAGCGGAAAATCAGACCCGCCGCCACTACCCCCGGCCCGGATTGCCAGACAATTTCGAGAACAGGCGGTATATTACGGAGAGCCGTCAGCCGCTCGCGCCAACTGATCCAAAAACTCTCGTGTTCCGCCATAAATTGGGCCCTAGATCGATTGCTTCCTGAGGAGATCGAAAGAAAGTGAAAGCCTGATTATTGTGTGATGGTTCCTCAACTCGCACCGCCCCGTTCCCACCATCATACCGGAGATCGCTCCACGTCGCATGCCCTTTCGACCGGTCCACTCTAAATACAAAAGGCGGTCGTAAGGGTCCGAACGTCGGCGAGCCGACACTAACCCATGACCGCCTCAGCCTGCGCGGAAACCCACCGACACAGGGCGCAAAATCAAACTATCAAGACCTTAGCGAAACCCCTTTTGCCGGGCAATCGGGTAAATACCGTAGGCATTTGAGGTCAGTCCGATGCACTCGACGATTCCGAGACGCTAAAGAACGTGCCCTTGCCCAACAGCGTCTCTACCGCCGCGACGACTTCACGGCCACTGCCCTTAGTCACCGCTCCTCGAAATCCAGCTTCCCGGGCGACTCGTGCCAACTCAGCCGATACTTCTTGCACGGTAAGCAACAACATGGCGGTCAAAGGGGAGGCGGCGAAGATTTCCCGCGCGGCCTCCACACCGTTCTTGTCGGGCATTGCCAGGTCAATGATGGCGAGATCAGGCGCAAGTTGCTCGGTTTTAACAACCGCATCATTGCCATTCGCGGCTTCGCCGCACACCTGCCAGTCGGGGCGTTCTTCCAGCATCCGGCGAAGCAAATGCCGGATAGACACGTCATCGTCTGCGATCAAGATTCGGACCGGCATCCTCATTACCTCCAGCGAACACAGCGAGTGCCCGCAGAGTTCAGATTGTCCTGCAGGAAAGTTTGAATTGGTTAAAGCGTGACAACATTCTGATTCATTTTCAATACAGCGGAACCCTTAGAGTTCACAATTGCAACCGGTAGGAAGCGAGAGGCGCCAAGTGCAATTCCAACGAGCGTGCGCTGATTGTGCCCCGTCACTACTCATGTCCGCCGAATGCTTGCACGCTCGCCGAACTCACCTTGATTGTGTTTCCGTCGAGTACGCCGGTCAGGGCAACTCGTTGGCCGGCTAACAAGTCGAAATGCGAAAGATTCCCGGCTAGTTCATAATTCTTGTCGCCGTCTACGACGGTGTATCTCGAACCGTCGCGTACGCACGCCCTGGCGCACTCGGAGGCGCTCTGGTGCGAATTTCGATGTCTGGCGCCACAACGCGCGTCGGTGATCACGCCGGAAAAGGTCTGGCTGGGAATGGTCGGGTCTACCTGCGTGTCAACCTGCACTTGAGGAGCTTCGCCGCCTGCAATTGCCACGGTGACGCCGGCAAGAAGAGCAGCCAGCACTAAGGACGATGCCAGCGTGGTAACTGCAAAGAAAGCCAGCAAAGTTAGCCACAAACGATCCTTCCGTCTCACGATGATTCTCAACGCTTCCCCCAGAGTGCCAGCCTCTTTGTTGTGCACTTCCATGCTTGGGTTGTCCGCAACAACTTTTGCCGTATCTTATTGGGCGGGGAAAAGAAAGGCCCTGTGAGTACCTGAAACATCGCGCATGACTACAGCATCGACTTGATGGCAGCGCAGAACATTCAGGTGCTACGCTTGCCTAGGATTGAGAACTAGTCGCAGCAGTTTCGAAAGGACATCTATGAATGTGAACAAGTTGTTCAAGCTACTTCTCGGCACCGGCGTTTACTTGCTAGAGCAGTCTGACACCGCCACAAAGAGCGCGCGAAACCGAGCCGCCGGGCAGATTGAAGATCTGCGCGACGCAGCCCGCGATAAATACGAGCGGGCATCCGACCGGGTGCTGAGAGCCTCCCGGGCGATTCGCGGCGAGGATAGCAACCTTCTCGGCAATACAATTTACTTTGTTGCAGGCGCAGCGGTTGGCGTTGGGGTGGGCTTGATATTCGCCCCTGCCAGCGGCGAAGTTACGCGCAGCGTCATCGCGGGACGAGTACAGGACATGGGCGACAGAGTGCGGGACCAGTTTTCTTCCGCGGAAGCGCGTCCGACCGGCACCCGTGGTTAACTAAGGACGGTCTATGGCCAAGAGTGAGGGCAGTGGTTCTCCTGGTGGAATGCTCACTCCGCGCTTCGGCAAACGATCAGCCACTGCAGCAGGAAGTCTATCAACTCCTCTGGCGGCCGCAGCCACACATCCGCGGCAGTTTCGCGCCACTCCGGCCGCACCAGGATGCTGAGCCCACGGCTATGCAGGGCGTGGAAAGCATCCTCGTCGGCCTGGTCGTCGCCAAGATAAGCGACTGGGATTCCCGGGTTCGCCTTCGTCAGAAATTCCCGCAACGCGTCGCCTTTATTGCAACCCGACATCTGCATCTCCACGCCCCCGTCGAACTCGTGCAAGGTCATGTGAGCGCGATCAGCAATGGGCAGCCACCCCAAAAGAACGGTGCTGCGAACGCGAGCGGCGACAGAATCTTCCAATCCTCGCCAGTGCACGACGACGCCGGCGGGCTTAACCTCCAAAAGGTTGCTATATTCGAGTTCGCTCACCCACTGCGCCGCATCCGCCATTGCCTGCACGATCTCTTCGCTCGCGGGGGGCATTTCGCAGGATCCATCGGGCTTAAGCCGCTGCAAACCATACGCACCCCAGATCTCGGGATGGGGCAAAAGGCCTAGAAGGGGGACGATTTCCTCGGCTGGCCGCCCCGTGAGCACCACGACGCGGGTGCGCCCAGAGTCCATGATTTCCTGTAAGAGAGAAGATACGCCGGGGTACGGAAAGGCGCGATCGCGTTCTACCCGCATGGGCGCTAGAGTGCCGTCATAGTCAACGAGAAGCGCGGACTCGCGGGATTGCGCCAGTTCCTCCAGAAACCGCGCTACCCGCGATTCCGCGGATGTTTCAAGCAATCAAACCCCCTTCATCCAGCGAATGCGGCTGGTAGACGACTGGAAGGCCGAGCGGAGATCGTTCCCGAACCTTCACGGGGCGATCTACCCGGATATCGCAGAGCTCGCCAATCAGATTCCCCGCCCACCGGTAGACATTGTTTTCCCGGACGATTTTACGCATGCGCTGCATGCGCAGCTTTCTGTCCTCGGGATCCATTTCCAGAGCGAAGCGGATGGCTTCGGCAGTTTGATCGATGTCGTAAGGGTTAACCAAAAGCGCGTCGCGCAGCTCGCGAGCTGCCCCGGTGAACCAACTCAGAATCAGCGCGCCCTGCTCGTCGTTCCGCGCCGCCAGGAATTCCTTGGCCACCAGATTCATGCCGTCATGGAGTGAAGTGACCAGACAAACATCCGCTGCCCGGTAATAACGCTGGATCTCGCGATGGTTGTGCTGCCGCTTTAAAAACACAATCGGCTTCCACCTGCTGCTCTGGAACCGCCAGTTAATGCGATCCACTTCGGCCTCGACTTCTCCCAAAAAGTCGTGGTAGCGCTTGATGTGGGTCCGGCTGGGCGCACCCACCTGTACGAAGGTAAACTGCCCCTGATACTCCGGATATCGCTCCATCAGCCGCTCGACTGCGAGAAAGCGCTCGAGAATGCCTTTCGTGTAGTCCAGCCGGTCGACTCCTACACCCATGAAGATGGCTTCTGCTCCTTGTTCTTTCAGAAGCGCAGCCCGGTCCGTGTAGGCGTCGATCGCTGCCGCGTGTTCCGCGTTGAAATCCTCGAAGTCCACGCTGATAGGAAAAGGGCGAACCATGGTGAAATGATCGTTGCGCTTTACCGAGAAATGTTCCCAATCGATCCTTGATTCCAGCGCACGATCCACGGTTTGCAGGAAATTGTTGCAATGCGATTGGACATGTAAACCAATCAGGTCCGCGCCCAGCAATCCGTCAAGCAATTGCCGTTGCCAGGGGCAGATGCCAAACGCTTCGGGGTTGGGCCAGGGAATGTGCCAGAAGATGGCCACTCGCGCGTCCGGGCGTTTCTCCTTGATCAAGCGTGGAACCAGGGCGAAGTGATAGTCCTGAACCAGGATCACGGGTTTTTCGACGCCGTCCATTTCCTCTAGAACAGCGTCGGCGAATTTACGATTTACTTCCTGGTAGTGTTCCCAATCGGAAGCGCGAAAAAGTGGACGCGCGTGGGCAATGTGGCACAGCGGCCACAAGCCCTCATTCGCGAAGCCGTAATAGTAACCTTCTTCCTGAGCCTTGCTGAGCCATACGCGACGCAGGGTGTAACGCGGATCCTCCGGTGGAACCCGCAGCCGGTCATTCTGGTCCACGACTTCCGCGTCCGCATCGCCATTGCCGTGCGCGATCCAGGTGCCGTCGCAGGCGCGCAACACTGGTTCGAGGGCAGTTACTACTCCGCTGGCAGGCACGATCACCTGCACCGAATTCCCCTGGTGAGTGTGCGTATACGGCTCGCGGTTCGAGAGCACGAACAAACGACCCTCGCCTAATTTGCCACGCACATGCACAGCCAACCGCTCCGCAGTCCAGGTGGATTCCGCGGCATCGCGCAGCCGAGCTTCGTTCTCGGCGGCAGAACGTGCATGAATCAAGCTCTCGGCAAATGTAGTCATCTCGGCGGCGAGCGGCCGAAATAACTCCCAGTCCGGAACCGCCGGGGGTGAAACCCTGCCGGTGCGGAGAGCGCGCATCCACTGCACCGCACGGGCAATCGGTCGATTCAGGGTCCAGCGCACGATCAGGAGCGTGGCCAGCACAATGATGACCATCTCCTCAAGGATGCGGAAGAATGTCTCGCGCCACACGCGGCGGCTTTGCGCACCGATGTATGCCGCGTCGTGAACAATTGCCAACCCGCCCGCGACTTCTCCGTTTTGATGAAGAGGCAGGGCATAGGCATGCACAGAGGTTTCACGGAGGGCAAGGAACTCGCCCACACCACGGTCCTCAGCTTCCGCCATAGCTATTACCGCCGGCGCATGCGAGAACTGCTGCAACAGGCCAGAAGTGATGGCGATCGGATCGCCCTGCTTGTTGTAAATGGCGATGCCAGACAGGTGTTGCCGGTTACCAAATCGCTCGACGATTCGCTGGAGTTCTCTGCGAGAACCTTTTTCGAAGTAAGGTTCGATATTCTCCGCGAGGCTCTCTCCCAGAACTTCGGCTCGCCGCTCCAGTTCGCGTCGTTGGCCTCGAATTTCGGAAGTGACCTCGAAATACGATGACAATAGCGAAACCAGAGTGATTCCGAGAATCAAAGAGCCGATGAGTCGAAGACTCAGGAGGCGCATGCGGCACTTAGATGCAAATCGAGGACCTTCCGTCCTCTTGCTATAAATCGTTAACTATCAACAACTTGTATTGGGATGAGAAAATGAACTCGGAGATTCACAATGTAGAATCTCCGTCATTATTCCGTTCGCCTAAAACTTACAACTAGGCCCTGGTTGCTCGGCGTTTCTCCCGTGGCGCTTCGACTTTCAAGCGGAGATCAAAGGCATTGCATGGTTTTTTTGGGATGCAACGCTGAGGGAAGGAATTGCGACCTCGACGAGCGTGCCGGGATCAGTGTTGCTCAGTCGCAATTCTCCGCCGAATTCTTTCGTCCGCTGGCTTATTCCGCCAATGCCGATGCCGATGCTACCCGGGCGCAACTCCGCAACATGAGTTTCGATCCCTTTCCCATTATCTCGTATCATCACCATTACTTGACTGTCTCGTTGCGCGAGGCTGACCCACGCCCTCTTCGCGCCCGAATGGCGATAGACATTGGTGAGAGCCTCCTGAATGATGCGGAAGATGGCGGTCTCCAACTCGACCGCCAATCGCGGGAACTCGCGCGGCTGGACATCGAGCGAGGTTTCAATACCGCTGCGCTTGGTGAGGCCATCCAGGTACCATTGAAGCGCGGAGAGCAGGCCGACTTCGTCCAGCAGAGGTGGATGCAAAAGGTGAGACAGACTTCGGACTTGCTGGATTGCCCGATCGATGGTTTCGCTGGCGTCGGTGGCGGCTCGCTGGCTCGATTGGTTTGATTTCGTCCTCAGAATTCCTTCCATCATCATTTTGGCCGCGGCCAACTCCTGCCCCAGACCATCGTGCAGTTCTCGCGCGATGCGACGGCGTTCGTCATCCTGCATGGTAATCAGGCGGCCGGAAAGCCGCCGTAGAGCGGCGGTCCTGTCATCGACCAATCTCTCGAGTTCGATCGCGCTGTCGCGAATCGATTGTTCCAGCAGCTTGCTGTCATGGATGTCGGAACAGGTTCCGTACCATTTGACGATGTTCCCTTCCAAATCGCGGATTGGAACGGCACGAGCCCGGAACCAGCGGTATTGTCCATCGCGCCCGCGCAGGCGGTATTCGGATTCATAGTTGTCCCCCGACTGGACGCAATGCATCCAGTGCGCCATACTCCGCTCGGTGTCCTCGGGATGCACGAAGTCGAGCCAACCGAAGCCAATCGCAGAACCCGCGGCAGCACCGGTGTACTCATAAAATCGATCGCTGATATAGTCCCTGGCGCCATCGGAATGTCGACTGAAGATAATGTCTGGAGCAGTGCGCACAATCGCGTCGAGTTCCTGGTTCTTTCGCGCCAATTCGCTGTTCAGGTGTTGCAACGTTTCTGCTCTTCTTTCTAACTCATCGGTTCGTTCGGCGACGCGCGCCTCCAGTTCGTGATTAAGAATTTCCAACTGGTGAGCCTTGCGATGCAGCTCGGCGAATATGCTGACTTTCGCCCGTAGAAGCTCCGGAATGACTGGAACGGAAATGTAATCTACCGCTCCCCGCTGGTACCCTTTCAGCCGATCCAGATCGGTCATGTATACGGCAGAAATGAAGATGATCGCTGTCCTTTGAAAACGTGGATGCTGACGAATCAGGTCCGCCAATTCGAAGCCGTCCAGATCCGGCATACTTACGTCCATAAGGACGACGGCGATGTCGGTTTTCAGCAGATGTTCCAAGGCCTCTTTGCCCGAGGTCGCCTTGATCAGGTTCTCCCCAAGTTCAGCCAGTATTACTTGATAACTGAGCAACTTGGCCGGTTGATCATCGACCATCAGGATATTGACTTTTTCACTCGCAGTCATTGTGCTTTCTTGCCTCCAACTGCCATCGCAGCCAAATCGTCTCGTAGACGAGCCAGAGTTATCTGTGCAGCCACATACGAAGCGCGGAAAGCAGTTGCTCGGTGTTGACCGGCTTGGCCAAATACTCGGATGCACCCGCTTCCAGACACTTCTCACGATCGCCTTTCATTGCTTTCGCGGTCAGCGCGATGATGGGCAGGCGGCGGAATGCGTTGTTCTGCCGGATGACCTGCATGGTTTCATATCCATCCATCTCGGGCATCATGATGTCCATCAGCACGATCGCAAGCTCCGGGGTCGACTCCAGGGTTGCAATCGCTTCGCGTCCTGTCCCCGCGGTTAACACAGTCATTCCGCGACGTTCCAGCACGCTGCTGAGGGCGAAGATGTTCCGCACATCGTCATCTACCACCAACACTTTCTTTCCCACCAGAGCGTCATCTGATCGGTGCAGGCGGTCAAGCATTTTTTGCTTCTCCGACGGGAGATCGGCTACGACCCGATGCAGGAAGAGCGCAGTCTCATCGAGGAGCCGTTCTGGCGACTCGACTCCTTTCACAACCACGCTGCGCGCCAGCGTGTGCAGGCGTGCGTCTTCTTCCGGTGACAGCTCCTTTCCAGTGAATACGACGACCGGCAGGTCGCCGAGCGAAGGCGAATCGCGGAGACGCTCCAGGACGTCGAACCCCGACATATCGGGCAGGCGAAGGTCAAGCACGACGCAATCGAACGACTGCTCGTTCAGGCTGGCGAGCGCTTCGCTGCCGCTAGCAGCAACCGCGACGTCGATATCGTCATAACCCAGCAGTGCGCGAATACTAAGCTGTTCCGCCGGGTTGTCTTCTACCACCAACAACCGCTTTCGGCGCGGGGTCGTGTATTCCTTGATGCGGGTCAAAGCTGCTCCCAGTCCCTCAGGCGTTGTTGGCTTGGTCACGAAAGCGAATGCGCCGCGGGCCAGCCCGTGATGCCGGTCTTCGTCCAGGGTCAACATCTGAACCGGGATGTGCCGAGTGGCTGAATCCTGTTTCAGATGGTTGAGCACCGTCCAGCCGAGCATGTCCGGCAGGAAGACATCGAGGGACACCGCTGTCGGATGAAACTCGCGCGCCAGTGTAAGGGCTTCCGAGCCCTTCATCGCCACCAGTACTTTGAATCCAGTGTCATGAGAAAGGTCGCATAGCACGCGGGCATAATGCGGGTCATCCTCCACAATCAGCAAGACCGCATCATCGGGCAATAAGTTGTCGCGATCGTCCGGAACGTGTTCTACCGAAGCTTCAGTTGCCCGTACCGCGGAAAGCTGGAGCGGCGCGGCGGTCGACCTGTTCTTCCGGTCCGCGGTTGTGACACTGGCCGACGATGGCCCCACATAGGTCTGAGGCAAGTACAGGGTGAATGTGCTGCCCTGCCCAGGTGTACTGCGCAACCGAATTTCACCTCCGAGCAGGCTGGCCAGTTCTCGGCTGATGGCCAACCCCAGGCCGGTTCCTCCGTATTTGCGGCTGGTGCCGGCGTCTGCCTGCTGAAAAGCCTCAAAGATGATGCGCTGCTTTTCAGACGGAATGCCGATGCCTGTGTCGGCAACTTCAAAAGCTACAACAGACGCTGCCGCATTCAGAATCGGGTGGTCTTCGCTCCAGCCACCTGTGGCCACCGATACCGCCAGGTGCACTCCTCCTTGTTCGGTAAACTTAAAAGCATTGGACAACAGGTTCTTGAGTACCTGTTGTAGACGCTTCGCGTCGGTGACCAGGCTGCGCGTAAGGTGCGGATCGGATTGCACCTCAAAGGTAAGCCGCCGATTTTCCGCCTCGTGGCGGAACGGGCGCGCCACCATGTCAAGCAGGCTGGCAAAGAAAACCTCCTCGGCTTCGACTGAAACTGTTCCGGATTCGATCTTGGACAAATCCAGAATGTCGCTGATCAGGTTCAGTAGATCGGTTCCGGCGCCGTGAATGGTTCGGGCGAATTCAACCTGCTTCGCCGTCAAGTTGCCATCAGGATTGTCCGTGAGCTGTTGACCGAGCACCAGGATGCTGTTCAGGGGCGTGCGCAGCTCGTGAGACATGTTGGCGAGGAACTCGGACTTGTACTTGGAGGTCAGTGCGAGTTCTTTGGCTTTCTCTTCCAACGCTCCGCGTGCCTGCTCAATTTCCTGGTTCTTGCGTTCCACCTCCACGTTCTGCTCGGCGAGCTGCTGAGCTTTCTGCGCCAGCTGCTCGTTGGTCTGCTGCAATTCTCGTTGCTGCGTTTGCAGCTCAGTGGCTAATTGCTGCGACTGCTTCAGCAGACCCTCAGTCTGCATCGTCGCTTCAATGCTGTTCAGCACAATGCCGATGCTGGCAGTCAGCTGCTCAAGAAAAGCCAGATGTGAGGCTGTAAACGTGTTCAGCGAGGCGAGCTCGATCACCGCCTTGACATGGTCCTCGAAGAGCACGGGCAGCACGATGACATTTCGCGGCACCGCTTCAAATAAACCCGAACGAATGGTGATGGTGTTTTCGGGCAGGTCGGCAATCAACATGCGCTTCTTCTCCGCTGCGCATTGTCCGACGAGACCCTCACCCAACTTTATGCGCCGTAGATGGCCGTCCTGTCCGTCGGAGGCGAAAGCGGAGAGCAGCACCATGCCAGCGGATTCGTCGGTCTCCATCTGGTAGATCACGCCCTGCTGCGCGCTCACCAGCGGGGCCAGTTCCGAGAGCAACTTCTGGCCCACGGTGGTCAGGTCACGCTGCCCCTGCAACATACTGGTGAAGCGAGCGAGGTTCGTCTTAAGCCAGTCCTGCTCAGTGTTGCGGTCAGTGGTAAGCCGCAGGTTGTCGATCATGGTGTTGATGTTGTCTTTCAACTCGGCAACTTCACCGCTGGCTTCCACCTGAATCGAACGAGTGAGATCGCCCTTGGTCACAGCGGTCGCGACTTCCGCGATGGCTCGCACCTGGTTGGTAAGGTTATCGGCAAGCAGGTTCACGTTGCCGGTAAGATCCTTCCAAGTGCCGGCCGCGCCGGGCACGTTGGCCTGACCACCCAGACGGCCTTCCACGCCCACTTCGCGCGCTACCGTCGTCACCTGGTCGGCGAAGGTGGCGAGGGTGCCGGTCATGTTGTTGATGGTTTCAGCCAGGGCCGCGACCTCACCCTTGGCGTTCACAGTGAGCTTCTGCGTGAGTTCGCCGTCGGCAACGGCGGTCACGACTTTGACGATGCCGCGGACCTGTTCGGTAAGATTGGCAGCCATGACGTTTACGTTGTCGGTGAGATCCTTCCACGTACCGGCTACGCCAGGCACCTGCGCCTGACCTCCCAGCTTGCCTTCTGTACCCACTTCGCGGGCCACGCGCGTCACCTCGGCAGCAAACGCGTTCAACTGGTCCACCATCGTGTTGATGGTGTTCTTGAGCTCGAGAATTTCACCTTTCACGTCCACCGTGATCTTGCGCGACAAATCGCCGCGGGCTACGGCCGTGGTGACCTCGGCGATGTTTCGCACCTGCGCCGTGAGGTTTCCGGCCATCGCATTCACCGAGTCGGTAAGGTCTTTCCACGTGCCCGCGACGCCGGGCACGTTTGCTTGTCCGCCCAACCGGCCTTCGCTGCCTACTTCACGCGCCACACGCGTGACTTCTGCCGCGAACGAACGCAATTGCTCAACCATGGTGTTGAGCGTCTCTTTGAGCTGCAAAATCTCGCCGCGCACGTCTACCGTGATCTTCTTGGAAAGATCGCCAGTAGCAATGGCTGTGGCAACTTCAGCGATGTTGCGCACCTGGCCGGTCAGGTTGCTCGCCATGAAGTTGACGTTGTCCGTGAGATCCTTCCACGTGCCCGCAACGCCCGGCACCTGCGCCTGACCGCCGAGTTTGCCGTCAGTGCCAACTTCGCGGGCAACACGGGTCACCTCGCCGGCGAAGGCGTTCAACTGATCCACCATCGTGTTGATCGTGTTCTTCAGTTCGAGAATTTCGCCTTTTACGTCGACCGTAATCTTGCGCGACAAATCACCGCGAGCTACTGCGGTTGTCACTTCGGCAATGTTTCGCACCTGACCGGTGAGGTTCCCGGCCATTGAGTTGACGGAGTCGGTGAGATCTTTCCACGTACCGGCGACACCCGGCACGTTGGCCTGCCCGCCCAATCGCCCCTCTGTTCCCACTTCCCGGGCCACGCGAGTTACCTCGCCAGCGAACGCGTTAAGCTGGTCCACCATGGTATTGATGGTTTCCTTGAGCAGAAGAATCTCGCCGCTGACGTTCACTGTAATTTTCTTGGAAAGGTTACCGGTCGCGATGGCAGTAGACACTTCGGCGATATTTCGCACTTGCCCGGTCAGGTTGCTGGCCATCGAATTCACGGAGTCAGTAAGGTCCTTCCAGGTACCGCCAACGCCCGGCACCTGCGCCTGGCCTCCCAACCTGCCGTCCGTGCCGACTTCGCGGGCCACGCGGGTTACTTCGGACGCGAATGATCGCAACTGATCCACCATGGTGTTGATGGTGTCCTTGAGTTCGAGAATTTCGCCTTTCACGTCCACTGTGATCTTGCGCGATAAGTCGCCACGGGCCACGGCGGTTGCCACTTCGGCAATGTTGCGCACCTGGCCGGTGAGGTTGCTGGCCATGAAGTTCACATTGTCGGTAAGATCCTTCCACGTACCGGCCACGCCCGGCACCTGCGCCTGCCCGCCGAGTTTGCCTTCCGTGCCAACTTCGCGGGCCACGCGAGTTACTTCACCCGCAAATGCGTTTAGCTGATCCACCATCGTGTTGATCGTGTTCTTCAGTTCTAGAATTTCGCCTTTCACGTCCACCGTGATTTTGCGCGACAGATCGCCGCGAGCCACGGCAGTAGTCACTTCGGCGATGTTACGAACTTGGCCTGTGAGGTTTCCAGCCATCGAATTGACGGAGTCAGTCAGATCTTTCCACGTGCCAGCGACGCCCGGTACGTTCGCCTGTCCACCCAATCGACCTTCTGTGCCGACTTCGCGCGCCACGCGAGTTACTTCACCGGCGAAGCGGTTCAGCTGATCCACCATGGTGTTGAGAGTTTCCTTCAGCTGTAAAATCTCACCACGCACGTCCACGGTAATTTTGCGGGAAAGGTCGCCGCTGGCGATGGCGGTCGCCACTTCCGCGATGTTTCGCACCTGGCCCGTCAGGTTGCTCGCCATGAAGTTGACGTTGTCGGTAAGATCTTTCCACGTCCCGCCGACTCCTGGGACCTGAGCTTGACCACCCAGCTTGCCTTCGGTACCGACTTCGCGCGCCACGCGCGTCACTTCGCCAGCGAAGGCGTTAAGCTGATCCACCATCGTATTAATGGTGTCTTTGAGTTCGAGAATTTCGCCTTTCACGTCCACCGTGATCTTGCGCGACAAATCGCCACGAGCCACGGCAGTAGTTACTTCTGCAATGTTTCGCACTTGCGCTGTGAGGTTTCCGGCCATAGCGTTTACGGAGTCGGTGAGATCTTTCCATGTTCCGGCGACGCCAGGCACTACAGCCTGACCTCCGAGTTTGCCGTCGGTTCCCACTTCGCGAGCAACGCGCGTCACTTCGGAAGCGAATGACCGAAGCTGATCGACCATCGTGTTGATGGCTTCTTTGAGCTGCAGAATTTCTCCGCGCACGTCCACCGTAATTTTGCGCGAGAGATCGCCGCTAGCCACGGCGGTTGCTACCTCGGCGATGTTGCGCACCTGGCCAGTAAGGTTGCTGGCCATTGAGTTGACGGAGTCAGTGAGATCTTTCCACGTGCCTGCCACTCCGGGCACTTGTGCCTGGCCGCCAAGTTTTCCATCGGTGCCTACTTCTCGGGCCACGCGCGTGACTTCCGCCGTGAACACGCCCAACTGCTGAATCATCGTGTTTACGATGTTGGCTGAACGCAGGAACTCGCCTTCGAGTGGGCGCCCGTCCACGTCGAGGCGCACCGTCTGCGTCAGGTTGCCCTGCGCAACGGCAGCGATGGCGCGGGTAACCTCGGTGGTTGGGCGAAGCAAATCTTCTACAAGCGTGTTGACCGAAACTTCCATCTCGCCCCACGCGCCTCTCGATTCGTGAAATCGTGTGCGCTCGCGAGTTCGTCCTTCTTTGCCGACGACTTGCCCTACGCGCTTCAACTCTTCGGCCATCTGCTGATTGGCTGCGACGATCTCGTTAAATGTGTCTGCGATTTTGCCTGCGAGCCCCGTCCATGAACCCGGCAGCCGTACGGAAAAATCTCCGTCGCGCATGGTTTGCAGACTCGCCAGGATCGCGGTGAAATCAGTCGACGAAGGTTCGGCTGTCCCGCTCGAATGCCCATTGCTCTTTGCACTGGCATGGGTTGAACTCGCTTTGGTCGCAGCTGCGCTATCGATGGTCGCGGTCGCCGTGTTTCGGTCATTTCTTTTCATGAGCGTCTCTTAAACGAACGGAGGGTTAGCTGTTTCTTTCAAAGGTTTTCTCGTTCTGCCTTTTGACATCTTCACACGAATGCGCCGCGCAAGGTA
>DATNHO010000132.1:0-4749 GCA_035604895.1 Terriglobales bacterium | reverse complement strand
CTAACATGCACCAGAACGGTGAGATTCGTTCCAGCTCTGCCACTCGCGCCTCGATGTCTTCCGGGTTGTAGCGGAAGATGGCGAGCGGTAACGATCTGCGCAAAGCCAGCCATGACGTCGTCTCCAAAGCTTGTTAACTACCGGGTGGGCAGAATTATTTGGGTCCCCGAACGATCTGGAAAAGCCCCCGGCTAGTTAACGGCCCAGGTCACAACGGGAAGCACTTGGAAACGCGCAAATTCCTGTCTCCCAATCATCGTGCCGATCTTGGAGTCTTCTCATTTGAAGGTGTTTGGAGCCCGCAGCGTCGCCGCGTGGACGCTTTTGTGCGGCCAATCAGCGCGTGCAATAGTGGTCCGGGGCTTGTTAACTATCCGGTGGAAAGAGCGTCATTCGGGTGCCCAAATGAATGAACCGGGCATCCTAGTTAACAGCGTGGCGCCGCAGAGAAGATGTTCGGTCGTGCCGATTGAGCCAAGTGGTCCCTTGTCGTCTAGCGTTTCTTTTGAATTGGGATCACCTCGGCGAGTCGTGGTTTGAGCTCAGTTACCGTGCTGGTGAAGTCGATAGCGAACCGGTCATCACCGATGCAGAAAATTACTCGCGCATGCGTGGTCGCTAGCGGTTCTGGCTCCTGGCGGTTCGAGTGGAGAAAAAATGTGGGTTTGGTAGGCATTCGGACACGACTGTACCTCTAGTCAGGCGTCGCTCGCTCGCTATCGCCCAGATGGAGCCGATGAAACTAGAGGCCGAGGATCAGCGAATGGGGTGAGCCTGTGGCCCTGGCGCCGTATTTCACAGACAGGAATCTGGAAAGCGAAAACCGACGCTCACGTGGAAGGCACGGAGGTGCTGGCACTCGGTATTACGTGGCCTTGGCACGAGTGCCCGATTCACATTGTGAGTGCGCGCATTAATTGTTTTCAGACGGGCACGATGGCTCATGCCTTTATCGCGATTCGTTCGTCTTGCTCAAACTTCGGCAGAACTTGCTTGCTTTTGTGCTCGACAAGAGCAATGGATGTGATGACGGCGGTTATCACCGCCTAAGGAGAATGCGAAATGACTACATCGTCGATTACAGAACACCAGCCAGCAAACCACGCCACAGCCGCCGCAGAAAAGCTGGAAACGCCGAAGAAGGCCCAAACTGGGGCGCGACTGCCCCGTGTTCCGCCCACTAAGGCGAAGTCGGCTAACAAGGCCACCCCAGCAAAGAAGCGGGCCAAGGCCCGCCAGAAGCCCGTTGGCGCACGCCAAGGGAGCAAGACGGCCAAAGTTGTGGACCTGCTGAAACGGTCTGGCGGAGCCACCCTGAAAGAGATCATGCGAGCGACCGGCTGGCAGGCTCACAGTGTCCGGGGATTCATTAGCGGACACTTGGGAAAGAAGATGGGCTTGAGCGTGCGCTCATTCAAACGCGACGGAGAGCGTGTTTATTCATTGAAAGGTTGAACCTCGATTTCTTCTGGCCGGGCCGCCAAGGGCTCGGCCTTTCTTCGTGCCATCCGGAATCCAAAAGCGACGCGGGGGCACCTCTCAGATGATCGCCGGGCCACCTAGCTCACCCCTGGGCGCACGCATCGGAAACTCACGCGCCAAAAAGTACCCGGCGGCATCACTAAGGTGCGTTCGCATGGGATCCGATTTATCCAGGTCTGCCAGCTGGTTGCCATGCGGATCGACCTTCCAAGACACCTGTTCGAAGTCCTTGATCAGTCCCTTACACTTGGGATCGATCAGCAGACGGTGCTGGCCGGCATGGTTTCGCAGCATGGCATTCACGCAGTTGGTGCGGTCTTTGACCGGCGGATTGGAGCGTGGCACACGGAATTGGACCTTGAAACGATCCGGATAACGGCCAAAGAAGTCCCTCGCGATCTGCCAGTCGGTCCGCGAAGCCGAGGTCTTACGCTGCTCACCGGTGGCGTCACCATATATGTAAACGTTCAGGAGCGCCGGTTGATATTGCTGCAGCATTTCCTCAAAGGCCTCGCCCAGATCCTCGCGCTCGGAGAGGTCGAAAGGCTCTGGCGCGATGATCCACTGCTTGGTCCGGCCGAGGAATTCTTCACAGGCCGCCAACGTATGGGAATCTGGCAGAACCAACTCGTCTAAAATGTGGACCCTGCCATTGACCGTTTGCGCCACGATCGAACATAACGGATTCATGTTGAAGTCGAGCGACCAAGAAAGCGGCAGTTTGGGATCATAGCGGAGCGGCCGAACGTTGCGCGTGCGGTCGAAAGCGTAGTAGGCGATGCCGACACCCGACCTTTCAAAGCTGGCCTGGTATTCCTGCCGGTAGGTCCGCTCGTCGAGCTCGCGCCGGGCCGCTTCCAGCTCTGCGAGCGGTACAATACCGCCTTGCTCGGTGGTGTACTGGAATGCGGCCCAGCCGTCCTGTCCTGGAGCGGCTCGGAACAGTTCATAGAAATGGTTGCGCCCCTTGGGTGTCCCGATGAACAGGGCTCCTCCCAAGCGGTCCGATAGTGCTGGTCGCAAGACTTCCGTCCAGGCCTCCAGAGCCATGGAAGCGAATTCGTCCAGAACCACGAAATCCAGGCCTTCGCCTCGGAGACTGTCATAATTATCGGCGCCGCGGAGCGCAATGGTTCCGCCGGTGATCAGCTCAATCCGCAAATCGGTTTCATTAGGTTGCGAAGCCCAAAAGGGTCGGGTGAGCTGCTTGAGCGGCTTCCAGGCGATCCGCTTGGCTTGTCTATAAGTGGGCGCCACATACCACGCCACACGGCCCGGCCCGAAAGCTGCGCGACACAATTCGGTGCAAGCCAAGAAAGTCTTTCCGAAGCGTCGACCTGCGGCCAGAACACGAAATCGGCTTTCAGATAGGAACACTGACGATTGCGGGGGTTTCAGGGATATGATCATTGTTGTTTTGGTCTATTCTTGTAATCTCCCGCTCTCACTCCGGCATTCACGGCATCCGGGGAGTGAGCACTAGCGTGAGTTGCCATTTTGCTCCTCCGCGCTCAGATACACGGTGAAGCTGAGACCGTGGTGTGCCTCAGGTACCGGACCCATCCGCTCTTCGAACTCGCAGTGCTCGACGTTGGCGAGCGCCGTAGGTTCGCTCTTGGCGATTGCAATGTGTCGCTCGCCGCCGGTCCCCTGGAGAAGATACCGGATAGGGCCATAGCGAAAAATCGCCAGCGGACGAGCACGGGACTGCAAAGCCGATTCCAGTTTGCGGATTCGCCTCTCTCGGGCTTTCTTCATCTGAACTCACACACATGACCCATGAATTTGAACTTGGTTGCTTCGAGCCCTCCAGGAAAATCAGTGGGCGCTTGAGTCTCTACCTGAAGCCGACTCCAAAGCCTCGATTCGCGCCTCGTGTTCCTCGGTGTCGATGATCCGTCGCCGACCTTCGAGAATGGCGGCAATCATTTGGCCTTCGGCTGGCGTAATCTGCCCACGGGAAACCGCCTGCAAAACTATACTCACCGCTTCCGCAACCTCCGCGGCAGTTCTCACGGCTGGAAGCTTGAACTTTACCGGTTGCTCTTTTCGGGGAGGAATCAAGCGCTCCATGCACAGACGCATGGCTGTAGGATCACCCTGCATCGCCATGAGCGCGCACTTTCGCGTGATGGATTCGCCGTTGCCGTCGAGCATTTCCTGCAGGGCGATGGTCGCCTTGTTCCGGCTCCCTTGCGGCCGACCGCGGCCGAATGTATTGCCGGGCTGAAACGGGCTGCCAGGTGTCTTTTTCATTGGACTGTCCTTCCATCAGCGGCGTCACAGCTGATCAGAGGCTCTCCACTGGGCTGGATACGCGCTCGCGCGATCTCGGCGAAGGTCCGGCCGTCGTCGACCAGTGTCGCTTGCCTGCCGGTGAAGTTCTGCCAGCGTTGCACGCTGACATCGATGTACTCCGGCTCGATTTCAATCAATCGCGCTTGCCGTCCAGTCTTTTCGCAAGCGATCAATGTCGAGGCAGCCCCTCCGAACGGGTCCAGTACTACATCCCTCCGGCGGCTGCTGTTGCGAACCGCCCGCTCGACCAACTCGACGGGTTTCATGGTGGGATGCAAGTCGTTGGCTTGCGGTTTGTTTACGTACCATACGTCGCCCTGGTCGCGCGCGCCACACCAATAGTGACCACCGCCTTGCCGCCATCCATAGAGCATTACCTCGTATTGCCTTTGGTAGTCCGATCGGCCGAGCGTGAACGTATTTTTACTCCAGATTAGGAAGGTGGACCAATGCCCGCCGGCATCGGTGAAGACTTTTTGCAGCGTATGAAGTTCGGAGGAGGACATGCAAATATAGATCGCGCCCTTCGCTACCGCCAGGATGTTGACACACGCACGATGCAGAAACTTTTCAAAATCCTTTCCTAAATTGTCGTTGACAATCGGGCGCGGGCGCCCTTGTTTGCTCAGGAACGAACAATTATACGGGGGGTCAGTGAAGACTAAATCGGCTTGTGCGCCCGCCAGTACTTTTTCGAGGTTGTCCATCACAGTGCAATCGCCGCACAATATATGATGGCTTCCAAGCACCCAAAGGTCGCCGGCGAGGGTAACCGGCGTTCGAGGAAGATCCGGAGCATCATCTTCATCGACGGCACTGGTTTCCCGATCTAGGTCTTTGACCGCCTGAAAAGATTCTAATAAAACAATTCCAATCAGAAATGTTTTGGCGCATACTTAGGGTATGGCCCGTCCAGCCCTGCGTATCGAAGTCACAAGCAAGGACCAGAAGGCGTTGAGGAAACTGTTG
>DATNHO010000131.1:0-18578 GCA_035604895.1 Terriglobales bacterium | reverse complement strand
CGTTACCCCAAGGATTTCAGCCGCCGCCCACCAGGTGATCTTCTTGGCCATGGCCTTCAATAGCACGTCTTGGACTTTCATCATCCGCTCCATCTCGGCGGCTGAGTACTGCTGGGTTTCGTCCACCACCCAGCATCACCCGCCCCGGTACAAGCGGACAGATCATGTGTGAATTGGACCGGACAAATCACATACTAACGACAGCGTGCTCTGCGTGCTCTTGCGTTCCTCCACTTCTCGGCGTAGACTGTTGGCATTTATCTGTTGGAGCATGCGCCTTGAGAACCTCGATCTGCTAGCCGATGCATTGGATCAGACTGGTTTCATTCGGCTTAAGTCTATGCCTAACCGCGTTTGCCCAGCTTCCGAGCGATAGCTTTCAAGAGAGTGCGCTCGACAGTTGTCGTTGGTCTTTGGGCACGCCGTCCACCAGTTCGATCAGCGGCACATATCAGATGAAAAATGGCTTGGTTCTGACTTCTGACGGTTCGTTGCCGATTTCGGTGACCTCAGTTTACTCTCAGTATTACGCGCCAGGGGATTTCGATGTTCAGGTGGACTACGCATTGGACGTTTCCTGGAGCCAGCGCATTGTTCCTGCTGGATCGAACCCCTTCCTGGAGGGGGCTGCTTTCCAGGTTTACTTCGATGGTCAAAGCTCTCTGACGCTGGATCGAATACGGACGGCGGGAGCAGATCAACTCTTGGTTGCCGGCACTGTCGCGGGTGAGACATTTGCTGCGAGTGTTCCGTCTGCCGACCAAACCGGGACATTGCGTATCCGGCGCATTGGAACACTTATTGAATTCATGAGCCTGGCAGGAACTTCATGGGTCACCGTCGGGTCCTGGATGGGGCCCGTACGCCCAGTTGTATTCGGTCTGATGTCGGCGAATGTGAATGCGATGAACTCTGTCACTACTACATTTCGGAATTTCCAGATTAACAACGGTAACACCAACTTTCAGCCATACCAACTCCCTGCCAGCCCGCTGGCCCGTCCGGACTTCGTACCTGGGTTTGTCTCGGCTGATTCGATCGTCTGGATCGTCTGGGGCGGCGCGACTGGCTATGATCCTTTTTCGATAATGGCCGCTAACGGCATCGGGCGGGCCCGTATCCGCGCGACTACTATAAGCGTTCCCATCCTCGAGAACACGCCGTTTAGCGAGTGGGGAACGTTGCCTTGGAATCCCTCGTACTGGGCTTCCCTTCAGGTGGCGACACAGGAGTTGCTTGAAGCGGAATCCCTCGGGATGCAGACATATATGGAATTATTCCTGAGTGATATGGCAGCAGATGCAGGTACGCAAAACGCGCCGGCAGCATGGAAGGGTCTTTCCGTCGACGACACGGCTGCGGCACTTCAGGCCTACACCTATGCGACAGCCTCGTACCTTCTGAGCAAAGGCATTAAGATTGACATTTGGTCACCGGGGACCGAGATAGGTACCGGAATTCTGAATTTCCGCCCTGGAGAGCGGTTGCCCGTGCCACAAAACGCGTCCCCGTACGACGCTATCGAGTTCATGGAGCAGAATGTTTGGCCGATTGAGGCTCAACTCCTTAAGGCGGCTATTGCAGGAATTCGTCAAGCCGATCCCGATGCGAAGATAGTGCTCCACATCGCTGGACTTACTTTGTCGCCCGCTGACCTCTGGGTGAAGGCGTTTTTCAGTACAATGGTCAACCTTGGCGTACCGTTTGACGTCGCAGGCGTATCCCTGCCGTATATGGAGCCGGGCTGGACCTTACCTCAATACACCACGGCCTGTTGGTACCAAAAGTTGGACGCGGTCTTCCGGGATATCGCTGCACTAGGAAAGAAAGGGATCATCTCGGAAGGCGCGTACCAGAATACGACGGTAAACATCTCGGCTAACGCGCCTATGGCGGATTTCCCGATTACGCCACAGGGCCAGGCTGCGTGGACTAGTTCTGTTCTGCGCTTCGCATCGAATAACCCGAATGTTCTGGGCTTTAACTACACCTTCCCGGAGGCCTATCCGGGCGTTCCTGGGCTAGATCCACCACCTGTCGATATCGAAGCGTTCAGCTTGTTCCAAAACGCCACAACGGTACAGCCGGGCATGCTCGAATTCAATCAATTCTTAAACACTTTTAAGACTCCGCAGATTGATGGGGTCGTGAATCTCGCGAACTCCCAGCCGGGTCCACTCGCTCCCGGGGAGTATGCAACTGCCTATGGAGCAAATCTGGCCGGGTTCACTCTGACAGCTCAGGAGCCAGCATATTTGCCGGTGCTTGCTGACGTGTCAGTTACCGTCGATGGCCAGCCAGCCACACTTCAGTACGTGAGCGGGAACCAAATCAATTTCTTGATTCCTGCTGGAACCCCGCCGGGTCCGGCTACTGTAGTCGTGAGTGCGGGGTTACAGGATTCAGCCGCGTTTACTGTGAACGTGCAAGCCTCTGCCTTGGCAGATGCCGGATCACTGGGACAGGTCACATCGGAGGGAGGGTGGAATTTCACCGTCACTGCAATCAATCTCGGCACCTCCGCAGCCGACGTACATTTGAACTTCTCCGCTGATAGTGGTGATCCCGTGGTGCTGCCGTTTAGTTTCCCGCAGACGAGTTCGAATGCTGGCCCTCTTTTGACCTCAACCCTCGATCAGATCCTCAATCCCAATGCACAAATGGTTGTGGAAAGCACTGGACCCGCCAACGCTACAACTCTTGAGGGGTGGGGGCAGTTGCAGACCGACGGTTCCATAAGCGGGTTTGGCACTTTCAGCAACCCTACGCATGGCTGGAATGCAGTGGTACCGCTTGAAACGCGTAATGCGAGTTCCTACATTCTCGCATTCGACAACACGGGAACATTGGCAACTGGACTGGCCATCGCAAACATCGCAATGCAAGACGCCAACATACCCGTTTCGATTCGCGATGACACGGGCGCTCAGATCGACAGCGCGATCCTCACAGTTACCGCACACGGACACGCATCCTTTTTGCTCGCTCAGCAATATCCGGCGACTGCTGGCAAGCGGGGCACAGTGGAGTTCGACGCGCCGGCGGGCGGCCAGATCAGTGTGCTTGGTTTGCGTGCGAATGGTCCAGCTTTGACAACCCTCCCAGTGATGGCAAACGTCGGCCCCGGTGGAGGATCTGTCGCGCACGTCACCTACAATGGCGGGTTCACGAGCACTTTCTATCTCGTGAACACAGGCGCAACATCAGCGCAGTTCACGCTCAAGTTTTTCGATGATAGTGGTAATCCGCTACGCGTTCCGCTGTCGCTCCCACAGACTGCTACGAACACGACCACATCGTCGCTGACGAGCACTTTAGCGGCCGGTGCAACGCTGGTGATCCAAACCGAGGCCCAGGGGGCACTGCCGGCAGTGGTGGGATCGGCCCAACTGACCACCACTGGAAAAATCAACGGCTTCGAAATCTTTCGGTGGACCACATTCGGTCAGGAAGCCTCCGTGCCTATGGAAACCCGGACGCCGAACAGCTTCATCCTGGTGTTTGACGATACCCACGGTTTGAGCACCGGTGTCGCGGTGGAAAATGTAGCAGATTCGCCAGCGGACATTACTGTGAACCTGCGCGACGACACTGGGTCTCTGTTCCAAACTTCCTCCATCAACCTGCCGGCGCGCGGGCACACTTCCTTCCTGTTGCCGACTACATTTCCCGGCGCGGCGAACCTCCGAGGCATGGTGGAATTTGTCGTGCCAGCGGGGGGACAGCTCAGTGTGATCGGTCTCCGCGCGACGGCCGATGGAACCTTAACCACCATTCCCGCGCTCCCGCGATAAACCAAGCAGTCATTCGGATTGCCCGCGTGTAGTACCGATCAAGCGCGTTCATTCCTTCCGCGATGGCCGCGGCGAGTGGTATTACTTGGTGCTTTACCGAGCCGCTGCTGCATCTGGGTCGCCTGCGTGCGCCCGACTGCGACGATAACTGGCGGGAAATCCCCTTGTAATTCACTAACGGTTAGTTAGGTGGACGGCTTACGACAGCTCGGCGATTAAAGTTTCGGCGATCCGGCCCGCCATGGACCCAGATCGGAAGCGGCTTATGATCGCCTCGTCGCCATCAAAGTCCTGCCGCCGGAGAAAGTCGCGGACGCTGACCGCAAGCGGTGCTTTGTGCAAGAGGCAAAATTGGCCTCGGCGCTGAATCATCCCAACATCATCACCATTTACGACATCGCCAGCGATAACGGCATCGACTTCATCGCCGTGGAGTTCTTCGCCGGCCGTGGCCTTGCCGCTCAAGCTGGTAGACTCCCTGCATGGGTTCAGTCTCTCTTGCCCCGACCCTGACTCCACACGGCCGTCTCGCCTTAGTCCAGGTGGCTGACGCGCCGTACCTTGATCCCGAGCTTACTCAACGCCTGCGGGATGCCTTCGACCGTGGATCGGGCCATGGACTTCTCCAACTCGGTGCGGATGAAGTTGGAACCGCACTTCCTCCTGTTTTTTCCTACTGGAGAGAATTCGGTGCATGGTACGTGACCGCACTCTGCACCCAGTCGGATACCAAGGCGCAGCAACAGAAAGTGCGCGTCCCAACCCCACCCAACACAGAGTTAGACCGGATAGTCCGGGCTGTGCCTCCCATGACTGGCGCGGAGTATCTGACGGCAGAGGTCCTTCAGACTTTCTGGCAGGAACTGGACGCGGCATTCGGGATTGAGCTGGTGGAGTCGAAATGCGGGGTACAGGATTTCCTGAAGCAGCGGAACCCAGCGTGGAACCTTGTTGGCCGCGTGCACTTCAATCTTGCCGAAAACCGGAAGGACCAGGAAGCACCATTTGCCTTTCTCGCAACCTATACAACGCGGTTGTCGGCGCAGGCCAAGGCCCAACATCTTCCGCTGGGGCAGGCTCTGCGCGAGTATGCGGGCGCAGCAAACAAGGACCGTCTATTGTCGCTGCTCCTTCCCGTGCAGCGAGCATCAGAGACTTGCCCATGGCTGAAGGCCATTGTCGACGCAGGTGAGATCTTTCACCCGCTACGGTGGACGCCCAAGGAGGCCATGCAGCTTTTAAGAGACGTACCGCAACTGGAAACAGCGGGGGTGGTGATCCGAATGCCGGCGGCATGGCGGGCCAACCGTCCTCCGCGCCCGCAGGTGACGGCCCAAATCGGTGGCAAGGCACCATCGGGACTGGGCCAGGACGCGCTTCTCGATTTCCGCATGGAAGTCACGCTCGACGGCGAACGGTTGACCGCCGCTGAGATCGGGGAGTTATTGGCCAAATCCGATGGGCTGGCGCTAGTCCGAGGGCGGTGGGTCGAGGTTGATCGGGAACAGTTGAGCCGCATGATGGAGCACTTCCGCGAGGTCGAGCGCACGGCCGCGGAGAATGGGCTCGGCTTTAGGGAGGCGATGCGGTTGCTCGCCGGCGCCGATGTGGCCGCCGGTGATACCCCTGCCGCTGCCTACGCCGAGTGGTCTCAAGTGGTCGCCGGCCCTTGGCTCGCGGAGACCCTGAAAGGACTCCGCAGCCCGGAAGGATTGGCCCGAATCGACCCCGGCGCTGCGCTGAACGGTACGCTGCGGCCCTACCAGCAGGTAGGAGTCCGCTGGCTTTATCTCCTCGCGAAGCTCGGTCTTGGGGCTTGCCTTGCCGATGACATGGGCATGGGCAAGACCATTCAGGTGCTTTCGTTGCTGCTCGTGCTGAAGCGCCAAACGAATGGCAAGCAGCAACCAAGCCTGCTGGTAGCTCCGGCTTCACTTCTTGCTAACTGGGCGTCGGAACTCGAACGCTTTGCGCCTGGTTTGAAGGCGCTCATCGCGCATCCGTCTGCGCTTCCGGCAGCCGATCTCAAGACTCTTGGGCCAGATCGACTGCAGGATGTGGACCTAGTGATTACCAGCTACGGTTCGCTACTCCGCGTTCCGTGGATCGCCGAAGTCGCTTGGCGTTTGGTCGTCCTCGACGAAGCGCAGGCCATCAAGAACCCGGACACCAAGCAGACCCGGACCGCCAAGGGGCTCAACGCACGTGCGAGATTTGCGCTGACCGGCACGCCCATCGAGAACCGGCTGGGTGACCTGTGGTCCATTTTCGACTTCGTCAACCCAGGGCTGCTGGGATCGTCGAAGGAGTTCACGAACTTCGTCAAACGCCTTGCGGACAGACCTCACAATTCATATGGCCCCCTGCGTGAACTCGTGCGACCGTACATTCTGCGGCGATTGAAGACCGACAAAACGGTAATCGCAGACCTGCCGGACAAAACCGAGGTCAAGGCGTTTTGCCAACTCAGCCGCAAGCAGGCCGCCCTCTACGAACAGGCGGTGAAGGAACTGGCTGAACAACTCGCGGATACCGAGGGGATACGGCGCAAGGGCCTGGTATTGTCGTTCCTGATGCGGTTCAAGCAGATTTGTAACCACCCTTCCCAGTGGCTGGGAGACGGCAGTTGGAGCGAAGACGACAGCGGCAAATGGGCGCGCTTGCGCGAGATCGCCGAGGTCATTGCCGCGAAGCAGGAAAAAGTGCTGGTCTTCACCCAGTTCCGGGAGGTAATCGCTCCGCTGGCGAGTTTCCTCGGATCGGTTTTCGGGCGCCCCGGTCTGGTTCTTCACGGAGAGACCGAGGTAAAGAAGCGCAAGGAAGTGGTACGCCGCTTTCAGGAAGACGAAGCTGCGGGGTTCTTCGTTCTTTCGCTAAAGGCTGGGGGCGCGGGACTCAACCTTACTGCCGCCTCCCATGTAGTGCACTTCGACCGGTGGTGGAACCCGGCCGTCGAGAACCAAGCCACGGACCGTGCTTTCCGCATCGGCCAGACCAAGAACGTGCTGGTGCACAAGTTCGTGTGCCACGGTACCGTAGAAGAAAAGATTGACCAGATCATTGAATCGAAGCAGAAACTCTCGAAGGAGTTACTGGAGGGTGGCGCCGACCTGCTCCTGACGGAGTTGAAAGACGAGGAGTTGCTCAAGCTGGTTGCGCTCGACATCAACAAAGCGCTGAAGGAGACGTGATCAATGGACTACTGGGGATGGAGACCCTATGTCTCCGTGGCGGAGCGGCGGCGGCAAGCGTTAAGCGAGATGGCGAAGCTTAGAAAGAAGGGGCAACCCGTCTCGCCGGTGATCGTCGAAGGCCGCACCATCGTCAAGACCTTCTGGGGCAAGGCGTGGTGCGAGAACCTCGAACGCTATAGCGACTTTGCCAACCGGTTGCCGCGCGGCCGGACCTATGTGCGCAACGGTTCGGTGATCGATCTTCAGATTGCGCCCGGCGAGATCAAAGCTCTGGTCAGTGGCTCGGAGATTTACAAAGTCGCGGTGAAAGTTGCCCCGGTCACGAAGGCGCGCTGGCAATCCATCTGCAAAGACTGCGCCGGCGCGATTGATTCGCTCATCGAGCTTCTGCAGGGACGGTTCTCCAAGGGTGTCATGGAACGTGTTTGCCGACAGAAGACCGGCCTTTTCCCGTCGCCGGATGAGATCAAGCTCTCGTGCAGTTGTCCGGACTGGGCCGAGATGTGCAAGCATGTTGCGGCGGTGCTCTACGGCATCGGCGCCCGGATCGACCAACAGCCCGACCTCCTCTTCCGGTTGCATGAAGTGGACGAAAAGGAACTCATCGCCGGGGCCGGAAAGGTGTTTCCGCTTGTCAAGAAGGCGCCGGCTGCAACCAAGGTCCTCGGCGGCGAAGACCTTTCAGTTCTTTTTGGATTGGACATAGCTCAAGGCACTGGCCCCGATACGGGTTTGTCTGGTACCACACCAGCGGAGCCGAAGCGTGCGAAAACGCGGGCTGGCAAGATGGTCCCGGCAGTGCCGGGTGGAAAGGGCAAGGTTCGCGCACAGGGCAGTGCCAGCAGGCGCCGGAAACAGTCAACTGCCTGCCGGGAATCCAGTGGCTCGAAAAAGAAATGATGCCGTCTTACGCTCGGGTAGTCTTTATTTCTGTGTCTGTGCGGTTGCGGCGCGGTGCCACAAAGCACTCAACACTGCCAAATCGAAATACGAGACCGGCACACCGCCCAAGGAGCAAACGGCGACGATCGCCGAGGCCGGCAGCGACCTCGATGTGACGATCAGCGGAACCGCCGCGGATGGTAGCGCGATCATGTCGGACTATACGGTGCCGGCGCAGGGCGGAGAGGGCAAGATCATCCAATCACCCTATGAAGCTGTTTTCAGTAAGCGGATGGGTGCTAACGAACGAGAGGTGCGCTACAGCAAAGGTGGCAAAGTCGTCCTGACCACCCACAGCAAGACTTCCGCTGACGGAAAGACCCTGACCGTCAACGTGAAGGGAACCGACCTGCAAGGCAAACCCGTGGCCGCCGTCGCCGTCTACGACAAGCAATAAGATCTTCGGCTTGAAGTCGCTGATGAACGCAGACGACTTCAAGCCCTTTCTTTTCCCCGCGAATCCGTTCCTCGCCAAAGACAGGCCAATCCGCAACCGCTTGCTTTTGCAATCCAGCAGAGGCAGTATTGTTTCCTATGACTCCCGCCCCGAGCAAAGCCAAGGCCACCGACGGCGCCATACGCGCTGCCAAGCAAATCGAGAGCAATCCATCCTTTATCCCATCAACCGCTGAAATCATCGATCGCGAGACGGGCGTCCGGGAGCTCGTCGAAGTGCTCGAGAATATCATCGCCGAAGCCGGCGACCTCATCGAGAGCCGCAGCCCGGAACTTGTTGCGCAAGCCCGCACCGCCGTTCGTCGCTATGCGGATGAAGCTCCACGGCAGGGTGAATAAAGTCATCTCAGGACTGGTGTGTCCAAGTAACTCCATCACTCCTGAGCTATCGCAACGTAGAGCTTGCCAAGGAGATGATGACGACCGCTCGCGCCGCCCTAACCCAAGCTCAAGAAACAAGCCGGGTCGGCGGCGACCGCTACTTTGTGGGTGTAAGTCTGTTGTCTGAAGATTGGAAGGTGAAAGCGGGCGAAGTTTCGGCCCAAGCCAACCTGTTACGCGCAGACCTGAATTATCTTCTTGCGACATCCGCGTTGGACGTCGCGACGGGTTTCACGCCCAGGTGATGAAACGAAAGATGAAGGGTAAGACAGGATGGCGGTGACAATCATTAATGAATTCGAGGGCGTGGGAGCAGATGCTACACCGGTCAACCACTCATCATTGCCTATTGCTACTGCCGAAATTTCCGGAATTGAGACCGGCAAGGTGAGTGCGCCCGAATACGACCTTATTGTAATCGGGAGTGGCCCAGCCGGGCAGAAATGCGCCATCGCTGCGGCAAAGGCGCGCAAGCGCGTCGCCGTAATTGACCGAACCGGCATGATCGGAGGTGTGAGCGTACATACCGGCACTATTCCCAGCAAAACGGTGCGTGAGGCTATATTTCAGCTGAGCGGCCTTGCTGTAAGCGCCCTGTACGGCAACGGATCGCGAAGTCATGTCGACATTTCTATTGAAAATGTCTCCTCCCGTGTCAAGGCCATTATTGCGCGAGAGACTGAGGTAATTCGAGCGCAGCTAAAACGTAACGAGATTGCCATCTATCAAGGTAGCGCGCTGTTTCTGGATTCTCACACAGTGGAGGTTCAAGGCGAAGGGATTAGAGTTAAAGGGAATAAGATCCTGGTTGCCTGCGGTACCCGGCCGGCGCACAGCCCTGATATCCCCTTTGACAACCATCGCATTGTGGATACAGATCACCTTGGCGACTTGGGTGGTCTTCCGAAAGAAGTCATCGTAGTTGGAGCCGGCGTAGTGGGAGTCGCGCAGTCTCAGATTCACGAGCATTGCGGCGTCCGCAAGATATACTACCGGACCGGCACCCAGCCGCTCCTGGGCCCAGTCGGGCCGACCGCCCGGGTGGTCGGCGGCGATTCCGGCCTCCAACGAGATGCCGAGGTCGGGCTTGATGGCTTGGGCGGCGGTATGCGCTCCGCGTAGGCCTACTTCTTCCTGAACCGTGCCCACGAAGTAGATGGTGTTCGGAGTCTTGGAGCCCTGTTCCTTCAGCCGGCGGAGCGTTTCGAGGAGCATCACGCAACCCACGCGGTCGTCCATGGCCTTTCCTGTATAGCGGCGATCCGCTATTTCCGTGAACGCGACCGCAGGAACGATCGGGTCACCCGCATGGACGCCGAGCGCTTCGGCCTCGTCTTTCGACCGGGCACCCACATCCAGAAAGACATCGTCGCGCAACGTCACGCGGTTGCGATCGTCCGCCGGCGTGATGTGAACGCTGCGTAGTCCGCTGATAGCGGTCAAGGGGCCTTTGCGGGTCAGAATGGTCCAGCGCTGGTCGACCAGCGCCTGGTCGAGCCACCCACCCAGGAGTTGGAACTTGACCATGCCCTCCGGCGTGACGAAGCGGACCATCGCGCCGACTTCGTCCATATGAGCGGCTAGCATAATACGCGGGCCGCCAGAGGAACCGCGCAGCACTCCGATCACCGAGCCGAGTCCGTCGGTCGAGACCTCAAGGCCTTGCCCGCGGAGTTCGCGCGCCACGATCTCGCGCACCGGCCCTTCAAATCCGGACGGTCCCGAAGCATTCGAGAGCTCCTCGAGTAACCGCTCCACGCGGTCCGTCGGCTGCACTTGCCCCGTCAGCGAGCGGCTCGCCCAACAGGATCGCGGGAAACAGCCTGAGCAGGCTCCGTACTCGCACCGTTCAGCTCCTGGGAAATGATTGGGATGAGCGCCGCCTAGCGTACCACGAGCTGAATCACCTGCGCCAGTCGACGCGAGTCGGTTGTCGGGTTCGGGCGCATGAGTCTTCGGGACGCGGCAAGAAATAGCTGCCGACAATGTGCGATAACGCCGGATTCTTAAGCCGGGCCGCTAGTGGCTAGTTTCCGAGTCGCCGACCGATCCGACTGAAAAACCCTCTTCCCGATAACCGCACTTTTCGTGGCATTGTCTCGACGACCGAATAGGAATCAGGGACACGAAACTAGGCAATCGCATTAGCTGCCCAGGGCTCTGAATCTGTTTTCAATTTGCCGTCCAGTTTGCCGAACCTCGCCGTGAACCAGAAGGTGCTTCCCTCGTCCACCGTACTCTCCACCCAGATTCTTCCGCCCATGAGTTCCACCAGGCGCACAGAAATGGCTAAACCTAGACCGGTGCCACCGTATCTTCTCGTTGTAGAGCCGTCAGCCTGACGAAACGCTTCGAAAATAATCTTGCATTTTTCTGGAGCAATCCCCGGTCCCGTATCGCAGACGGCAAATTTTGCGTAGATCGTGGCTTCATCTTCCCGATCGACCTCGGCCGAGACTGTCACCGAGCCCCGTTCCGTAAATTTGACCGCATTGCCCAGCAGATTCAGAAGCACTTGGCGGAGTCTCACCGGGTCCGCAGCAACTGTGCGGAACAATCCGGGTGTGATAGTGTACCGGAGTTCGATGCCTTTTTGCGTGGCCGTGTGGCGAAGCAGCTGGATCGCGTCCTTAACGACATCGACAATAGCAACCGACGCTGGATTCAGGTCCATGCGGCCTGCTTCGATTTTCGAAAGGTCCAGAATGTCGTTCAGCAGAGTAAGCAAGGATTCCGCGGAAGTGTTCAGATCCGCGAGATATTCCTCCTGCTCTTCCCGCGAGTCGGCCTTCCTCGCCAACGCAGTCATACCAAGAATGCCGTTCATCGGTGTGCGAATCTCGTGGCTCATGTTGGCGAGAAACTCGCTCTTGAGTTGGGTCGCCTCTTGGGCACGCTTCAACGCCGCTCCAAGTTCGTCATTCTTGCGCTGCAATTCGACGGTTTGAGAACGTACGCGGCGCCGTAACACAAGGACCCAGGCCGAAGTCGTGAGCGCGATCAGCGCCACCAGGCCCAGAATTGACAATGCTCTGCCTAGGGTCCACCAGGGTGGATTACTCAGCAGCAGTTCGTCTTCAGGTGAGCGCAGACGAATCTTGAACAGCTGCGGCTGCCCAAAGCCGTCCTTCTCCATCGTCAGGATACCGGTCAGTCGAATCTGGCTACCCTCGCTCACTGTCTTTTTCGCGGCTGCCGACTTCCACTGACCGATCGCGCTAAACGAAGTGCCGGCCTGCTTCACAACAAGCACTTCCTCGCTGGGTAGTACTGCACGCGCGGTGAGTTGGCCTTCAATAGTGACCAGAGCGGAATCATAGGTATCGTCCTCCAGCACTTTATTGGCCTGAACCGGCATGGCGGACGGAACTGAGGCGGTCCCCGTCCGGCGGTAAATGGCATCCTTCACAACCGGCCGGTAATCCACGAAGCCGGCGAAACCAACCACTTCAACACGATCACCGGGGGAAAGTGGAGCGGTCTGGTTGGTTTCGACGTGGACACTGCCGGTCTCATCCGCAATGTATAGATCCCTCTGAAAGCGGGCGGTGACGATCCCCGACGCTTTCACTCTATGCTCCGGACGTCCTACAAATGTAAATCGTTGAAGGGCCTCGATGGGGCGAGCAGCGGCAGTGAACGGGTCAACAGGGCCAGGATCAATCGTTTTGATCTGCTCCAATGAAGGCACGTAGAGTATTACGCCAACAATTTGGTTCTTGGCCGTATATATGGCACCACAGGCTCCGTGAATCCTGACATAGGAATCCACCAGTCGGTCAGGAACTGTCGGTTGGCCGCTGACACGAACGACAATGCGGCCTTCGGGTACCTCGACGATAAACTGGAGGCAACAATCGTTTGGAGGGATTTCGGCCGACCGCACGAGACCTTCGATTTCTACCCACCGGGCATCCACAGAAGTCGAGGCCATTTCCTCGAACGTCACGCGCTTCGCCGCGGGCATGGGAACCTGGCCAATTACCGTCCAGTGCGCTTTGTCGATGTCCGGAGAAAAATCGGTCTGGGTTGTGACTCCCCATAAATCGACAAGCTGCCCAGGTGTCGGCTTTGGAGAACCTGGTGACCATCGCACCCAAGCGCTTCCTGTGCCATCTTGGATGAACATCTCAGGGTTAGTGGTACTTTCGAAATAGGTAACCACCACTTTCACATGAACGGGGTAGCCCTGGACTGCCTGACCGCGTGTTAGCCTCTGTACCTGACCGACTTCAGTGAGAGTTGGCAGCCTTCCGCTAGGGGCTGGAAGACTTGTCTGGCTAGAGCAAATCGAGGCACCGAACAGGCAGCAGGAAACCGAGGCCAAAGCTCGACCTTTTCGAAGACTCCAAAATCCTGTCAAATCGCGCAATCGTGTGACGATGCCAGCAAAGCAACGCACGAAATACTTGCAGTTTGTATCGAAATCTACATTACCCAGAAGCACTTGGTAACCCACGACCAGCTTGACCCCTGAGTGTTTTCCCCGGGCAGAACGCAGACGTTCCGGGGCATGACTTGCTTCCACCGTGATAGCGAGCCAGGCGAGGCGCACTCCTCCTACACCATCATTGCGGCATCACCAGTGGACTGACAAGGCTGTCGTTAGACAGCGTCGGACGGCTAAGTTGCGATAGCTATCACTCGGTTCAGTAGAGGTCCTTTTCATCGGCAGAGCTGTAGACTCCGGCGACTGATTGGGAATGGGTGGTCGGCCATCCCGGAAGCGATCGCGAACCGAGACGGCGTTAAGACGTATTAACTGTGGTTACTGCGTGGGTATCTTGGTGGACGAACCCGGGTAATACACAATCACGTACAAATCGTTCGCCAAGAGATTCGTGCCCTCGAAGCCGTTTCCGAAGGAGAAATTCCACTCGAACCCATCGGCGGGTCCATTGGGCAGGCAAGCGGACGTGGCGCTTACCCCTTCGCACGCCCAGTAGAGATAGGGCTGAATATTGTAGAAGGACCCGACCTTGACGTCCGGAGCCGCGACCACGGACTCTCCCCGGCGAAGCCCCAATTGGTTATAGAACAAATCACCCATTGGGCTACCCGTACAGTCATATCCGGTCGTCCCTTTGCTCCCAATGCTACAGGATGGATCGGGCGACACGGTCTCAGGCAATTGCCAGTTCGTTTGACCGAGGTACCCGCGACCTTGCCCGGCTTTGTTCATGGCGGCAATCCATTGAACCGCCATCGAGTGCTCCATCGAACCATCCGAGTTGATGCCTGCAACACCGAATGTTCGTTTGGCAGCCAGATTGGCGTCCGCGAGCCAGGTGACTTGGGCGACCGGGTCATAGATGGTTTTTCCGCCGGGGTTGACTTCGAGTCCTTTGCCGGTGGCGGGGGGCGTGCCGGGCAGCTTGCCCTTGATCAGCGGCAGAACGTAGAGATAATTCAGCGGTACGTTGGCCCCTTGAAATCCGGTGTTGAACGAAAAGCTCACAAATCCTTGCGTCGGATCGCCGGCCGCGGGAAGCGGACCAATACAAATAGGGTTGGAAATCGTGGAACGGGCCAACCTCATTGGTGGGGATGCGAACAGCCGTGTTCGGTTCGCGAAGACCCAGCGAACTATAGTACAGAGATCCCAGCGCACTGCCCGAACAATGGAACCCGAACGACTCGCCGTTCCGTCCGGTACGTGCGCAACTGCGGTCTTGGACCGGAGCGGTCGGAAGCTGCCAATTATTGTGACCGAGGTAGCCGGCGCCGTTGTCGAGGGCGTTCATCGCAGCGACCCATCGGACCGCCGTTGCTTAGTCCATCGACCCATCCTTGTTGATGTTGGAAACTCCGAATGTTTCCTTGCCGGCCAGATTGCCGTCGGCGAGCCAGGTGACGTTGAGATTCAGATCATAGACGGTCTGACCGTCGGCGGCAGGCACCAACGGCGCGCTCTTTGGCGCCGCAACGTAGGCCGAGTCGTTCCCTGCCCGGCATGCGTTCACTAATTCCGGGCTTATGTTCGGCAAGGGTCTCGATGCTGCCTTGGGCCGCGCTGTCCCGTGCACGATTGGATTGAAGCAATCCAACAGCAGCCCGTCGCGAGCCCCGCCGCCCAGAACGAAGCCTGCATTTTTGAGCGGTGACAGATGCCAGAAAACGGTCACCACACTGGCGGTTCGGCCTATTGGACAGATTGTCGAGCCGTGCTCGAATTTGATTGACAATGCGCCTCGGTTGCCATAGCATCATCGCTAATCAAGAGGTACTCTTGCGTCCAGACGGGAGTATGGGTTGCCGAACGTTTTTTCCAGCGGTAATGCCGGTTGGCGCCTGCTCCGCCATTCTTCGGGCTTGGAGGACTAATACGAGATGAAAACCTCACTTGCACATTCCCGCATGGTCTTGTTCTTCATGACTTTTGTCGCCTTGTCGACTTGCCTGGTTTACGGCCAAGCCACCCAGGCCAACCTCAACGGTACGGTAACGGACACTAGTGGAGCGAGTGTTCCGAATTCGCAAGTCGAGGTCGTCTCGTCCACCACCGGTTTCAAAAGGCAGGTCGAAACCGGGGATGCCGGAGTTTACAGCATTACCGGCCTGCCAATCGGGACCTACGACCTCACGATCTCTCACGATGGATTCAAGACCTTCGAGCAGAAGGGGATCGCGCTGTTAGTCGGCCAGACCCGCACCGTAAACGCGCAGCTCGAGGTGGGCGCGGCCATACAGAGAGTCGAGGTGCAAGCTACAGTGCAGGCGCTCGAAAACTCCAACGCCGAGCTCGGAAGCGTCGTCCAATCACAACAAGTGGAAGGCATCCCCATAAACGGGCGGGACTGGGCCGTTCTCATGGCGCTCGCCCCGGGCGCCATCAACTTGGGGCGGCGGCCAGAGGGACCTGCGATTCGTTGGGCGAGCCATAGACGACAGCAACTACACCTTCGATGGACTCGATGCCACCGGCGTCCAGGAGCAGAGCCAGAAGGTGGGTGTGCGCCTGGCCATTTCGCTGGAATCGATCGCGGAGTTCCGCGTGAGTTCCTCGGTCTATACCGCGGATAAGGGCGGGTCGGCCGGGGCCCAAGTCAGCATCGTATCGAAGGCGGGGACGAACGCATTTCACGGCGGCGTTTTCGAGTTCTTCCGCAACGATGTAGTCGACGCACGCTCGCCGTTCGATGGCCCGAGCGTCCCGCCGTTCCGTCTGAACCAGTTCGGCGGCAGCCTGGGCGGCCCAATCAAGAAGAACCGCACTTTCTTCTTTCTCGACTACGAAGCACTCCGGCAGCGCCTGCACTCAACCATAATTGGGTTTGTGCCCAACGTCGCGTATCGGGACCTCGTGGCGGCGACCTCGCCCGTTCTCAAACCCTTTCTCGATTCCTGGCCCATTGGCCAGACGCACCTCGATTCCCTGACCGACGAATGGACTTCGATAGGGCTGGACGCCCGGCGCGAGGATGGCGGGATATTCCGTTTGGATCACAACTTCACCGATAGAACCTCCATCTTCGGCCGCGTCTCCATCGACGACGCCAACGTCAGCTCACCGCTGGACACCTTGGGTGGCCGCGATAACCCTCTCATACGCCCGTCCAATCTGGTTATCCAGTTGACGAACGTCTTCTCGCCGACGATTGTTAACGAGGTCAGAGGGGGATTCAACCGCTCCGCCTTGCACCACTACTTTGATGGAACGTCTCCTCTCTCGACAGCCAACGGTGAGCCCGGCTATGTCGGGGTGAGCGTGTCCGGCTTCGATACCCCTAGTACAAACTCACTCGACACGGAGGTCGGCACCACGATTGACGGTTACGACGATCTGAGCATAGTTAAAGGGCGGCACACCATTAAGATGGGGATAGGCGTTGAGCGCCATCGCCTAAACAATTCGTCCGAGGGGATCGCTGACGGGGCACTCACATACAGTAGCCCGCAGGATTTCGTGAACAACGTTCTTGCTGACTATAGCTTCGTCGGGCAGTTGACCCTCGGCGGCAATCGCCGCACCTATTATATGCCCTATGTACAGGATACGTTCAAGGTGCGATCCAACCTCACCCTCAATCTGGGATTGCGATACGAGTACTACACTGTCTTGCATGAGGTGCGTGACCGCATTGCTGTCGTGACGCTTGCTTGCGGAGGCTTTTGCCCGAAGGGCACGCCGCTCTATTTTCCGGACCGCACGGACTTCATGCCGCGGCTGGGCTTGGCATGGGTTCCTGGGGGATCCGCGGGAAAAACGGTCATCCGCGCCGGGTTCGGGATGTACTTTAGCCCGAACCAGATGGACGACTTCAGCGACGGGCACGAGAGTACGGGCCAACGATTTGATGTTTCGTCAGCGAGTGTGCCAGGCCTCACGTGGCCCGTTCTTCCGTCCCTGCTGCCCGCCCCATCCTACTCGCCAAAGTCGTGGGATCAGCATCGCAAGGACGGGTATGACGAAGACTGGGATTTGGCGGTCCAACGGCTGCTCCCGCATAGCTTTCTGGGCCAGATTACTTACCAGGGCAGCGAGGGGCACAGGCTGTTCTCCGCCACTCAGGTAAATCTCATCGATCCATTAACGGGTACACGTCCATTGGCCGATTTTGGCCAGTTCAACCAGAAAGCTAACCACGGCAACGCCAACTTCCACTCGCTTCAGGTGTCCGTGAAGCGTCCTCTCACCAGTGGATGGATGTGGGAGACCCAGTACATGTGGTCGCACGCCCTGTCTGACAACGGGTTCGGAGCGGGCCAGTATCCGGACATTGAAAACTATGCGTGCATCAAGTGTTCCTATAGCGACTCGGACATTGACGTACGCCACAGCCTCTCGGTGAACTCGGTCTACGAGCTTCCGTTTGGCCCGGGCAAGCGTTTTTTAAAGGCCGGCGGTGTTGCGGGAAAGCTGGTCGGCGGCTGGGAGCTGAGTGGGATTGCTACGGCCACGAGCGGCCGCCCGCTTGACATCACAGTAGACCGGAACCCGTCGGACCTGCCCGACGGCAACACAAGAAATCAGCGGCCGGACCTGGTCCCCGGCGTGTCCATTTACCCGGCCCACCAAACGATCAACAACTGGTTCAATCCAGCGGCATTCGCGGTACCGGCCGTTGGGACGTGGGGGAACTTTGGACGCAACGTTGCACGTGGACCCGGGTACTATGAAATCGACACGGCGCTCGAGAAGGAAATGGCCATTACCGAACGGCTGGCCTTGAAGTTCCGAGCCGAGGCGTTTAATCTGCTCAACCATCCGACTTACGGCGATCCGGCGACCGATATCTCGTCGGGCAGCTTCGGGATCATCACCAGCGTGCTGAACCCCGGCGCCACCGGGATCGGCACCCCGCGGCGCATTCAGTTCATGCTCCGCCTGGAGTTCTGAGCGGCAAGGCTACCTGCTTGTGAAGAGCCGCGAGCGTGACTGAGCATAACGGTCGCGGCTCGCGCTGTCTACTCCCCAAACACAAGTAACGCATGCCCTGCAGTGGTCGCAACAAGCTGCCTGCCGTCACAGAGAAAACTGATGGGATTCGCCTGTAGCGGCCCGCCGGTGGGAAATCTCCAAAGCGGGCGGGCCCTCGGTGGACACCCAAAACCGGCCAGTGATGGTCACCTGAGTAGGCCTTCCCAGTTTCGCTTGATGTTTGCGCCCCGTTAACTGGCGGGTGGGCTAACGAAATTGTTTGGGGACCCGAATAATTCGGCACACCCAGTAGTTAACAAGCTTTGGAGACGACGTCATGGCTGGCTTTGCGCAGATCGTTACCGCTCGCCATCTTCCGCTACAACCCGGAAGACATCGAGGCGCGAGTGGCAGAGCTGGAACGAATCTCACCGTTCTGGTGCATGTTAG
>DATNHO010000130.1:0-20823 GCA_035604895.1 Terriglobales bacterium | reverse complement strand
CCACCCGAAACCGCGATCCCGACCCGATCGCCAGCGTTTAGGAGCTCATGTTTCCGAATGTATTCAAATACGGCGCGCCGCAACTCGTTCACGAAAACATAGTACAACCAGCCGCCGTGTGGAGACGGGCAACTCGTCCGTCCATTTGAAGGGACACCACGGCCGACGATCACCGACCACCGACTAACGACGGTCCTTCTTCATCTTCTCCAGGAAACGCTCCACGCTCACCACCGCCCGCCCCACGGTCCCGCTGCCAATCTCCTGGACACCGTCCCGCGCACTCACGCGCACGGTATAAAACTTACCGTCGAACGACTCCAGCACCGCCTCCGCTCGTATCCGCGCACCAATCCCGCTCGCCGCACGATGCTCCACATGGATTGCCGTCCCAACTGTAATCTCATCGCCTTCACAGTAAGGCTGAAGCGCGTGGAAGGCCGCCGTTTCCATTAGCCGAATCATGTCAGGAGTTGAATACACGGGCGGCAGTTCAGGGTGGCGCGAGGTCAACGTGTGCTTGAATTCAACTATCTCCTCAGCCGTGCCACGAGCGCCAATCGGTATTGGCTTCGCCATAAGAGGATCTCAAGAAACAGGATTCCAAAAAACAAAGAGCCAATGATTGTAGCGAATCATCAGCCCGAGCTGGACGGGCGAGACGCCCGTCCTCCGTTATTTATTCTGTAGTTTAAGGATCGCCTTCTACGCCGCTGCTTTCTCCATCCGTCGCGCTTCGATTCCATCGAGCGCATGCCATAACGCCTTTGCGGCGTTCTCTCCTGCTGCTAGCGCCTGCTCCGCCATATGCGGATTCGCCTCAATCCGTTTCGCTAATTGCTGACACCAGACCTGCGAATGGTAAACATCTGCCGTGGCGTGCAGGGTGAAGTAGCCAGTCGCGCGCTCGTCAGCACCATACATCTCGCGCAGCCCGCGTGCTTTCTCCTTCGCGATGCGTGGCACTTGCGACTCGTACGCATAGAAAGCTGCCAACGCTTCTTCCGGCGTGCCCTCACTGGCGACGCGATGGAAGAATGCGGTCAGCTCCGAAATCTCGGGTACTGGAACCTGCCCACGCGTGTTGCGTTCTGCGCCCATGCCTTCGGCAAAGTCTAGCCACATTTCAGAATGTGGCTGCGACTCCTCACCCGACGCATCCGCGATTCCTTTCTCATCCGCCATGTTGGCCAACACCGCCCGACGAAGCTCGCTCTCGTCAAGGCGAATACCCAGCTCCGCCAGATAGATTGGAAAAGCATCAACGTGGTGGTAATAATCCCGAGCGTACTCCCGTAAATCCTCGCGCGTAAGCTCGCCCGCACTCCACGCCTTATAGAAAGGATGGCAAAGCAGATCGTACTTCGCGATCCGCGTATCCAGTTCTTCAAAGAATTGCTTGCTCGTCATGATTGCGCCTCCAGGACTCTCGAATAAAGGACACACTAATATACGGGGCCAGGAAGGCGCATGCAACTGACCCAATCCGGGAATCGACCGCAGCGAAAAAAAAGTTTCAAGCAAACGAACAGCACGCCCCGTCAGATAATGTAGGCGCGGGTCATCGCCCGTGCGGACGCCACAAAGCTGTCCCTGTGCAAAGAGCAAAGCGCATAACGATCGCAGCAATGATTTGTGGAATATGGATAACGCTGTCCGCAGTCCTGATCGCGCAGACGTCCCGCCCTCAGATTCTCCGTATCTCTCCCACCAGCGGCCCTGAAGGTTCGCATGTGGAAATCATAGGCTGGAACCTCCAGGAAGCCTCGGCCGTTTTCTTCGACGGCAACAGCTCCGCTTTCAATCTCGTATCCCCGGAAGAACTGATCATCTTGATCCCGCACAGGAGCGTTACGTCCACAATCACAGTAGTCACACCCCGAGGCCGCGCAACGAGTCCCTTCGCCTTCATCGTTTCCAGCGATCCGCGCGTCCCCGACGAGGTCAGCTACAAAGCCGGCTATGTGAACCCAGTTGCCGCGCCCAATGATTTCAAATCCGTCATGCTGTGGGGAGTCGCAATTGCCGACACCCGCATCGCAGGATACGAATCCGCCGAAGTAGAAATCGCTTCGACCCAGCTAGCCTGCCGAGCCGATGGCAAAGACGTGATCCTCAACGACGATAGCGGCAACGTGCGCGGCGGACTCTATCGCCGCAATCCCTGGTTCGCCACCGATCAGCACGAGCCGCTGCCTGTCACTCACGACGCAGGCAATCATGCGGTCGTGCTCCCAGTCGGCCAGCACCCCGATCGCGTCTGGCATTTCTGGAGCGCCTCTCCGCGAGCCGCGCTGCCCGCGGGAAACCTCGAGGGGTGCACCGTGAAAGCCCGCGTCAAGATTTCTCCGGGAGCCCTGCTCCAGATGGGTATGGATTACTGGCGCACTCCGACCATCGCCTACGGACCCGGCGGAAATAACCACGAAGCCGGAGCCAGCAACTGGTATTTCCCCTCCGACCAATGGCAGGAAGCCACGTTCACCGATATTGGAGGTCCACAATTCTAAGGTTTTTCACCGTTGCCGTAGCTCGTTACAGATTGTCATCCCGACCGGAGCTTCTCATTCCCGAAGGGGATGAGAAGTGGAGCGGAGGGACCTGCTGTTTGGTGCACGCTACAGCAATCCGGGAAATGCTCTAGACTCTCCGCGTGCGCCTTAACTGGACAAGCGTATAGATAGAAATGATCAACAAAAGAGGAGAAGAATAAAATCCCGGCGCTGGACGCGGAAAACGGACGGAACCGACCGTGTGCCCCAAAATCGTGAACAAAGTATGCCCAAGCCCGTTTAGGAGCATCATGATCGTCGAGATGTAAACCACCGGCCGAATCCAACGATACCCACGAAACACAAACGGCGCGCACATGAGCCCCACCACCAGCATCACGATCGATACCCTAAGATATTCCGCGAATGTGAGAGTCGGCATCGGCCAATAGCCGAGTTGCTGTCGCAGGGCAATAACCGTGGGATTGTAAACTCCCAGGAACCCGGTCAGGGACTCATCGAGGGTGTGAACGGCGAATACTGCGCAGAGCAGAACCCATGCGATTCCCAGCTTGCGAGTCGGACTGAGTTTTTCCGAAGACGGAAGCTGCGCGATGGCATTCACAGGTCACCTCTTGCCGCGATTCAATTCTCGCAGCTGAATTCTAGTCCAGCTCACCGGGATCCCACAGAACTCAGCCAGTTGCTAGAATAGAGATCACGCCAATGCCGCAGTTCACCGAACAATTCGACGTAGTCGTGGTCGGCGCCGGCCACGCCGGTTGCGAAGCCGCCATGGCTGCGGCCCGCATGGGCCTGAAGACCGCCCTCTACACCTTGAACGCCGACTTGATTGCGCAGATGTCCTGCAACCCTGCCATCGGCGGAATTGCCAAAGGACATCTGGTCCGCGAAGTCGATGCGCTCGGCGGCATCATGGGCGAAATCACCGACGCGGTCGGCATTCAGTTTCGCTTATTGAATACTTCTCGCGGACCCGCCGTCTGGTCTCCCCGCGCCCAGTGCGACAAGCAAGCCTACCGCCTGAAAATGCGCGAGGTCCTCGAGTCGCAGCCAAATCTGAAAATCAAGCAAGCAGAAGTGGCAGAACTGATTGTCGAAGAGTCGTTGGCCGTCGGTCGTTCGTCGTTGGCTAAACCGACTGATGCAAGCGCTCTTGCCAACGACCAACGACCAACGACCAACGACCGAATCTGCCGCGGAATCAAACTGCGCGACGGCCGCACCGTCGGCGCCAGCGCCATCATCATCACCACCGGCACGTTCCTTAACGGACTCATTCATTGCGGCGAGCAACAATATCCCGCGGGACGCTCCGGCGAACCCGCCGCGGTCCTCCTCGGAGAATCACTGAAGCAACTCGGCCTGCGCGGATGCCGCCTGAAGACCGGCACGCCGCCGCGCCTCGACGGCCGCACCATCGACTGGTCGCAGTTCCAACTTCAACCCGGCGACGTCGACCCCACTCCCTTCAGCTTCCGCACCAAGCGGGTCGCGCATCACGATTCGCAAGTTCCCTGCTACATCGCCTGGACCACGCTGGAAACGCAACGCATCATTCGCGAGAACGTGCATCGTTCGCCCATGTACAGCGGCCAGATTCAATCCATCGGCCCGCGCTATTGCCCGTCGATCGAAGACAAAATCGTAAAGTTTCCCGACAAGACCACGCACCAGCTCTTCCTCGAACCCGAGGGCTTGAACACGCACGAAATCTACGTCAACGGCATGAGCACTTCGCTGCCGGTCGAGGTTCAACTCGCGATTCTCAAATCCATCCCCGGCCTTGAGACCGCGGAAATGCTGCGCCCCGGCTACGCCATCGAATACGACTCCATCGATCCTACTGAACTTGAGCGCACGCTCGAGGCCAAGCAAATCGCCGGACTATTCCTCGCTGGCCAAATCAACGGAACCAGCGGATACGAAGAAGCTGCCTGCCAGGGTCTGATGGCAGGCATCAACGCTGCGCTGAAAGTGAAGAGCCAGCCGCCGCTAATCCTCGATCGCACCGAAGCCTACACCGCGATCCTCATCGACGATCTAATCTCGAAAGGCACGAACGAACCTTATCGAATGTTCACCTCGCGCGCCGAGTTCCGCCTGCATCTGCGCATCGACAACGCGGACCGGCGCCTGACCCCGCGCGGACGCAGAATCGGATTGATCAACGACCAAGCCTGGAGCGACTTCGTAACCAAGCAAGAGCGCCTCGCAGCACTAAAACACTTGCTGGAGAAAACTAAACTCACGAGCACAATGCGGGAACAGATTACCAACGCAGTATTAACACCCTGTCATCCCGAGCGGAGTGAGGCGCAGCCGAACCCAGTCGAGGGACCTTGTGTTCCGCTGGATGCCGCGCACGACCAACGGCAATCGACCGAGGACTTGTCCTCCGCCCTAGGCCAAACCCTCGCCCAACTCCTCAAGCGTCCCGAGATCACGATTGAGACGCTGGTCCCAGCCCTGCGCGAACTCAACCCAGCCTTCTTCGATCGCGAAGAAATCCGTGAAAATCCGCGTCAATCCGTGGCCGCTCTTTCTTCCGAAGTAAGAAACGAACTCAAGTCAGTCGAAACTGAGATCAAGTACGAAGGCTACCTGCTACAGCAGCAACGCTCCATCGATCGCCTCAAGAAAGCCGAGCAGCGCGCTATCCCCGACTGGTTCGATTACCACTCGGTCAGCGGACTTTCGCGCGAAGTGCAGGAAACCCTGCTGAAAATAAGACCGCGCACCCTGGCACACGCATCCCGGATTCCCGGTGTGACTCCGGCAGCAGTGTCGCTGGTGCATGTTTATATCGAGATTCAAGCCAAGCGCCGCCAGCGAGCCGCTGTCCTCTAAGCTCACCCGCCTCCACAGCGATGAAGTCCGAAAACGACTAACTCACGCGCTCGTGATCATCTATTCTGTTTGAAGAGTTCAAGCATGAGCACAACGTCTTACACCCAAATTGAAAGCCCGCTCGGCCCGTTGCTGCTAGCCGCGGACGAAGCCGGCTTGCGCGAGATTCGCTTCGTCAACGGACGCCGCCCTGCCCCGCCAGAATCCACCTGGAAAGAAGATCGCGCTCCGCTCAACCAAACAATCCGCCAGCTTCAGGCTTATTTCGCCGGAGAGCTGGAAAACTTCGATCTGCAACTCGCACCCAAAGGCACGCCCTTCCAGCTCGATGTCTGGCATCGCCTTTGCGACATTCCGTATGGCCAGACCATCTCGTACGGTGAGCTGGCGGGCCGAATCGGAAATCCCAAAGCCTCGCGCGCCGTAGGCCTCGCCAACGGCTCCAACCCAATCCCTATCGTGATCCCCTGCCATCGCGTCATTGGCAGCAACGGCAAACTCACCGGCTACGGCGGTGGTCTGCCCATCAAAGAGAAGCTGCTTGCGTTGGAACGCCGCCAACTGCGCCTGCTGTGAGGCTCGGTTTTTACGCACAACCCTAAAGTCGAGCCGCAGCCCCCAAGCGCAGTAGGATAAAATGTAGCGAGTCGTCAAACTCAGCGAGGAAATCCCAACGTAATGCGGTTCGTCCTAATTTTCTTAGCACTTCTTGGCTTCATTGCCTCCGGCCTCGCGCTCCGTGAACACTACCGGACCGACGCTTCGCCATGCAGCATCAACGAGCGCTGGGATTGCGGAATCGTCAACCACAGCCCGTTCGCAATGCTCGCTGGGATTCCGGTCGCTGTCATCGGCATGGCGGGTTATGTGCTTCTGGCCGCGCTTGCCCTCAAGCGCGCCTATCGCCTGTTTCTGGCCGCGGCTGTCGTCGGCCTGTCATTTTCGCTTTACCTGGCGCACGTAGAGGCTCATATCCTCGGAGTATGGTGCATATACTGCGTGGCCTCACTCGCGGTCATTTCTTTGCTAACTTTGTTGAGCCTGGGAACAATCGTTGTCTCGCGCACCAGAACTGGTGATGCGATACATTAGGAAGGTCGGCCCTGATCCTGCTATGAACACAACTCTCGTAAGATTTGCTCTTGCCGTTGCTCTGGTTGCTTCCCTGGCCTTCGCACAAGACTCCGTTAACCCGGCCCTGCGTCCACCGAAAGGCGCGCAGATCGCCATCGTGGTCTTTGAGGATCTGCAATGTCCGCAATGCCGGCGTCAGGCCCCTGTCGTCCAGGAGGCGGCCAAGACTTACAAAATTCCCCTGGTTCGCCACGACTTCCCGCTGCCCATGCATAACTGGTCTTACCAGGCAGCGGTCATCGCGCACTATTTTGACAGCCACTCCCGTCAGCTTGGGTCGGACTACCGCGACTTCATCTTCGAGCACCAGCCCGAGATCTTTCCTACCAACCTGCGCCAGTTTTCGGAGAAGTTTGCCGCCGATCATAAAGTGGATTTGCCCTTTGTAGTCGATCCGCAGGGCAAGTTTGCCGCCGAGGTGAATGCCGAACGCGACTTGGGGAAGTCACTCAACCTGGAGCACACTCCGACCATCTACGTGGTGAGCAGCAAGCCCAAGGGCCCTCCTTTTGTGGAAGTCAAAGAGCCCAGCTCCGACCTCTTTAAGACTATCGACGCCATCAAGGCGGAATAGCTAGTTGGAGCCGCGTCGTCCGTCCGGAAGGGAGGCCTTGATTGCGGCCACTCGATCGCTCATCCTGCCCGGTTCAACCGGGACGATCTCAAAGCCGAAGTTGCGATAAGTCTCTTCATGGATGCGTTCAAAGCGCAGAGTTTCCTCGAAGCTGATCCGACGCGCCTCGGTCGGCTTGACGAAGCCAAGATTCTGTATAAAGAAAACGCGCTTTTGAAAGATTGCCTCCGTTTTGATCCGCTCCAGTTCGCGAGCAAGCGTGTCGGAAACCGGATGTCCAAGGTAGGCCGCCAGGGCGGCAGTGCAGATGATCGACCGATCGTGGAACTGCACTTCGCCCGGCTCGCGCGCCGCTCGAATCTGCCGCCGTCGTTGCAGGTCAGCAATTGAATCGATGAACCGGGGATGCGTCCATGGTTCATCGATACCTTGCGCCTGTTCCAGGGCGATGATGTCAGTAGCTGCTTCTTCGACCACGCCGAAGCCCTCAAGCTCCAGCTGACGAATTATGACTGTCTTCCCCGCGCCGGGCGCTCCGGTCAATACGAATCTTTTCATATAGTGCATCTCAGTTGAAGTATTATTTGGAGGGTATTTTATGGCGCTAAGCTTCGCAAAAGATATTCGTCCGTTGTTCCGCGACACGCCCGACGTGGATACGATGAAAGATTTCGGGCTCGACCTCTCATCGTTCGCCGACGTGAAAGCCCAGGCAGAGGAGATTTACGCGCGCGTTCTCGACGGCAGCATGCCCTGCGACGACCCCTGGCCCAAAGAACAGATCGCCCGCTTCAAACAGTGGATGGAAGAAGGCATGGCGCCTTAAGAGGACTTCCATGAGAGCCAAGACTTGAGGGCGAAGAAGCGGCGCAAGCTTGTTCTGAGGCCTGATAGCGCCAACTGAAGTACATCTTTTTGGGATTCGACGGGAGCGGGAGTTCGTGCACGGTCAAGGGTCGTGCTATCGACCGGATACAGCGCTGTGAGCACTCAAAATCGCTGTCAGACGCATTCGAGGCGTGCGCGCAGTCTCGCGGGCTAGAGATTTCTCTTCAAGGCTCTCCCGTCGAAGTATGGACGCGGATCCAATCGCAACTTCCCAGAGAAAAGAGCCTCTGGACTCGGCTATTGTCTGGATAAAGCATCGACCAGTACTCATTGGCCCGAAGTCAAAACGTTTAATGGCCTGGTTTCAATAGTTATCGCGTAAGCCTCAGAGTTCAGTGCACTGACAGCGTCACCACTGGCTTCGACGCTTTGAGGCTGAAGTCAGGGCGAAGCGTCTTCGGGTTGGGGCGTTTCGAAGCTGCGTTCCCGTGAGGTTGAGGGGGCGGTTCTCGACCTGAATCTTGGTAGAGTCGGGTTGGAAACTTTCTCGTGGAAACGAGAACCGCCTTGGGCCTTGGCGAAGTCATTTACTCGCTGTTCCCGCAGGTGCCCTTTTTGCCGAAGACCAACTTGCCGGTGATCGTGTCCCAGGTAAGGTTGCCGAAACCCTTGCCAATGTTGCCGTTCCTGGCCGGACCGACGAACACCCAGCCGCTGAGTTCCTCACCCGAGCCTACTACTTCAAACGTGGCCACGAGTTCGTTGTTGATAACTTGGAAAACCCCTGGCACATTGATTTGGCCGCTGCCGTTCAGAACGGCCCCCCCGCTGTGTCGGAAGCCCGCGCTGCCATCGTCGGTAAGCGTCAGGCAGTACTTGAAGTGGCCGTTGAACGGCGGACCCGGATAAGTAGCATTCCACTCCATCGGCCAGTTGCCGCTGTAACTTTGTGCCATGGCAGTGCTGGGCGCGAGAGCCAAGACAACAATTGCCAGAGCCGCTGCTGCGAATGTGCCAATGTTTCTGATCATTCTCTTTCCTCCTAGAGATCGTGAGTTTACTAGCGGGAGACACCATACCAAGAGGATCCGCCGCCGATTGTCACGAGAATGCAAAATCATTGCAAAAATTACGCAGTGAGCGGGAAATCGTTAATGATTGATACTAAGAGAATGCTGGCCAGGACGGGCACTACGTGGCGCATCAATCATGGTGTGCTCAAACTCTCCCTTGCCATCAGTCACCACTAGGGCTTGCGAGGCAGCGTGCCTGACTGGTGTTGTTACATCTCGATTTAACTCGTAACCGGAAGGTTACAAGTATAATGGCCTGTTTGCAGCAGCTACGAGTTCCGAGTGCTAAACACTGCAGGCCCTTCTGAGACTTTTCATGCCCCGGCTTCGTAATACGTATGACCGGGAGGTATTGCCGATGAAACCCTCTTTGACCTTGCTTGTGGTTGTCCTCCTGGTGCTGGGCGTTCTGGCCGGATGCGCGTCCGGCCCTAACCCGTCCAAAGGAACGGCCAGCGAGCACGGTGGAGTTGCGGGCTTCTGGCTCGGCCTCTGGCAAGGCTTTATTGCGCCCCTTGTGTTCGTGGTCTCGCTGTTCCGGAGAGACCTTAGTATCTACGAGGTCCACAACAACGGCGTTTGGTACAACTTCGGCTACCTGTTCGGTCTAGCCTGCTTCTTCGGTGGCAAAGGCAACCGGGCGGCGCGGCGGGCGGTGAAGTCTGGCACCCCTCACGGAGGCGCGGGTCAATGAGCGTAAATCGCCTGTTCACGACAGTTTGACTGTGGTTTGCGTATCTCCACGCGATTGATCGGCAGCGCCATTGCAGATTTTGTTTTTGCTTTCCGGTCCTGCGTGCTAGTTTGTGAATCCGCTGCGTGAGCCGCTGCCGCGCTCGCAACAGAATTCGCTCAAACGAGGTCAATGTGAAAAGAGAACGCCTAACACAGATCGTCCTGGTGATCGTAGGGCTGTTGAATCTGCCCCAAATTTATTTTCTATATATGGATCTGCGGCATTCCAGCTGGCTTTTGGAGGGGAAGTGCGAGTGCGGACCGATGTTTCTGAGCTTTTTTATTCCGGTCGGGGTCTTTCTACTCATAGCCGCAAGGAGACCCTCTGAGCATCGCTCGATGATTGCTCTGGTAGCTTGGTGGAACATCTCCCATGGCGCTGTGATGGCTATTCAAACCGTGGAATCGTGGATTCACGGCGTCCACAGGAACTTTACTGATGTGATCGTAAACCTTGTGATCGGAGTTGTCCTGTTAGCGCTTATGCCAGCAAAACGAGAGGTAGTCGCGCCGGGAGTTGCCTGAACGAGCGCAGAAACCCCACTCGTCTTCTTCTCACGGGTTTTTTCCCGAGGGGATGACATTGGTGGCGCACAGCGGCTGGGGCAGATTGGCGTACGCTGTCCGTAAGGTCGAGTCCAAGCTATTACAACCGCTCATCCCCTTTCGAAAGCGTGCTTCTTCTCCAACTCCTCCAGCGCCCCGTGCATATCGGCCTCAAACTCCGCCGCCCGCTCCATCAACGAAGCATTCGCCGTCGCCCACTCTCCGTCTAGTTTGATCAACCCCTGCGCTTCTAATTTCCTGGCAATGTCCAGAAGATGCTCGGCAGAAGTCTCGACATACAGCGCCTCCGCGGGATCTCCAATCCAATCCGACCCGCCCACCAGCCGCGTCTGCCAATACACCTTTCGCGCCAGTAGCAGCGACATTTCTTCATCACTGGCTTTGCCGAACATCCATTTACTGCGTTTGAAATCGTAATGGCGACTGGAAAACTGCACCGGCACAAGCTTGCCCGACTTCACGAACTCCAATTGCCGGTGGTCCACTTCCTTCCGCAACGCACTGATCACCGGCCCTTCTACATCCTTCGGCTCAAGTGACGGCATTACCTCGCGCACAGTAGCCGAGAGATTCACCGCCACGGGTGCATGCAACCCAGCCGAGTTCTCCAACCGGATGTCTCCATGCAGAAAGAAAAAATCTGCGCCCGAAGTAGATTTGCGAAAAGGCCATTCCAGATGAAACGAAAGCGGCAACCCACTCAAAGTCACATAAATTCTCTTCTCTGCGGCGGCGTCATTGCTCATATCCGCAATATTCTACCGCGAGCCCAGCGAAAAACAGTCGTCTCGTCCCACTCTTACCATCTTGATACTTGCCCGACGAGATGCCAATAAGAAAGGCGGCCCTGGGCCGCCTTAAACTGAGAACCAACAACTGACAACCGAGTTTCTAATTACTTGCCGGCCACCGCACCCCGCGCCAGCCCATGCGAGATCTCGCTACTCGACATCAGCGCAGCGATCTTTGCCACGACGTCCGCCATGCTCCGCCCGGTATCGGTATTGGCATCCACTGCCGGATGGCCTTCGCCGTCGGTGTGCATGACCAGAACCCGAGTCGCCGCCTGCGCCTTCTTGATTACATAAGGAAGATGATGCCGGTCATTCTTGGTCAGCGTGGGACCAAGGATCACCAGATCGAACGCCCCCCGCCGCACCGCTTCATCAATCCCCTTGCGGCCCACCGCCGTCTCCACCTGATGGCCCGCCTTTTGAATGGAAACTGCTTGTGAGGCAACCACTTCCGCGTCGCCCTCACCGTAAAGAATCTTCAGCTGAAATGACGATTTCTCGCTCTTTGCCATGATGTGATCGAAGCCAGCCTTTCTTCCTGCTGGCTTATCACGGTAGCAATGCCCGGGCGATTAGAGAACGTCACCGAAGACCAAGCCCGGATACGACGCATTTCCCACTCGGACCTGACCCGTTGCGTCAACGAACGATTCGGCTTGGTCCATGCGACGGGCCAGTCTCCGGCCAGCAACCCTCACCGCAAATTCCACCTGCAATTACCGCTTTGCCGACGTACAATGTACCCGCTCTAGTTCCGCGGAGGAATATTTCATGCGTGCGCTAGCCGTTTGCTTCGTCTTGATCACTCACTCTTTTCTATCCGCCGCCGCCCAGCAGTCGGACGCTACCGACCAGACCTCAACCGTCACCTGCGATTTCGACGACACGCGAGAGATCACTGTCCAGTACAACAACTCCGCCATCAGCTCCAAGGACGAGCCTCGCAACGGCAAAGTCTGGCTGCCCGCCGGTTCGCCCATGACTCTGTATACCCAGGTCGCGCTAACCTTGAATCACGTGGACATCCCCGTGGGCGCCTTCAGCATGTACGTCATCCCCAACAAGAAAGAGTGGACTCTGATCGTCAATAAGAACGTCACCACCCCGAAAACCTACGACGATAAACAAGACCTCGTCCGCGCCCCCATGGAACTCGGCGGTGTCGACTCCCCACCCAAGCACCTCCAGGTTTCCTTCGCCCACGTCGCCCCGAAGCAATGCAGCATCCGCCTCTACTACGAGACAACGGGAGCGTTCGTAGAATTCAACGAGAAGTAGGATATAAGCCGCGAAGCGGCGGAAGAATGCAGCCCACGGCGCAAGCCGCGGGAAAGAGTGGGGAACCCGACAAGCCCCAGCGGGGCGAAAGACACAACCTAGCGACGTTCCAACCGCGCCAACACCTCCCGCACCACTCCCGCGTCCGTCACCGGATAACGATTCTCCGCCGGATACAAAGCCCCGCCGAACGTAATCTCCGGCCGCGCCCGCGTCGAACTATCGGACGCCGTCCTCCACGCCGTCAAATGAACCTGTCGGCATCCCGTCCGCTCAACCACCTCTTTCAAGTTCCAAACCTGAATCCCGCCGCCCGGCAGAATCTCAATCCGATCGCCCGCCCGCTCAATCAGCTGCTTGATCAACTCCACGCCCTCGGGCACGCTATCTTTTTGACCGCTGGTAAGGACGCGCGTAATTCCCAGATCCACCAGCTGCTCCAGCGCCTCAAACGGATCAGGAGTCACATCGAACGCCCGATGAAACACCGCGTGCCGCGCCCCAATCAACTGCCGAATCCGCCTGCATCGCGCAACATCCACTCGTCCATCCGACTGCAAAATACCAAACACCACACCGTCCGCCCCGTTCTCAATCGCCGCCTCCGCGTCGCGTTCCATCGTAGCCATCTCCGCCTCGGAATACGCAAACCCTCCGCCGCGAGGACGAACCATCACCACCACCGGAATCTTCACCCGCCGCTTCGCCTCCAGTATCGTCCCCAATGAAGGCGTCAACCCGCCAAGAAAAAGCGCGGAACAAAGTTCCACCCGGTCTGCCCCACCCTTTTCCGCCTCAATCGCATCATCAATCCCACCACAACAAATTTCCAGCAGAACCTGCGCCATGGCATTCCCTCTTTGGTCGGAAATATCGACTGAACAACGCAAATCATGCAGACTCGACCCGCAACTTCTGGCACAATCATCGCATGTGCCTCCGCTTCCTCGCCGTGATGTTCCTCGCCGCCACTCTCGCAGCTCAAAACCCGACCACCCAGAAATCCAACACCACCGCCAATCTTCGTGGCATCAGCGTGCTTCCCAACCAGGTCGCCTGGGCCAGTGGCTCTCACGGAACCTATCTCCGCACCACCAACGCCGGAAGTTCCTGGCAAGCCGCTCAGGTTCCCGGCGCCGAAGCCCGCGACTTCCGCGACGTCGAAGCCTTCAGCGCCGATCTCGCTTACCTGCTGAGCGCTGGCCCCGGCGACCAGGCGCGCATCTACAAGACCACCGACGGCGGCAAAACCTGGGCGCTGCAATTCACCAACAAGAATCCCAAAGGCTTTTTCGATTGCATGGCGTTCTGGGATCGCGATCACGGCATCGCGCTGGGCGACCCCGTCGCCGACAATGCAGGCAAGCTGAAATTTGAATTGATCTCAACCGAAGACGGCGGCAACAATTGGAACCCGCTCCCTCCCGACTCCATCCCGTTCGCCATCGAAGGCGAAAGCTCATTCGCCTCCAGCGGCACCTGCATCACCGTTCAAGGCAAGACAAACGTCTGGTTCGCCACCGGAGGAAAAGTCGCCCGCGTATTCCATTCCACCAACGCCGGCAAAACCTGGACTGTCGCCGACACGCCCATAATCCACGGCCCCGAATCCGCCGGCATTTTCTCCATCGCCTTCCGCGACCCGACCCATGGCGTGATCGCCGGAGGAGACTACCGAACTCCCGAACAGAACGGCCCCCACCTCGCCTCGACCGACGACGGCGGCCTCACCTGGAAACTCTCCACCCTCGCCCCGCAAACCTACTTCTCCGCCGTAGCTTTTGCCAAGCCCAACTCCGGAGGCTCAGCCGTGCTGCTCGTGGGAACCAACGGAGCCGTCTACGCGGATGACCTCGCCCAAAAATCCTGGCAGAAAACCTGGGACTTCAATCTGAACGCCATCAGCATCAGCCCAACCGGCAACGCAATCGCCGTAGGCCCAAAAGGCCTGATCGTCAGCTTCACTTCTGTCCCTTGATCTTATTAATCGAAGATCCGTTATTCCAAAATGAAAATCCCCACGCACCTTCCCCAACCTCAAGAAAAAACTTTGGCCCGGCCCCCGCGCCCATAATCGCGTTTGTCTGTTCTGCATGCAATAAGTGACAAATCTCTGACAAACAAGACAAAAAGACGACGATGATTTAACGAGCTGATGACCGCCCCGTGACAACGCCATCTATCACCTGCCCTAGTCTTGCCATACGACGCTGAAAGATTTCGTCAACCTTAGCCTAGAGCTTGCTTAGCTCAAGGAATCGAAACCAATGAAGACACTCTCTCTGTTTGCATTAGCGGCCGTACTCGGGATGGGAACCGCCTCCATGCTGCGTACGCATAACCATAATCAATTCGCCGGTCTGACCCAGACCGACGCCCAAACCACCGACGCGGCATTTCGCGACGGATTGTATCTGGGAAGACTTGCAGCCGAGAGCGGCGCCCAGCCCCACGTTGCCGTCGGCCGATGGGCGGCAGCTCAAGATCGGTCGTCCTTTACCGCTGGCTATCAGCAAGGATACAGCGAGTTTCTCGCCAGCCGAGCCAACACACCCGGTCCCCGGGCCGACTAGGTTCCTTGCGAACAAAATTCTTGAGGCATCGCCCTCTACGAGGTGCAGTATGAAATTGAAGAACTTTCCTTTTGCAATCGCTCTGACGTTAACCATTTGCGTTTCCACTCTGCAAGTCGTGAACGCGGGAGCTCCGGCATCGGCTTCTACCAATGCTGGCGCGGCAGACGTAAAAGGCGTGGTCAAGTTCGAAGGGGTTCCGCCCAAGGGCAAGCCCATCAGCATGGCCGCTGATCCAAGCTGCGCCAAACAACATTCCGGACTCGTCACTACCTTGGACGTTGCTACCGATTCCAAGGGCGGACTACAAAACGTACTCGTCTTTATCTCTGATGGATTGGGTGATCGGACCTTCGATCCTCCCAAAGAACCCGTCGTCATTACCCAAAAAGGTTGCCTGTATGAGCCACGTGTGATGGCCGTCCAAGCCAACCAACCCATCGAAGTTGTGAATGACGACCCTACATCGCACAACATCCATCCCACGCCCGCCAACAACCGGGAGTGGAATAAGGCCGAGCTTCCCGGCGCCAAGGTGGAAGAGGCCTTCGCCCGCGAAGAAATCGCCATCCCTGTCCGCTGCAACATTCATCCCTGGATGCGCGGATACATCGCAGTTCTCAAGAATCCCTATTTCGCGGTTACCAAGCCCGACGGCAGCTTTGAATTATCCAACCTGCCGCCCGGGACCTACACCATCAAAGCCTGGCACGAGAAACTCGGTACCTCAACCCAGACCATCACTATCGGCGCAAACCAAACTAAAGAAATTAATTTCGTTTTCAAAAGTATGTAACCGGGAATTCTCTTGCCGCTGCCAGCCACTCGCGCCAGAGCGGGTGGCGGTCAGCGCTCACCGTCCGGAGCCCAATCAGTAAGTCGCCGAGAACCCCTCCAGCGCGCCGGTTTTCTCATTGGTATAGGCTCCAACAATAATGTTATGGTCGTTGATCCCATAACCAAACGTCCGATCGCCCTCCGGAACATGAAACTTGTAGATCTTCCCACCATGCCGCAGCGCCCCACCGTAAGCCGACGCGCTTTCCCACGAATAAACGATGTCTCCCAGATTGTTGATGCCGGACACGTAGGAGTCAGGCTCGCCCGGAACATTGATCGTCGTATACTTCTTGCCGTTGTAAAGGGACGATTCCACGTTCGAGCTCGAATCAATCCATTCCTCAGTCATCAGGTCGGCGTTGTTGATCCCGCCGCCGAGCGTGAACGCAGCCCCCGGGACGTCCTGCGTCGTATACTTTCCGCCCTTCAACAGAAATCCATGCCCACCCTTTGAATCGCCAAAATTGCCGTTCACGTCGCCGTGGTCGTTGATCCCGATCCCTTGCGAACCAGTCGAGCCCGCCGGGCCGATGTCGCTGAACTTTCCTTTCTCATACAAGAAGCCCTGTGCATTGTTGCTCGAATCGGCGTAATAGCCAACAATCGATCCCGCTTTGTTGATGCCAAAACAGTAGGTCCCCGTGCCCTTCGGATCGTCGATCTTCTTAACCTTCCCGCCAACCAGAATGAAACCGTGCCGCACTCCGCCGCTGTCAACGTAGGATCCAACCATCGCCCCCGCGTTGTTGATTCCATAAATCCCTGTGCTCTGCGCACCCGCAACGTTGATGGTTTTGAACTTAAACTTTAGCGCCGTCGTTTGCGCACTCGCAGCTACGGCAAGCAACGCAGAAATTAATACCAAACTCCTTCGATGTGCGCAGCAACATCTCATGTTTTTTCTCCTCACCAGGATAAGCACGGCGTCCGAGCCTATATTTGATCCAATCCCCTGTCAAGCTGAAAACATTTCCCACTCACCCAGAATTTTCCCGTATAGTGCACGTCCCGATAGCCGGGAAACGCCCCTATTGTCCCACGCTTAACTATCTTGATTCATCGCCCGTACTCCGTAATTTCCCCATCCACCGCCACCGCGACATACTTACGCGTAACCACATCCCGGAACTGCACCACCTGATGTTTCTCCCGCGCCAGTTTTCCCCATCGGCTCGGCTTCTCACGATTCTGCTCAATCGCCTCAAACATCCGTCCATTCAATTTGAACTGCACCATCCGCAATCGCCCACTCCCCACCCGCTTAACCCGCAGCTGCTGACCATCCTCATCAAGTGCGACTTCGTCTCGATTCATAAGCTGCATGGCCACCGCCTGCAGCACCTTCTGCTCAACCGTCACAAACATTTCCCACTTCTCCCTAAGAAACGTGTGGGGCGGGCGCCCTCGCCCGCCTTTAAAATACCCGTGGATGCGCTTAAGATCCCACAGTTTACTGCCCAGATGCTTACACCGCCCGATTACTCCGAGAAAACCTCTGGGTCGACTAGCCACAAACATTTCCCACTTCTCTTCAAGTCGCAGCCCCGCCGAGGGCCACTAAGTCTCTCGCCCCACAGAATTATGGCCGCTCGTCCCACCGATTACTCTTCAGATACGTGTCGATCTGAATGACATTCGGGCAACAAAAAGGGCGGCCCACTGCCGCCACTCACCAACGCTCGTTTCTTTGTTGCAATAGGGTACTACTCGGTGATCACGTGGTCTGCCCATTCAACCAGCGACACGAAAATCGCTGGGTTGCCAAACTTCGCACCATAATTGCTCAGGTCCGCTTCGGTTACACCCCTGGCACGGGAGCACGCGCCACAAGCATAGATTTGAACGTGCCTGGCAGATAGCTTATCCAGCGTTTCGCCCACAGCTGGCCATCCGACCGGCGTGACCTGGTTGGCAAGCGTTTTTCGCATCAGCACGACCGCTTCTCCGAGCAAGTAAATCTGCACTTCGTGCCCAACTTCCGCCAATGCAAGCCCGTGCGAGAATGGAAAGGCCGCCTTGGTAGGATCGTCGGAGCCCCATGCACTCTTCATCAGGATTTTGAGCTCCTTGTGCGTGGCTTGTGCCTCGAGAGATCCGGCAGCCGCAACGAAAGGCAGACCAACCGCCAGTTGTGCCAGTCGTGACAGAAATAGTCGACGCGCCATAAGCTTCTCCTTCGCGTAGAAATTGCCAAGTCTCAATCGTCGACAACTGAACCAACTGAAAGCCTGAAGCCCGAAGCCCGAAGCCCGAAGCCTAACGCCCGAAGCCTGAAGCCCGAAGCCTAACGCCCGCTTTTCAACATCCCCACCACCCGATCAAAATCCTCCAGCGTGGCGTACTCGATCTCGATCTTCCCTCGACCCTTGCGATCGCGAATCCGCACTCGCACGCCCAGCGTCCGCTCCAACTCCGTCTGCACATGCCGCACATTCGGATCCACCCAGCGCGCCGTTCCCGGCTGCTTCTCCTTTTGCAAAGGCACGTTGGTGTTGAACACCAGGTCTTCCAGTTGCTCGACCGACAAATGCTTGCGCACCGCCTCGTCGGCAATCTTCGGAATCATGTTCGGATCAAGCAAGGTCAACAAAACCCGCGCCTCGCTGAAGCCCAGCCGCCCTTCCTGCAAATACTGTGTTACCGAAGCCGGCAACCGCAGCAGCCGCATGTAGTTTGAAACCGACTCTCGCGAAATCCCCACCCGCTGCCCAATCTGCTCCTGCGTCAGCTTGAAATCCTGACTCAACTTCGAGAACGCCTCCGCCTGCTCCATGCAATTCAAATCCTGCCGTTGCAGGTTCTCGACGACGGTCATCTCCGCCGCCTGCTGGTCGGAAACCTTCCGCACCATCGCCGGAATCGTAGTTCTGCCCGCAATTTTCGAAGCCCGGCAACGACGTTCGCCCAGAATCAGAACATAACGCCCGGCGCTGCCCGGACGAACCGAGATCGGCTGTATAACTCCATTAACGCGGATCGAATCTGCCAATTCATCCAGCGTGGTCGCAACAAAATCCTCCGAAACCGCCTGGTCTTTGGCGAAATACCGCGTCTGGTAAGGATTCTCATCAATCAACTCCAGCGGAATCTCGACCACCGCATCGCCCCGCGCCGCCTGCGCCTGAACCTCAGGCAAAACAATCGGGTGCGGCTCAGACTCCACCACCCGCGGCCCCGAAGGCAACAAAGAATCCAACCCCCGCCCCAAAGCCCGCCGCTTCTCAACCACCTTATCGGTACCAGTCGCCGCCGTAGTTGTCATCGTTTCTTCATCCCCTATTCCCTGTCATCCCGAGCGAATCACCGTTACCCCCAGACCCGCCGGCATCCTGAGCGGACGAAGTCCGCGAAGGATCTCGCGCGTACAACGCAACCTCTCCGCCCGCGAACACATCGACGCTCATCGATCTAATATATTGATGGTCGTCAATTTATTCCGCTCCTTGATCCATCGCTTCCACCGCGGAGCATTCACCACCTGCTTCTCCTCAACCTCAGCCGGCGCAGGCATCTCCACCGGCATGCTGTGCCCAATGATCTCCTTAGCCAACTGAATGTAGCTCTCCGCCCCACGCGAGCGCACATCGTAAAGCAGCGCCGGCTTGCCATGGCTCGGAGCCTCCGCCAGCCGCACGTTCCGCGGGATGGTCGTCTGGCAAAGCTTGTCCCCAAAGTATCGACTGAGTTCCGCAGTGACCTGCTGAGCCAGGTTCGTACGATCATCAAACATGGTCAGCACCACGCCCTCGATCACGAGTTCAGGATTCAAAGACGCGCGAATGCGCTCGATGGTATCGAGCAGTTCGGACACGCCCTCAAGAGCAAAGTACTCCGCCTGCATCGGAATCAGAATCGAGTCGGCCGCGACCAGTGCGTTAAGCGTCAGCAGATCCAAAGCAGGCGGGCAGTCGAGCACAATGTACTTGAAGCGCTCGCGCAGAGGCGCAAGCGCATCCCGCAAGCGAAACTCTCTGCGCTCGCCGTCGATCAGTTCCAGGTTCGCCCCAATCATGTTTTTGTGCGCAGGGATGAGCCACAGCTGATCAAGCTCTGTCTTCTGCAAGGCGTCCTGTGCACTGGCCTCGCGCATGAGCAGATGATAGGTGTTGATTCGTTCAGGATTCTTAACCAGTCCAAGCCCGCTCGTGGCGTTCGATTGCGGATCGCAATCGACCAGCAGCGTGTCCACCTCTGCTGCCGCAATGGACGAGGCCAAGTTGATGGCAGTCGTAGTCTTGCCGACGCCGCCCTTCTGGTTGGCAACCGCGATGACGCGTCCCATTTTGTTTTCGGAGTATCGGAGAGACGATTGCAGAATAGGCCGAACCGATGTGCATTTGCAATGACAGATTTCAGTGCAACCAACGCACAAGGACATTCTGTTGACGAGTTAGCGAGTTACAGATGCAGTCGAGCTATCTTTCCACAGGAATGTTCCACGTGGAACATTTCGAAAATGTCTTCGTAGTGTTCCACGTGGAACACTTTGAACCTGCGCGAATGTTCCACGTGGAACGTTTCGAGGAAGCACGTTATTCTCTTGCGCCGATTCCTGAGGGTCGAAACCAAATAGACTTATTGCTCATCTCCCACATCGTGGTTGTGGCGGGCCTGAACTCGCTCACGGGCATACGTAAACTGCTAGGGTTTTTGCGCTGTGTTCCCACTTTTTACTTAGTTGGTGCTTGGCTGTTGTCACCCTTGGTTCGTACGGGTCATGATTCCCGGCGGCCGATTGCGAGGACGCGGGTTGACGAGTGGGGGATTGGGGTGGGGGGTGTCCACGTGAATCCTGGCGTTAGGTCACGGGCGGCTGCGAGTTGGGGCTCGCTGATCAGGAGGGCTAGGCGGCCTTTGGGGGCTACCAGGCTGGCGGCGATTGGGAGGGTGATGTCGAAGTGCTCTACTGCGCGGAGGGTTACTGTTTCGGCGGGTGGGTTTGGGTAGGCTTCGGCGCGTCCTGGGAATACATTGATATCCGTCAATGTAAGGGTACGGATTACTTCGCGGAGGAAGGTGGCTTTCTTTTGGTTGGACTCGATCAGGGTCAGGTGGATTTCGGGC
>DATNHO010000129.1:0-4917 GCA_035604895.1 Terriglobales bacterium | reverse complement strand
CTCACAAATCGGGAGCGTGATCGATTGCATAGAGAAATCAGTAAGATGGGGTACAGCTTCGGTACAATAGTTGACGTGGGCTTGGCCATGTTTGGCTGAAACGCAATGAAAGCTACAGCAACCGATATTCGTCAGCATTTTGAGCCCTTGCTCCAGACTCGGCCGTGGAAGGCGAGGCTCGGAGTGGGTAGCTTCTTGACGTTTGAATTCGGGCGTCGGATCAAGAACAACGGCCATGTGCAGGGAGAGTGGCATCTCTGGATCTATTTGTCGAGCTGGGTGCTGCTGCACGGAGATCGTCAGTTGGCAGATTCGGACTCTGATCGTCGTGTTATTTCGGTTTCGATTCGGCGTCTTGAGGACGTTCCGCTGAGCGACGTTCAGTTCGACCACAAGAGCTTTAAAACGACCTTTGTCTTCGACGATTTCCGGCTCGTAGTTTCGCCCGCTGATTTGGACGACGCCGACAAGCGGGACCATTATTGGTTGCTCTTTATGCCCAACAACGAAGTGCTGACGGCCGGCCCCGGTGGATTCCATGTGGAACGCTCCGAAGCTCCGGGCGCATCGGAACCCGCGTCCGTCGTCGCTACCGGGAGAAAGTTTCGAGACTAACCCGCAACTATGTCTCAGCCAAGAACCATCGCCGTAGCCATGTCGGGCGGAGTCGACTCGTCGACCGTCGCGGCAATGCTGCGCGCCGAAGGGCACGACGTCATCGGCTTGACTATGCAACTCTGGAACCAGCGCCGCCTCGCGGGTCACGAAGGCATGCCCGAAGCGGTGCAAGGCCGCTGCTGCTCACTCGACGATGTGTATGACGCGCGCCGCGTCGCCGAAACTTTAGGCATTCCGTATTACGTCGTCAATCACGAGGACCGCTTCGAGCGCGACGTGGTCCAGCCCTTTGTCGAGGAATATTTGTCGGGACGCACACCCATCCCCTGTAGCCTGTGCAACAACCATTTGAAGTTCGATCAACTGTTGATCGTCGCGCAGCAGATTGGCGCAGATGCTCTCGCCACGGGGCATTACGCACGCGTAGAGTTCGACGAGCAGCGCGGTCGATGGCTGCTCAAGCGTCCTGCTGATTCGTCGAAGGATCAAACTTATTTCCTGTTCGGCCTGACACAAGATCAGCTTAGCCGCACTCTGTTTCCACTCGGCGAAATGACCAAGCCGCAGGTTCGCGATCTCGCGCGGCATCATGGCCTAGCGCTGGCCTCGAAGCCGGACTCGCAGGAGATTTGCTTCGTCCCCGGGGGCGATTATAAGAAGTTTCTCGATGCATATTTAGCTGAACAAGGCGAGTCTTTGCCCGATACCGCGGGCGAACTTGTGACTACTGACGGCGAGGTAATCGGCGAGCACAGCGGCATCCACAACTTCACCGTCGGCCAGCGCAAGGGCTTGGGTGTGGCGACGGGTTCGCCGCTGTACGTCATCCAGATCAAAGGCGATCAGCATCAGGTCGTGGTAGGCAATCAGGAGGATCTGTACTCGCGAACTCTGCGTGCGCGCCGGGTGAATCTGGTCGCCGTCGACGATCTGCCCGATCCCATGCGGGTTCGGGTCAAGATTCGCCATCGCCACGAAGGCGCACCCGCCGTGTTGGAAAAGTCCGATAACGACGAAGTGTTGGTGACGTTCGATGAGCCCCAGCGCGCTATCACGCCCGGCCAGGCCGCCGTTTTCTACGACAGTGATGTCGTGGTTGGAGGCGGCTGGATCGCTTGAAATGCGGCCGATGCCAACTTCTCCGCGGCGAACAAGAAGAAGGAAACAGCCTATGAAGAAAATCTTTATCTTTGTCTTGTCCGCAGCTTTGACCAGTGTTGCCCTGGCTCAAACCCCGGCGCAATCAGGTGATGGAGCCGCACCGAACACTGTGATACGGCTCGCACCCGGCACCATCATTCGAGTCGAGCTGACAAAGTCCGTCGATGCCAAGAAAGCCAAAGCAGGCGATGAACTAATTGCGAAAACCCTCGACGATTTCCTCGGCGACAAGAACGACGTGCTCGCGCCTCGCGGTTCAAAGGTCGTGGCGCACGTCGCCGAAGTCTCCCCGCGCCAGGGTGACTCCGCATCCACGCTGGGGATCGCCTTCGACAAAATAGTTCTGAAGAGTGGAACAGACGTACCGCTTAAAGCCTCCATCCAAGCCATCGGCAGGCCGGAGCCAAATCTAGCCGCAGCCACTGCACCGATGAGCGATTCCGGCCCAGGCGCGGCCTCGCACATGCCTTCGACCGGCCGCAGCGGATCCTCGACACCCACGACGATCCCAGGCAACACCACGCCAGGAACAAGCTCTACCGGAACCGCGCAAGACGCAGATTCCGCGACCGCCATCAATGGACAGCTGACGCCGAAGGCGCAAGGTGTAGTCGGAATGTCTGGCGTTTCACTCACTACCGGGGCCACGCAGGATTCGCTGCTCACGTCCGAAAAGCACAATGTAAAACTGGACAGCGGAACCCAGATGATCCTCCGCGTGACCCAGTAAGGATGGGCCACTCATCCGCGCGGTCGCAGGGCAAATCTGGCAGAACGGGAATTTCCGGCCCTACGAACCAGCCTTCGACCCTGGTTCCAGCGGCAGTTCTTGAGCATTCACGGCTAACCATTTCCCACCGCGCCGAACAAAAACGTCGGTGAAGGCCGTTCTCGTCGGTTTGCTTTGCGGATCGCGAATCGTGCTGAAAATTCCATTTGCAATCGCAACGTCGCCGTAGATCCTCACCCGCAATTCCTCGAAATGCTTAGTCCCCGGAAACGCATTCGGATGCTGGCGCAGGTAGCTCAATTGGTCGTCTTTACTGATGAACCCGATGGGCAGCACATGGACAAAGTCATCCGCCAAAATGGTCTGTACGACTTCCGGACGATCTTCATTTTCTAGCCATCGCTGCTCTACGGCCTTGACCTCCTGCTCCGTGGCCTGCGATTGACCTTCGGTTCCAAACGATACACACGTGGGAATAAGCAAGGCAAAGCAAACAGCACACAGAGCGCGCAACCATAAGCGCATCACTCGCCTCCTGATCTCATTGAAATTCGCTGGTCTTTTGAATCTAGATTGTCGTTGTGTAGGGGCACACAACCAATCGACGGGTTTACTCCACGAAGGTTAGCGCGTGGCGCAGGGGAACGATCCAGAACGAAACTGCTCGTAGTCAGATAAACATTTCGTCCTGCGGCACAGGAATGCCGTTGCGCTGGCGGCGTTTCCCCCCGATCAGGAATTCCAGCCCCGAAGTGATTCCCTGAACCAGTCCCGACAACTGTCGCACCGGCGAAAGCACCGTCTTATGCACTAAATCAGTCGTGCTCTCGACGCGGTCCAGAGTACGATTCAGCAGCTCGTCGGCCCGAATCACCTGCAACCGCGTACGGTCGATAGCATCGCTGACGGTAGCGTCGAGGCGCTCCATTTGTTCGCGAACCATGGTGCTCGACTCGCTGACGTTCGTGACTAGCGTCTCGAGGTGAGGACGAAACTCCACCAGCATCTCGTGTACGATCTCGGCCGCCGGCAAAACTTTGGTCCTGACCTCACTGGCCAGCGTTTCCATGCGCGCCGCACTTTGCCGAACGGCCAGATACATGGCCACCAGAATTCCGGCCTGGATCACCACAGCCGCCGCGGTCACAGCGATGAAGATTGGTAAGTAGTCCATAAGCGTTCCTCCGCCTCATGGCGCCAGAGCGTCGGCGCTACGGAGAATTGAAATCACGGGATCTGCGGACCGCCGGCTTCCGTAGCGGTTGCTTCCTGGTATGCCTGCCTCCCGGCCTCATACGCCGACCGGAATTGTTCCTTCTGCTGACTCAATACTTCGCGGCCGCGATCGGCCCAAGTCGAAGCTTGCTCACGCGCTTGCCGAGCGCGGTCACGAACGAACTCGCGACCATCTTCCGCGCGGGCACGCAACGCCTGACGAGTTTCGTCCCCGGAACGCGGAGCATAAAGGACGCCAGCAACTGCCCCGATGCCCAAGCCGGCGAGAAACCAAACTAAACTGTTGCCATTGCTGTCCGACATAAATCACACCTCCAACTCTCATCCTGCTAATCGGATGGTAGCACCCGTTATGGCGAATTACAATTCAAGCGACGCGGTATGCGAGCGGAGCCTGTCGCCGTAGTTTGCTGCAATTCACCTCTGTATCAGCCCCCGTCGTTCAGATGCCCTTTCCATCGCTCAAGGCTACGCCTGCCCTGATTTTTTGCTAACGGCGCGCCTCGCTTGGTTCCCACCCCACCGTCAAGACCAGGGCGGACTTGTGGAGTTTCCGGCGAAGCGAGACAATATCGGCTTGCACTGGGGAGGGCGCTCGTGTCACAGAAGTACCGCCAACACGGGTATGGAGACCGCGACCGGGAGCGAGGCACAGACCGCGGTACGGGCGAAGGTCGGCCAAAACAATCCGGCGAAAAGCCGGTCAAGAAAGAAACGTTTGGGCCGCGCGCCCTGCAAATGCCGGGCACGCACGCGGTTTCGCGTTGCGCACAATGCGGCACGCTGCTGGCGTCGGTCTCCGAGCCGATTGGAAAATGTCCTAAGTGCGGATTTGAACTGCATTCCTGCCGTCAGTGCACCTATTTCGATACATCAAGCCGCTTCGAATGCACCCAACCCATCCCCGAGCGAATCGCGCGCAAAGACGAGCGCAATCAATGTGCGTTCTATTCCATGCGTGTCCGCGTAGAAAAGGAAACCTCCACGCCAAGTTCAGCGAAACCCATGGACGCCCGAACAGCCTTCGAGAATCTCTTCAAGAAGTAAGCCCCGCCGATAAGATGTCATCCAGAGGCAGCGGAGTCGTTGGCAGGGCAAAGGGCGCCCAACGAAGGATCTCTGCATTCGGGCGCAGCTTCCTTTGTCCGTTCCGTGATGCCGGCGAATTCGAA
>DATNHO010000128.1:0-17679 GCA_035604895.1 Terriglobales bacterium | reverse complement strand
TATCAGCGCGGCCAGCAGTCCCAACCCGAAAGCCCAGGAGCCGAACTGCCACCGCAGGAACTCGAGGAAAGAACTCGTCGTGATCACCGAATGCGGCAGGAAGAAAGATTCCATCCATGCGGTAGCGCGCCAGCGATGCAATCCTTGAAGCGTGGGTGCGTACAGCGAATACCAATAGAACGCGAACGGGCTGATCATTATCACTACTTCGATCATCACGAGCCCATACAGCGCCGAAGCCAGCCACTTCAGAACCTTCTTCATGGCGTACGCCCCTTTCCTTCCATGACCAACAGTGTTCCGTCAAACATAGGGGGAAGGATCACCGAGAGAAGATGGCTTTGTCCGGAGGTCCGGCGAAAGCCCCCCGCTTTGGCCGCAAACGCCTTCTCTGCGCGCCTCTCTTAGCACACGGATAGGTGACCGTCAAACGTTAGCGAAGCGGCTGTCGGTCGGTTCGGGGTCGCGTAGCTGAGTCGCGAGCAGCGACCCGGCTAGCGGAAACTGTCGCTTCATTGCGCGCGGACATGCTGCCTTTGTGTATAATCCCCTCGATCTAGCAACTTCCTGGCGGAGGTCCTTCTATGGCCAATCGTCTCCCGGTCAGACCTTCTGCTCTCTCTCGTCGTTCTTTGCTGGGCCTTTTCGGCGCCGCTGGGGGGACTCTGGCGCTCGGTGCGATGGCGCTTCGCTCGACGGCTTCCCAAGTACGCTCAGCGACGCCCCCATTCACCGGGCCAGAGGCAAATCCCTACTGGAATTCCGTGGGCCCATATGTCACGGAACCGCAGAAGGCGCCGCTGCTTCTGCTTACAGACCGCGGGGTTCAGCTGGAAACTCCGCGATCCTATTTCCAGACAGCCATCACTCCGAATCACGCTTTTTACGTTCGCTGGCATCTGGATAGTATTCCAAACGCCGTGGATTTGAAGACCTGGCGACTACAGGTCGAAGGAAACGTGGCCAAGCCGGTCTCATACAGCCTGGCCGACCTCATCCGCAAATTCCCGGCCGAAACAATCGCCGCCGTAAATCAATGTTCCGGCAACAGCCGCAGCCGCCTGGAGCCGCGCGTGGCCGGAGGCCAGTGGGGCAATGGCGCCATGGGCAATGCTCGCTGGACCGGTGTGCGGTTGCGCGAGCTGCTTCGCGCGGCCGCCCCGAAGAACGGTTCCGTGCAGGTCCAGTTTCAAGGACTCGATAGCGGCCCGGGGCCCGAAGGTTACGGCTCGCACTTTTTTCAGAAGTCACTCGACATGACGGACCCTGTCCTCGATGAGTGCATTGTCGCGTACGCGATGAACGGCGAGCCGCTCCCGATGCTTAACGGATTCCCCGTCCGCCTTGTCGTGCCCGGCTATTTTGCAACCTATTGGATGAAATGCCTTACCTGGATTCGCGTGCTAGACAAGACCGACGACAATTTCTGGATGAAGTCCGCCTATCGCATCCCGGACACGCCGCGGGGAAACACAACTCCTGAGGATGTGAAGGCCGGAACCGTCAAGATGATTCCCATTAATCGCATGCCCGTGCGCTCGTTCCTCGTCTCACCCGACGGCGATACGAAAATTCCTGCGGGAATGCCCGTTCAGGTGCGCGGCATCGCCTTCAGCGGCTATGGTGGTGTGACGAAGGTCGATGTTTCGGTCGACGGGCTGAAAACCTGGCAACCCGCGCGGCTCGATGAGGACCTCGGGCGCTATTCCTTCCGCACGTGGGAATTCACCTGGACTCCGAAAGGTCCCGGCCGCTACACGCTCGCCGTGCGCGCCTCCGACAGCGCGGGAAATACGCAACCCGACCAGACCGTCTGGAATCCAGGCGGCTATCTCTGGAACCGGATCGAGCGACAGGACTACTTCGTCGGCGCCGCTGAGTGAGAGGAGGAACTCCGTGGGATTGGTGAAACGCTACTTCGCCTTGTTTCTCGGCGGCTCGCTCGCGATCGTACTGGCCGCAGGGCTTCTCTTCGCTCAGGTCGAACAGGGGAATTACGCACCTGCCACGCTCGGCCAGCTCCAGCAGCCCTCTCCCGCGGCGCTCACCGACGATTCCGTGTATCAGGTTGCGGCGTATCCGCAATACACTCCTGAACTGGCGGAAGGAGAAGGCCGCGCCGAAACCGCGAGCTTCTGCAGTCTGTGCCACAGCACTCGCTACATCACCATGCAACCGCCGCTGCCCGCGGCTACCTGGGAAGCCGAAGTCACCAAGATGCGCAAGACGCTCGGCGCTCCCATCCCCGATGCCTCCGCCGCGCTGATCATCAAGTATCTCCAGACTCATTACGCGCCGGAAACGCGCAAGCAGTAGGGTCGGCGAGTGAATTTGACCTCGCGATCCACGACATATCGACGCCATCCGGACCAAGTCCCGATAAGTCGAATTACCTGACATCTTGATCCAGTACCAACTTTTCCGGTAACCGCGTTAATCAGGAGTTGACAAAAAGCGGCACCTCCAACAGGGCGTTTCCGCTATCATTTGCTATCCGACGGAATCGACGATGGACTTTCTCTCAAGGGCTGCAATTTTCTGTGTCTTGGTCCTTGCCTTAGCATTGCTTTTCACACCGTATGAGGCTTTCCTCGAAGGCCTAATAGCGCTCGCCATCGTCGTCGCCGCCGTGGTTGGTTTCCTGATGCATCCGCGCAGGGAGGTGTTCTACGTGCGGACTAGCGTTCGACTCATTGCCCCGGATCGAAGCCAAGCTATTGAGAAAGACCTGCTGGCGGTGAGAGTTGAACTTGCTAGACTATGGTTGCTGTTTGTGCCTACGCTTCTGGCAGTGGCTTTTCTTGTGTTCTTCCCAGCCGGTGGCCCCACGAAGTTCAGTTTCCTGAATTGGATCTTCACGTCGCGGCAGGCGTATCTAGCGTTTTTCGTCTGTCAGTATCCGCCTCTGTTGGTTCTTCTCTTACTCTCGGAATGGATTGCCGAGCGAAGAGTAATGCGGGATGCCGAGGCGTGCAGCGCGAGATCCTTCTCCATCTATCCCACACGAGCTGGGCGATTTGGGCGAGTTTCTTACCTGTTCATGGGAGAACACGGAGAATATTACGGTGGGGAATGCGCGTACTTTAAGCTGATTGACTCCCGAGAACTGGCGTCGATTGTTTTTCACAATGTTCGAACGCCAGAATTGAACAGGATTGCAATGGGATTTTTGTTCCATCGTCTGATTATCATGGGACGCGGCGTAACCGACTTAGACAAGCAAACAGCTGCGGCTCAAGCCGTCTTGGCCGAGACGGCGTCCTTGTCTTAGTCTCAACTTTACGCGCTCGCCTTTCGCAACCGCTTCGGCCAGATGCCGTTCTTCCCCGGCGACAGGATGCCGTTCGGATCGAGCGCATCTTTCAGGGTTTCATGCAGCCGCAGAAGAGCATGATTGTTGTACGAATACGTGTTCATGATGTCGCCCATGAACGTCGTGTGCGTGCGGTACTCGCCCCAGCCGCGCGCCGCGGATTCCCGTATCAGCCGCCTGTAAATTGCGCGGGTTTGCCGGTTCTTTTCCACGTCGTGCACGATCGGAAAGAGGTAGATGATCACGAAGGCCCGCCCGAAGTACCAGAAAAGCGGAAAGGATGCGGCCGCGCCGCCCGGAGAACCCAGGTCCTTGTAAACCTTTTCGAAAACCTGCTGCGATTCGAGTACCGCCTCCCCCGTCATGGGAATAATCGGAGCGAAACCCAGGTGCCCCACAGCGTTCGCGCCGATGACCGAAAACATTTGCAGGCTGGGTATTCCGAACGGCACGGGGTCTGCGATTTTGGCCACCTCATCGGCGCTCAGCGGAAACCGGTACGACGGGCCGTCCTCAAACCGGACCCCCTGAATCCCTGAGAATTTCTCCTTCGCATATGCCCACTGAGCGGCGATCACCTTGGAGGGCCCGTAAAAAGGCAGGGATATGCTCCAGTATGCGACGTTCTTCCGTGCTCCGTACTCCTCGAGACCCTTGATCGAACCGCTGGAGCGAAGAGCGGTCAATTCCGGATCGGGCGGGACGTACGCCAGCGGGTTCGCCACCTGCGTCGTGGCCTGCACCGTTCCGGAGGCCACCAGATTCGCGAAAATCTCGACCATGGGAGACAGATCATCGTGCCTCGGCACCATCACCGTTCCGGAACAGTAGGCCTCCGGTTCCGGGAGCAGCCAAACCCCCATCTTGGTGACGACGCCGAAATTTGACTGCGAAAACATGCCGTCCACATACGGCCCAAAACCGTACTTGTACTGCTGCCACGTCTTCGATCCCGGAAGCGCGCCCATACCGGTGCGCACCACCTCGCCGTTGGCGAGTACCACTTCCATGCCGCAGACGGCCCCGAAATGATCCCGCATCGGCGTTCTGCCGCCCCCGCGCTCGAGCGAATTACCCATCGGGCTGCCCCAGCCCGGGTCAGGCGGGTCAATCCACACTCTCAGGTTTCGTTCCTGGATGTAGCGATAGAGATCGAAGTAGCTGACGCCCGGCTCGACCAGCGCGTAGTGGTTCTTGTCGTTCACCTCGAGCACGCGGTTCATGCGCTTCAGGTCGAGCACCACACTGCCGCTCAAGAGCGGCGCGGAACCTCCGTAGCCGAGGTTCTTGCCTGTAGAGACCGTCCACAGCGGAATCTTGTAGCGGTTTGCGATCCCGAGCACCGCCTGTATCTGTTCGACGCCATCGGGCGCGACCGCCCCCGACGGAATCGGTTCTTCATCGTCGTGCCAGAGAGGGGAATAGGCGTCGCGGTAGGTATCGATGTCCTCGTCGGACGTGAAGACCCAATCCCTTCCGACAACTTTTTCGAATTGCTCGAGCGCGGCTGCAAAATCGCTTGCGCTCACACCAGGTGGCGTTCTCATCGTGCGCTCCGTGCTTCCAGCGTTCTCATTCTCATGCTCTCGTCGCTCCCAAACACCCGGTCCTTGCCGGCGGCTTCCTCAAACCGCTTCAGAGCGGCGGCCAAATTGCCGGGACTTACGCCAAGGGGGAGCTGCATCGGCGTTAGTGCTTGTTGTTGCGCGTAAGGTACGCGGCGATCGCGTCGAGGTCGGCGTCGCTGATTTCGGTCTTGCGGAAAGTCGGCATGAACAGCACGCCGTGGCGGACGAATATCTTGATGGCGGGCGCGGTCAGATCGGTGCGCTCTTCCAGCACGGCGGGATTTTGCCCCCGCGCCTTCAGCATCTCCGTCCCCGGTTTGCCCAGGCCGGTGCCATGGCAGGGAAAGCACCACTTGTCGTACACCTGGTGCCCCCGGTCGATTTGAGACTCGTCCGGAGCGGCGAATGCCGGCGCCGCAAACGTCAATCCCCACAGAAGCAAAAGGAAGGCTCTCGCGTTTTTCATGCTGTTGTCTTTCTTATGCGGCGCGCGTCGACAAAGTCCTTCCCATTCACGCCTTGTTGAAATCGCATCACACACATCGCCGATGTGGTGCAAGTAGTGAGGCGGAATTTTGCACACGAATGCTCCGAAGTCAAGCCAAGCTCCTGGGCCATGCCAGCATCGAAGTGTGGATTGGCGATGCGGCGAAGATCAAGACGAAGCGAGTCCGCCATCTTGACGCTGGGCCTGGAAGACAGCGCGAAACCCTCCGGCGCGTTGCGCATGCTGCGGGCCAACTGAGGCTGAAGCTCGATCAGTTGATCATGCGGTCGGTATCTACTTCGCCGGGCTGGTCTACCTTTATGCGGGGTGAAAGCCCTGCGCGGACCGTGGCCGACGTTCCATAACGCCACTGCCATGCAACTGGCTCCCCCGGCACGACGAAGTTCGTAAAGCTCAGAGAGATGCTGACATCGAGTGACTTCACCCAGTGCCACCAGCCGATGGGGACGAAGACGAAGTCTCCTGGCTCAAGGATCGCATCGAGGATGGTGACGCCCTTCATGGAAGGAAACTTTTGGTAATCGATCTTCTCCAGGTCTATGTCACTGAAACATTCATGGTTACACAGGTTCCGCGTCTCGAACGGGGGAATCAGCTTGATTTGCTTACGCCCGTAGATTTGCGCAAGCATCCCGTTCGCTGCGTCATGGTGTAGCGGTGATATGGTGCCTTTGGGGCCGAACCACATTCCGGCCTTGCGTCTAACATGGCGCGGGTCGAGAAAGCCCTCAGGGCACGCGAAGTGGCTGAGCAGACGTCGGAAGGGCCTGCGGTTGAGCAGCGAGTTGCGGCCCTCGATGTAATAATCGTTCGTTTCGCCGCCGCTTTGGAGCATACCGACGTACTCTTTCATCGAGATTTTGGCGTTATTTCTTGCAAAATTGCGCGCGTAATGCGGATCACGATTGCGCGCGCGATTGATCTCAACGGTGCAATTTCCGAAGTTTTTTGCGAAGTAATCAGGGGTCCAAACTCGAAGGGCTTTCCAACCGCGCATAAGTCCCCGGATCACGACTGGACGGTTTGCGAAGTAATATTGTCGGTAGAATTCAGACGAACTCAAGCGATCTACTTTGCCGAAGCTCGAAAAACGGAGCGATTGCTTATACTGCGCCGCAAGGGCTTCGAGAAACGAGCCAATATAGCCGTCGTGCTGAGATTGCTCACGACCCGAGTTTCGCGTGCGGTTGTATTTGTTCGCAGGCACACCTACACCATAAATGTCGCATCAATGGTCCGGACCGTCGCCTATCAGATCTTAGTAGGCATTAGGAATTTCGAGAGAGTCTTGACCTTCGCTACAGGCCTCGCGCGAAGCTTTTTGCTCTTCTTCGCAGATTTCTTTGCTGGCATCTTTTTTCTCCCTTCCTGACTCGCAACCCTCACAAGTAGCTCCAGCAACTCCCCAGCCGGGGCTTCCGGATCTAAAACCGACCAGTTTTTGACAGAATTTCACCAAATTAGCAAGCACGATTCCCGGTCAAATCGACCGAGGCTCCAGAAATCGCGACCAGCACCGATTATCCGTTGAGTTAACATGGCGAGTCGGCAAGTAACTCCTGGTTAGTCGGACAACCGCGTTGTGTCTGCCGCATGCCGCTAGCAGCTCTCAAATTGTCATCGTCATGCGTTACGTGAGTGGCTCCTAGCCCTGAAGCGGGCCAACCTTGCTGGTCTACCCCATCGGCGGTACTCTTGCGCAATGCGGCCTCTTCGGTATTCCATCAACGTCACATTGGACGGGTGCTGCGATCATCGTGTCATTCCACCAGCCGAAGACTTGCATCGAAACGCCATCGAGAACCTCAACCGGGCCGATGCGCTCCTCTTTGGCCGGGTGACGTACGAAATGATGGAGGCAGCGTGGCGGCCGCCGGTGCGGACAGGAGCGAGGCCTGATTGGATGGAACCCTTCGCCCGGACGATCGACGCGGCAAAGAAGTACGTCGTGTCGAGCACCCTGGACCGGGCCGATTGGAACGCGGAGCTAGTGCGCGGGGATCTGGGGACGGCCGTTCAGCAACTCAAGCGGGAGTCGGGTAACGGACTGTTCGTGGCAGGCGTAAAGCTCCCGCTGGCGTTGGCGGAGCTGGGATTGATCGATGAGTACGAGTTCGTGGTGCACCCCAGGCTAGCGGGCCACGGGCCGACGTTGTTCGCGGGGCTATCGAAGCATGTCGACTTGAGGCTCGTGAGCCGGCTGGAGTTCGGCTCGGGGGCGGTGGCGATGCGCTATGAGCCGAGAAGGTAGCCATTGGGCTTGTTAGCCCGAGTCGGCCGCATCATGGAGCAACTCGGGCAGATCCAGTGGAAATATTCCGATCCGACCCGCCGCATCCGCAGTAACGTTGTCTCTGCGACATGCCACTAGTGCTGCATATCTACGGTTACCGCCTTAATCAGGAGTTGACTGGGTTTCGCGTCTCCGCCAGAATTCCCCGCGAACCAACAAATGATCGTCAATGCCGAATACGCGGACATTTCTCTGCCGGGTTCCCCGATGCGAACCTTCGTCGCTGCGCCCAAGGCCGAAGGTCAATATCCGGGTATCTGGTGCTATTCCGACATTTTTCAGCTCACACCGCCAATCGTGCGCGCCTGCGTTCGCCTAGCCGGATATGGATTTGTGGTAGCGGCCCCAGAAATTTATCGCCGCATCGAACCGCCGGGAACGGCGATCTCCTTCGATGACGCCGGACGCATCCGCGGCCAGCAAGACGCCGCAAAGACTCCAGTCGCGCATTTCGATGCCGATTGCCGCGCTGGTCTGGACTGGCTTTCGAAACATCCTAAGGTCGCGCAAGGGAAGATCGGCGTCATGGGTTTCTGCATCGGCGGCCACCTCGCCTTCCGTGCTGCGTTCCAGCCTGATGTCCGCGCAACGGTCTGTTACTACGGAACAGGCATCCATGACGGCAAGCTCGGTCAGGACGCAGACGCCGGATCGTTGGACCGCGCAAAAGAGATCCGCGGTGAACTTCTGATGATCTTCGGGACAAAGGACCCGCACGTTCCCGACGCGGGACGCCAAACGATTGATCGGGCGTTGCAAAACTCTGGTGCGCGTTATAAAACGCTGTTGTATCCAGCCGAGCACGCCTTCACGCGCGATGAAGGCCCGCGTTTCGATCCAGAAGCGACCGACCTGGCATTTGCGGAGCTGATTCGTTTATTCCGTAAAGTTTTCCACAATTAAAAAACTCATGTAGCAATCTTGCAGCCTCGGCGGGTGGCAATAGGACCGGGGTGCGATTGCCTCCAGCCACTTGCCCTCGACGACGCGCTCAGCGCGGAAGTACCGCACGGCTGTCAGGTGACTTTGCCGGCTGGGGTTTTCTCCCAATCCAACTTCTTCGCGTCCTTGCCCGCCACAGAGTAGAGTGCGCCGGGTTGGTTGCGCGTCTTCAGGAACTCCTCCAGCGGTTCGCCGCGCATGGCGGCGTAGATGTGAAGATTCGACACGCCCACCACCGCTCCCAGCTTTTCCAACATGAAGAAGATCGCTCCGTACTGAATCATCCCGCGCCAATCGCGCCGCCGGACGAGGTCGCGCTCTTCGCCGGTCAGCCCACTTTCTTCGAACAGGACCTCGGGTTCCTCCAGAAAACGCCGTCGGTGCTCTGGCTCGATCAGCCGGTGCAGAAATTTGTTGAGCCGGTACCCCTTCACGCTCCGCGCCAGCGTGAACGGATACGTCCCAGCGATCTTCTCCACGCCCGCCAGTTGATAGTTCACGTGATTCTGGTAGTCCTGTTTGGTCTCCGCCATCGGCTCAATGGCCTCGTTCTCGTAAATCGCTGTCGCCAGCGCGGTCATCGTCGGCAGATAGTAGGTCTGGTGAATCTTTCGGATGTTCTCGGAGAGCGCCGCGCGCATGATCAGCCACATGATCACCTCGGCGCCCTCGAACCCTCCTAGCCTCGCGTAATCCGCCAGCCGGACGTCCGTCAGCTTCACGGGATCCTTCTCGATCATCTCCAGAAACTGCATGTCCCACTCGGTATTGTTGTATCCGGACCGCTCGCCATGCACCTGATGCGACAGCCCCCCTGTAGCCACAATCACGACGGAGAGATCTTCCGGATAGCTTTCGATGGCCCGCCGCAGCGACAGGCCCAGCTTGTAACAGCGCTTCGCGGAGGGAATCGGAAACTGCAGCACGCCCACTTGCAGCGGAATGATGGCGCCGGGCCATTCCTGCTCGTGAGGCCACAGCATCGAGAGCGGAGAAAAGCAGCCGTGATCGAGAGGCTTGTCCTGGAAGAAGGACATATCAAATTCATCCGCCACCAGGCACGCACCGATGTGCTGCGCCAGCGCCGCGTGGCCCTTCACCGGCGGCAATGCCCGCACGCCTCCGCCTTCATCCGCCACCTGGTAGCCGGTGTCGATCCCCAGCGCGAACGCCGAATAGTGGTCGAAGAAGAACGACGTGACGTGATCGTTGAAAATCATGAACAGCACGTCCGGCTTCTTTTCTTTCAGCCACCGCTGCACCGGCTCGTACGCTTTGAAGATTGGGGTCCACGCCGGATCGTCCTGCTTCTGCCGATCCAAAGCGAAACCAATTGTCGGGGAATGGGAAGTCGCTACCGCCCCAATGATTCGTGCCATTCAGTCCTCCTCCATAAATGCGCGGCCCGGCGCTCGAACTCTACTAAATCGGTGCGAAAGCCCTTCGAGAGCAACATTGAACTATCACAGAATACCGCGAACGATTGCGGTGCTCTGTGACACGGGTCACAATTGAATCGTGGATTTCACGGCTATCTTTGCTAACTCCGAGAGGCATCCTGGACGCTCTTCATGCCATATTGACAGCTGCAATCGGCTTCGCGGCTGCAACTCTGCGCCCCACGTCCGCAAATCACCTCAGAGCTGCAGTCGTGACGATAAGTGAGGACTTAGGGATTCCCGGCATCAACGAAAGTGTACGAGGCCACGCTGACGAACCGCGGTTTCCTGCCCATGTTGCCTCCTGTTGGAGGCCTTGATCTCACCTGAGCAGGTTGTCCAGTCTCAGCGGGGAACACTAGCGCCAGCTGTTTTCGTTTCCATCTGCGGCAATTGCTCCTTGCCGGCGATCCGTGAGTATTCTCTGCTGAGTTGCTCGGCAATTCTGTCATAACTGAGCTCGGCTAGCGCCTTGGCTCGCAGGGCTTTCGCCAAAGCGCTTAGGTCTCTGCCGCCGCCCTCAATGTCGGAAATTGAATCTACAATCGATGCTGCGGATCCATCGATGTAAATTCCGAGTTCTCCGAGATACTCAGGAATATCAACCGCACGCGTCGCAATGACCGGAGTGGCGTTTGCCATCGCGCAGGTCAGCGGATGTCGTGCGGATCCGCTTGTGTACGGGATGATGCATGCTTTGCTTTGCTGATACACCCCTGCCAGCGCTTCGCCAGAATAGAATTCCTTCCACGCAATCATGTCAGCCACGTGTTTGCGAACAGCCAATTCCTTTGCTTCTTTCAGTCCATTGCATCCGTAGCCGACATAAATCACCAGCGAGATGTTCATGCCTTTCGATTTCAGTACCGCCAGTGCATCGATCAGTTCCACGTACCCTTTGCCGCCCAGAATATTATGCCCACCGAAATAGACATATCGCTTGCGATCGGCTTGGACGAGTGCTGGGATCATCGCTCCATATCGAATGACCTTAATTGTGTCCGGACTCACCCCAAGCGCCACAATCTGCTGCTTCATGTTCTCGCTGTAGACAAAAACCTCGGCGCACCGTTTGTACAAGCGATTGAGCCACTTGTGCTCGCGCTGAAAAGGATCGATCTCATGTACGGTAACTACTACGCGCTTGCCGAACACGCTCGCCAGGGCAATCACGATGAAAAGCGGGATACAGCCGAAGGCTTCCAGGACTTGATCGAAGTGGATCGCATCCGCGCTCCGCGCCCGCTTGTAATACAAAAATCCCCGAGCCGTCGCAAGAATTACATCAAGCCGGAATGCTTTCACCGCCATGTACTTCAGCATGCCGTGTTTTTTGCCTGGATCTTTGGGTGCGTGCGGAATCGCAATCGGTGCGCATTTGAGGTTAATTAGTTCGTCTTTCGCTATAGTGAATTGTTGAGCCGAGGAAAAACATCTGCAGTTCGACGTAACAACATCAACCTCCATTCCCGCCGTGCGGAGTGAGTCGACTAGGTTGCTGCAATTGTGGGAGTACATATCGTTCTTGTACCAGCATCCGATATAAGCCAGCTGAACCGGCGTTTCTTTAGTCGCGTGACTCGACATCGCTGGATACCTCCATGTGCCGCAACCCAAACATTACATGCGGCGATACATCCAATCGCCAACAACTTCCGTTGCCTTCAGCGGAAGAACGCGCCATATTTTGCGTGTGAAAGAAGCGAGCCTTTCGCCGCCATCTGGCGCGTGTTTTGCTGGCTCGGGATAGTAGTAACGATATAGCGGCACAGGATTTCCACCCCATTTCGTTTTGAACTGCGCTAACGTTTCGTGATCCTCTGTGACCTCGCCGAAGTCATACCAGCGAAATCCATTTTTGCAGGCACTGCAGATTGCTTCCATCTGAAGGATGTCATGAGGATGAAGATGCAAATCCTCTGGCGCGCAGCCGGTGAAGGCGTAGAAAACCGTCTGGCCAAATTGCAGTAGAATAGAACCAGCGACCATCCTCTTTTCTCCCATTTTCCGCTGTTCGGCAAGCAGCAGTCGCATTTTGCCGCTCGGCTGCAACGAGGACCACAGGCTTTGAAAAAAACGATAGGGCCGCGGAGGTACCGCGTTGTGGCGCATGGTCAAGAGGTAGAGTCGATGCCAATTTGAGAGGTCTTCCTCCGTCTCCGCATCGCGAACTTCGAGCCCCAGCTTGATCCCTTTATTCACCGCCCAGTTCACGCGATGCTGACGGCGCGCATTTCCAAATCGCAGGCGACGGCAACCTTTACAAGAACCGCAGGTTCGGGGCAGGCGGGCACTTTCCCAAAACTCTTCCCACGAAGCGCCCTCGGTGGCCGGCGGAAGCTCTTTCAGGTATGTAGATCTCCACGGTATGCAAGCCAGAGCACCCGCTGGCTCGTCCAAGTCTCCGATTTGGGCCTTGATCTCGAGCCGAACGCCAGGTTGGGAACTAGCTAATTCGATTGCGTATGCAACTATCGCCGCGGCCGCCTTCTGGTCCATAGCCAAAGGGCCGGCAATCGGCGTACGCGGTAGAGACGAGAGGCGTCGACCAGTTAACATACGTCCGAACTTTAGCGGCAGACCCTTTGTGTAGAAGAGCGGTAAGACCGCTCGCAATTGGCCTCGCTCATCCTCGCATGCTAAGCTCACACATTCCCGATCGCATTCGCTCTCAAGCGCCATCAGCCACCCCGGATGGTGATAAATCAACGCGCCGGGATGCGAAGCAATAAATCCTTCCCAGCGAGGATCCCTCCGATAGTCCAATTCAGAGACGCGCAGACCTCCCCCCTTGGAAAGCACCGGCTTCGGCAGGACGAAGTCCATGAGTTCGTTCGCGATCGGGAGACCCTCGCAGCTTGTCGGTGTGCCCGTAGCCCGGGAGCACATCGCATGTTCGGTCTTCAGATGAGCTTCCCGAACGCTGAAGACTAACAGCCCCAGCTATGGACTCCAATGGAACGACCGTACCAACGTCTAGAAACCCCTGGTCCATACCTTCGTCACGGTTCCTCCCGAGTGACGGCACACTCGGAAGTAATCGACATGCCTGATAAACGCGGCGGTCTCAATGGGTCGACGCAACACTAGCTGGGAGTCTATTTGCAGCAGTCTCAAAGGCTAAAGTCGTTCGCGAGCATTGATTCAAGCAGAACACTACCCTGGCTAGTGCTAGTTGAGTACAGCCGAACAGATCGGTTCTCTAAGGGAAGTACTGTCGGATCAACTAATTAGAAAGTGCTGCATCGACCGGTTGAGCTGGCAGCGTTTACCGGACATCTCTAACAATGTCGGCTCTGTCAAAGCTTTTCTGGGCGCACTTCTCCATTCCACTCCGAAGAGTGTCTTCTTTCATCGTGTTCTTTTCCCCCACCATCGACGACCACGGCTCGCCTGTAATCTACCGGTCGGCTTCAGTCCGACCCAAACATCTCTCCGATCAATCCTTCGACCATGATTACTTCTTCAAACTCCCTCTCGCGAGGGAGCGTGATGCCCAATCAAGTGCACGGCGCTTTAGTGCACGCCATGTCCGGTAACGAGCTGTCCCGTGTACGAACCGAACTCGACCGACTGCGCATACTCCCAACCGTTCCGCCACATCCAGTACAACCGAACAGCAAGCCTTCTGGCCATGGCCACCTTGGCGATTCGGCGTTCTCGACGCATCGCCAGATGCAGGTACCGGCGCCGTCAATCCGAATCACAACGCACGGCGGCTTGTGCTGCTTCCACCAGCAAAAAACGCAGCAGAGAATTGCCTTGCTTGCTGATGTGTCCCAGCCGTTGCCGTCCGGCACTGGAGTCCTCCGAAGGGATCAGCCCCACATAACTGCCGGTCTGCTTGCCGCAATGGAACCGCTCTGGAGTTCCGATGATCAGCACGAAGGCCAGCGCCGTCAGTGGTCCTACGCCGGGGTGCGTCATCAGCTGTAGCACTTCGGGCCGCTTCTTGGCTTCTTGTTCGATGGCTACGGTTAACTCCTCGATGGTCGGATTCATTCGGTCCAGCAGCTCGAGCAGATCCTGTCGGCGCCGACTGGCCCAGGTAGCCAACGGATGCTTCTCTAGCTGTGTGCGCCCCTGTTCACTCCACAGCTTTTTCTTCCTTCGCGGGCCCTCGTTCATCGCCAGGGCTTGGAGCTGGTTCATGAGCCGCGTCCGCATCTGCACCAGCCGATGCCGGTGCCACAGCAGTTGCCGCAGATCACGATTCTCCGGACTCGGTACCCAGACGCGAGGAAAGGTATTTTCTAACAGCAGCTTCAACAGAAGTTGGGCATCCTGGCGGTCGGTCTTTTGCTTGCGGACTCGCTTGGTCTTGATCTTCGCTGCATCGCCAATCCATACCTCGATACCCAGTTCTGCCAGCAACCGCTCGAACCAGCGTGAGTATCCGGTGGCCTCCATTCCCACGCGCACGCTGACTCCTCGCTGTTTCAGTTCCCGATAGAACTTCTCGGCTTCTCCGTCGCTGTGGTTCAATTGCCGTTCGCCGCTCTCCCCGGTTTCTGCATCTACAAACGCGATGTACTGATCGCTCGGGTGATAATCCACGCCTATAATCACCATGTTCGGCTCCTTCCTCCCGAGCCTTGGTCGTCATGCAACCAAAGTCTACTCGGGTCGAGGGAGCCGACATTGTTATGAAATCAACTTCGTACTGGGACCAACTTTTCCGGTTACCGTATTAATCAGTAGCTGCCCGGCGTGGGTGGCACCTGCCAAAGGTGGTTCATCGCTCGATCGTGAAGTTCGTCGCGCGCCAAGCCGTGCTTCGTCCCGCAGCGTCGGTCGCCTGGACCTCCAGCCGGTACGCACCCTTCGGCAGTTTCCCGAAGGGGATAAATTGCGCGATGGGGATCACGGTGCTACCCGACTGCGTCTCGGGCGCCGCTCTCACACGGTCGAGGTCCGCCGCTGTCTTGTCGGTTTTCGAGTTCACAATTCTCAGATGCGCCTCGACCGGCATTGGCGGCTGGCCGGCCGGTTGCGATTCGTATATCTCAAAGTAGGAAACCAGGGGCTCGTCATTTCTGAAGCGCGTCTTCGCCGTAGGTGTGACCTCAAGACCTTTGCTGACCAAAGGTGCGTACTTCGCAGGGAATAGATCTGTGGTTTGCGGAGCAGCCGATGCTGAGTGGAATCGCCTGCAGAGAGCGATCGCGCTGATGGCAAAACGTTTTCCATCATAGCTTTCGATGGTCAGAGGCATTTCCGCTCGACCAAACTTTCTTCCGTCACTGAGGACGACCCGGAGCACGTATTCACCGGAGGGCAAGCTAAGCTGCGTTTCATAGCGATTCGGGATCAACATCACATCAAATTCGGGATGGGCTTCGGGTTTGTGTTCGTTTAGGACAAAGGAAGGAACGTCGGAGGAGCAGCACGCTTGGTCACTAAAACGGGCGGCGAGGGTGCCATCTTTCCTGAAGATCATTCCCAAAACACCGATCGTTGCGTACAGACTTCCGTTGATCCATTTGCGCTCTAGCGATTCCCATGGGAAGTCGAGCGCGATGTAGACGCGGGCCGTGTCTCCATAGAAAACGTTTGCCTGAGTTGCCAGGTGGATCTCGCCCCCCTTTGCCGAAGCCAGATCGCGCTCCAGCTGCTTGCCGAACTTCGTTCCGTCCAGGGGGTCGGACGCGGAATTCTCCACGTTGCAGTACTCGCTGCGCGCGTAGACGAGTGCATTGTCTCGGTCAACCCTTGCCTCTATGTGATGACAACTTCCAGCCGGCGACGGAGGCGGTTCATAACCGATCACGTAAAACTTGGTATTAGAAACTCCAGCGAACCCCGTGAACGATAGATCCGCTGTGCTCCACTTTCCTCGCGGTGTGTTGGAGTATTCTACGTGGCGACTTAGATTGTCGCGAACCTCCCATATATGCGTGCGTTCCACTGCCACGCTCTTGATTCTCTGCTCTAAGCCATCCTCCAAAAGGTGGAAATCCTTCAAGGTCAGATCGGGGATTGCAGCATCGAGCAAACGCCGCTGCTTGTCCACCACGAAAACAGGAACCAGAACTCGGTCGGACTCGACGCGGATAGGCTCGATATTCCCGCCCTGGGCGAGAGCAACGGGGGAAAACGCGGACGCGACCGCGCCACACAGCCACGTTGCACAGATCAGCGCGTTCCTTTTCGTTTTCTTGGCGCCCACCGAGGCCATTGAGTCTCCGCCTAGAGCGTAAACATTGGAAGGCTAGCACTAGTCTGCCGCAGGGGTAACTCCTGATAAATCGGATTACCGAACAACTTGTTCCCGGTACCCACTTGTCCCGTTAGCGCGTTCATCAGGCACTTGCCGATTCGCTGTTGATCAGTTGAGCCGTTTGAGGCGCGGAGCTGGCCCAATCTTTGACGCGGGAATTAGAAAGTCAACGCGTATGGTGAATTATTTAACATCCACCGATCGATCCCGGCTTCGTTGTGGAGACATCGTGAGGACCTGCAAGGGCTTAGCCCTGGTCCAAGTTTGCCGACATTGGCACATGAAGTGCATAGTATCGGCTCAACCGCCGGAGACGGCGAATCCAAACGAGGTGAAAACCGATGGCAGCCAAGAAACCGACCAAAAAGTTGAAGAAGGCCAAGAAGGTGCCGAACGTCCGGACCCTGATGAAATTCATGAAGTAATCGATGAATGATTGGTTGATCGTTGCTGAGTCGGCGTGCTGGCGGCTCGCAATTGCAGTTGATTAAACCTTTCGTGACGGACTCGAACGGCTAGCACCGGCAAGGTGCTGGCCGTTCACCGCGTTTGGAGACTTTCTTCGATGAACAGCGCAGGCCACACGGCGCCGCGAATCAAACGGGAGTGCTCGCCATACCGCCTGCGCGTCGGGCGTTCGGCAATCCACCGCCATGGCGTGTTTGCTCTCGAGCCTATTCCTCGCAACCGCAAGGTGATCGAGTACACCGGCGAGCGTCTGACTTGGCAACAAACCGTGCGGCTCTTGAGGAGACTTTGGAGGCTCGGACGTCCGACAAATGTCTACCTCTTTCGGCTCAACCGCCGCTGGGTCATCAACGGAGCCGTCGGCGGCAATGGCTCACAGTTCATCAATCATTGCTGCGACCCGAATCTAGGCTTGCGCCGCATTCGAGGCCATCTGGTTTTCTTCAGCCGGCGAAAGATTCGCACCGGGGAAGAGCTGACATTCGACTATCGGTTTCGGAAAAATGTGCCCAAGACACCGTGCCGGTGCGGCTCACCGAAATGCCGGGGGACCATCAACGTGAAATAGCGAGCGGTTCGGGCAGAAGGGAACCAATCAGGAAGCGAGCCTTTGCCCCCTTGATAACAACTTGCCGCCGAAGTCAGCTAACCGGAACCTGAACCGAATCGATCTTCTTCCTGAACTGTCCATGGGTCTGGAGGCAGTCAACCCGTCTGGCAGCGACGGGCGAACTTCTGGTTAGTCCGATAACCGGACATCTCTAACAACGTCGGCTCTGTCAAACTCTTTTTGAGCGCACTTCTCCGTTCACTTCGAAGAGTGTCTTCGTTCGTCTTGTTCTTTGGCCCAGCGTCGATGACCACGGCTCGTCTGTAATCTTTCGGTCGGCTTCGGTCCGACCCAAACATCTCTTCGATCAAGACTTCG
>DATNHO010000127.1:0-7649 GCA_035604895.1 Terriglobales bacterium | reverse complement strand
GTGGGCCACAAGTGCGCCACCGAGAAAAACATCGCCATTCTCTTGTAGCAGGGCGCCGTTTGGGACCTCGTGCACGCAGTCCGGGCGGATCAGGGCTCCGGGAATCTGCACCCAGCCCGGGTGCGCCTTCAAAGCAACGGCAACCGGATCAGACGGGTCGGGTTCAGGTGCGGGGTTCTGGGCTGTCGCTCGAATGGCCAGGCCGCTCAACAGGATCAGGCAACTCGCGGCGTATGCAGAGTTGCAGTTTCTCACGTGTTTCGACATTGAAGTTTCCTCTGATTCCTTCGAGCTCGGGTTGATCCCGAACTCTCTCATCTTCTAGGGCGGAAAGCGCGCGGAAAAACTGTAACGCGTGGAGAAAAGTTTGTCAGCGCGGAGATAATCCTCGGCGCGGGCCACGATCTGACATTCGCGCAAGCGGAGACGATCAATCGAAGGATGCTTGAATTCCTGCAACAGGAGCCTGCCGCGTCGCCCCGTGAAACTCGCGGTAACGTGCAGAGCCACGCAGCAGTGTAACGAACTTGATTGCCCTTGTCGCCCAGCGTAGAGCTGTCAGCAGGCACCTGGACGTAAAACGCCGTTGCTGACACGTGGCATGTCTTTCGATAGTCCCCCTGACGCCGGAAGGCTTTGCCACGAGACCGCGTCGAATAGCTTCCGTTATTGCCTGTTAACGCTCCGTTTCGTGCGTGGGGTGACTGCCCGAATCTCGCCCGCAATTATAAACGTACCCCAGGGAGGGTTCCCCGACTTCATTGTCGAACAACTATCCCGAAGAGCGGCCCCCGCGCTAAGGAGAATGCGCTTCGTCGATCGGATGGAAGGAGGTGTTTTTGAACAGGAGTGGTATTGTTGCAAGGAAGGAGAGCAGATCTCTATGAGAAATCGTCTATCTTGGCGCATCGTGTTCCTTGGGGTGTTGCTGTCATTGGTGGCAGCGGCTGCGGATGTGAGCGGCAAGTGGAAGGCCGAGTTCACTACTCCTGATGGGACGCAGCGCGTAAATACCTTCACCTTCAAAGTCGAAAATGGAAATCTAACGGGTACCGTGGCCGGCTCGCAGGACGAGACCCCAATCAAAGACGGCAAGGTAGCCGGTGACGAAATCTCGTTCTCGGCAGAGCGGCCATTCGGAACATTCACGTACAGCGGCAAGCTTAGCGGCGACGAGATTAAGTTCAAGGTAACGTTTAATGACCAGACCTTCGAGATAACGGCGAAGCGAATGTCGAGTTAGCAATCTTCTCGAGCGTTGCGAGCCATGGACTGTGCTGCGCGCACTGGCGGAGTCTGAGCCGGATCTGGTGATCGCAGAACTTCTCCGTCGCCTCTGGCGCTCGCCATCAGCACCTAGAGAGTCCAGAAAGGAAATTCCGGGCCAGTGGCAAGATGCCGGACGAGTCAGTAAAGGATTTGCGCGAGGCATTGTCGCGCATCGAGCGTGAGCTAGTGCAGGTCAAAGACGCTCTGGGCTTGCTTGGTGTCCAGCCGTGCCACTGGTGCAAGCGGTTCTTCCGGCGCGCTGACGCTGGTGCTCTACTCGATTGCGGCGATATGGTTTGCTACGAGTGCATTCATGAATGGTGGCCAGATCGGTGCGTGGAACTCAGCGTGAAAGACCGAGAAGCCATCGAACGCAAACTGAAGCGCTGGCTGGTGACCCACCATAACGGGCAGGTCATTCACGACCTGAAGAAGCTGCCCGACAGTCAGCTCCTGGAACTGAAGATCGCTGCGACGTGCGAGGATTGTAAGGGAACAGGAGTCCAGGACCACGCGCGCTGTCGGAGTTGCGACAGCGGATCGATATGGGTAGTAGTGCTAAAGAGAGATGCATACCGCAACGCGAGTCTGGAATGATCAGCACTCAGTTCCGGCTATTGAAATAAGCGTGTTGGGTGAGCCGATGACGTTCTTTGTCCGCACGGTGGGTGATCCGGCCAAGGTAACTGCCGCCGTCCGGCGCGACGTGCAAGCCGTCGACGCAAACGTTCCGATCTACAACGTCCGGACGCTCGAAGAGTAAGCTGCATTCTGGTTGGCGGTGTAAATGAATCATCAGAGCAGCCCTTCAACCTCAAGTCTTGTTCGGGAATGTCGGGCTTGCTCTAATAGCTCCGATGCTGACCGACCTTGCCGGATGGCGGTGCAGGTCGCCATAATTTGGCTACCGGGGGTTGCTGCAACCGCTGTACGCACTGTTGGGGTGAGCTTGCTGACTCTTCTTACGACGCGGACTGCACGTGGATACAGCCGCACAGCATCTGGGCACCCGGCGGCCAAGTAGGCACGCAAAACGCGACTGCCACAGGTTGGTTCAATGGAAGCCTGATTCCAACTCGCAACCACTTAGGTTAGCTACTCAATGGTCGAGTCGGACCTCTGCCACGTGGTTTGACCAAAGTGGCGGAATGGACGTTACCCGTCAAAGTGGAACGCTGGGATTTCACGATCCGCAATTCATAAGTGGAAACCATGTTGCCGGCCCCCGCGTGACTTCACTGCCCTGCTGTTTTCGACCATTAAGCAGGAAAGTGGAAACCCTCTGTAGGATGTGCTCTACTGCTGGACGTATGGTGAAACGGTTGCGCTTGCACCTTGGACGCATCGAGGATGAGTTGCGTGATGTGCAGCGTCACTTCCCGGCAATCAATGCGGTGCTAAATTGCCGTCGTGATGACTTTAGTGATACGGTCCGGCAGAACATGCTCACGGCGTACGAATTTCTCGATGCAGTTGTCGATGAAGACCTCGACTTGTTCAGCGATGAGGGGCTCGAAGCGCTCTTACAGCTAAACCACCTCGTGCTCCTGGGTAGGGCTACAATCCGCACGCGTTCAGTCGCCACATTTCGGTAACCCGACGACAATTCTTCGATAACTTCCGCCGATACGTGAAGCCAATTCGTCGGTGGTATCGCAAGCATGAGACGGAGAACCCGTATAAGGTCGCGTCGGAGGTCTATGTGGGCGTGCTTAGCCAACCACAACTCTATCAAGAAGGCAATCATCGCACCGGGTCCTTAATTGCAAGCGGCATCCTCTTGCAGAACGGTTGCCCGCCCTTCGTCCTGACACGGCAAAATGCGGTCGCCTACTTCAATCCGTCATCGGAGATTAAGTTCGCGGACAAGCGCACGATCCGTGGCAAGCTCCGTCAGCCCAAGTACCAGCACGAGTTCCGAGAGTTCCTCCAACAAAACGTAAACCAGGCTTATGTGCGCTAGTCGCGGTGATTCCACAGACCATATCCGCGACAAGAGCGTTTCCCGTCAACGTGCGATTACTTCCGGCCCGGACCGCGGATGCTACAAAGGAACGTGATGCGGCCCAGGTTTGAAGAAGGGGCTCGCTGGGCCGCGAGGGACAGACGGATCGGTGTGCCGGCTCGATCACATGCGTATAGCATCGACTACCTCTCAGAAATGGCGCTTCGTTCAGTCCCCGCCCCGGATGACCGCGACGCCGTTGGCTGCACCGCTGATAGTGGCCGCGTTTTGCAGAGTCAGGTTGCCATCCTCGTCAACACTGAAGATCGACAGATGCGAGAGCGGGCCGTTGCCGTCAATCACGGCCACCAGTCCCTCTCCCGAGGCAATATCGGTCGGATCGCCATTAAATTGTGCTGCGACTGCCACGTCTTGGACGATCTTCTGCCCGTAGACGGCATACCGTGAAACGCTCATGCTCGGCGAATTACTCGAGAACAGAAACCGTCCCACCAGCGTCAACCAGCAGGGGGCGTTCTGTGTGCCGGAGCCGGTGACGGTGAGAACCGTTCCGTTGCGGACCAGGGTGATCTCATTGGAGTGAGCGATGGTGACGTAGGCATTGTCGCCGCCCGTAACCAATCCGAACGGTGCCAGGGGGTTGGTCGGGATGTTCTGTACCAGCGTGGCAGGCCCACTCACGGCTCCGTCGAAAAGCAGGTTTACCGTCTCAATCGTGGCGCTTTTTTCCGTGATGATGAGCTGGTTTTGCAAAACACCGACCTGCGCTGCGGACCCATCCGCCACAAGCAGTGCCACCACTCCATCGGGACTGGAATCTACATCGGATCCATCTATCCGGTGGGACTCAACCTTGGTAGTCCCGAGGATGTAGAGATGGCCGGCGCCGAAGGCCACGCTGACCGGGCTGGAAATCGTGGGCACTAGCTGCTTCATATGGAAGCCATTGCCCCTGCGTTCAAAAATGGACACGGACTGCGAGCCGAAATTCACGACAGCGACCATGTTGCCTTTCGCTTCGATGCCGCCAGAGTTGCCGCTGACACCACCTTGACCTTGCGTGGTAACCGTCTGGATCAGTTGGCCGCCGGTGTTGTAAACCAGAAGCTGGTTATTGGTTGCGTTTGACGCCGTCACCACCTGAGCGTTCTGATCGCTATCGGCTTGAACGGCAGTTACCGCTCCGATGAGCGGAACCAGTGTGCTGAGAAAACATAACTTCTTCATCGGCTCCTCCTGGAATTGTCTGGCGCCGGCGAGTGGACCGACTCGCAGCCGGCCCTGTACGCTTGCCCTTTACGAGGCTTCATGACGTTCTCCTTAAGATGTGTGGTCAATGGGCGCCCCCTGGGGATGTAACGAGCTGGTGATCTCCCATAAGGAGCGGAGCATTTGTAGTCGGGAGCGTATTCGCTGGCGGGAATAGAAAAGTTACGGTGCCAATCGCCGGGCACGTACGGATTACCACACTGGCGCCGAACGGCCACTCCGTAACTTTCCAGCGCGCTCCATCGTATATTTTTGCTTGGACTTGCATGAAATACACCTGCTGATGGCGCGGGCATGGCGCCAGTGGATGGGGCGCATCCGAAATCCCCTAACTCCTGGATTGTCGGGAACCCGGTAGTTACTTTTGGCGGAACAATTCACTTGGGCATAAAGTCGGCAAACCGCGAATTGAGTGAAGAACACATTGCGGGGTGGTCGGACGCAGCCTACGTCGCTAGTTCAGACCGTTTCCGCTTTGCTGCCTGCCTGTCCCGCTTCACACCCTCCCGTGCAAGACGCTTGGCGGTCCGAACCTCCGCTGCCGCCAGGGACGTTTTCTTTGCGTGCGCAGATCGCTGCTCCGGCGTCATGTTCCTCGCAGACGCTTTGCCGCCTTGCCGGCCGAACATGCGCGCGATCTCCGTCATGGCTGCTCGAACGTCTGGCGGTATTTTCATGCCTTCGATGGTACACCTGACGGGGTATGGTGAGGATTGCGGCTATGGTCGTGAGCGCTTCGATTCTGAACCTGCAACCGCACGCTCTCCGGATAGGCGACAACAACCTCAACCGACTGCCGGAGGAGCAACGCAACCGCCTTGAATTGGTTGTCGTTCTCGGTGTTGACCCGAAAAAGGTTTCCGCACACGCGTTAAATGCCAACAGGTATAACGCGCACTGGGAATTGGTCTATCGAAACGATCCGCCGCCACCGCTTACTCACATCGACGGCCCGCGGGCGTTGCTAGCGGAACTTCCTTAGCCGAAGCAATACTCCTCTGCATTTTCATTGCCTCGCTGTTCACCCGAATCCCTGATCAGATGTTCCATCGGCGACCACACGACCGGAGGCGTCGCGGTCCAGAACCCCATGCCGCGGGGGTGTCCTGGCCAAATCGTCTGGACTGATAGGGTATGGCACGGCTCTATTAACCAAGAGGAACTTCTATTGCAGGCCGGAATCGCGTAAGCTGAACCCGGATACGGTATCAGCATGTCGAGCCAGGCCAACTCTGCGATCGCAGAAACCCACACCACCTGGCGCTCGGGTGCTGTACTGACGTTTGTGAACAAACTGATCATGCCGGTCCTTTGGTTTGCGGTTCTTGTTGGAGTGCCCATCTGGGTCTACATCACCATGGGCCGCATTTCTATAAGGTCCGACTTCCAGTTCATTGTTTGGTTTGTCCTGATCGCCACGGTGCCGCTGACCTGGGTTACCGTACATTTGCAGTTAGTTGGGTACCGAGATCGGGAGTTGGTGGTTGCGAACTATTGGAGGGAAGCGCGCATCCCATTCAAATCCGTCGAAGCGGTTGAGCCGGTCTGGTGGTACAAGGGACGGCTGGTTCGCATTCGCTTCAACTGCAGAACGCCCTTCGGCTCCGTGGTCTATTACATGCCCAAATGGGGACCCTTGCGGGCAGCGTTCTCAGCGCCTGAACAGGAGCTAAGAAAGATTCTCGCGACGAAGATCTGAGGACCGCCGCTCAGCGCGTGCTCACGGATTCGTAACCGGTCGGGCACCGCGGGAGGTAATTGCCTTCCAGGACAGTCACGATGCTCTAAAGTCCGGTGACGTTGTCGTGCTGCTCATCCGGTTTCTTCTTGAGCCTCCCAGCCGGCGAGCGCGCGGCAGCCAAAATCATCATCGCCGCGAGCCGCAGATGGTATCCGTTGTCACGAAACATATCGGAGACAAAAAGGCTCGCAGGAATGTGGGATCGGAAAATCCGCCATCATCGCCGTAGTGAGAGCCGCCACAATCCGAAGCCTTCACGAACCTCGTGGGTCCGGCTCTGTCTCATCATGTGGGTGTGGAGTTTGTTCAATGGCCACTATTGAAACCGAATGGTAGCAGGCTGTCGTTAACAAGTCAAGTTGTCCGGTTTTATTAATACGTGATCTGTCCGCTTTGTGAAACAAAGCGTGTGGCCGTTAGGCCGCCTCCGCTTTGGTTTTGGGTTTGCCTTTTGCCTTTGTCTTCGAGACCGCAGAAGCCGTCGCCGGCGCGGTGGAAAAGTGGGAATCTCGCGCTCTGAGCGAGATTTCCAAGGGAGTGTGGGAGCCGGTGGAAACCTGCTTTTGGTTTTCGCTGCCTTCCATGCTCCCGCCTTTTCCACGGCGCTGTTTGGTTGTCGCGTTGATCAGCTTTTCTCCCGTCCTGTCATAGCGCCCCACTACAAGAGGGCCGTAGCGGATCGATACGGTTTCGTCCAGGTGTTCGTGGATCGTTACCGTACTTCCGGCCAAGGTGTTGCGGAATCGTGTTTTGTCGATCTGCCACGACCGGTCCCGGATCGCCACCGTGTTGTCCTTCTCCACCACGCGCTCGGTTTGCACCGTGAAGATCCAGTTCAGGTCACTCCTCCCGGTCCGCCGAAATGCCGTGCCTTTCTCCACCGCCGGTACGCAGAACTGCGCGTTGAACTCCCCGATGTAGCGCTCCCGCAAAAAGGCATTGGCGCCCACCGCGGTGGTGATCCCCGCCAGGCGGAGCTCCTGCGGCAAGCGCCCCTGCCAGGTTCCGAAGTTCCTCTCCGAGCGCCCTCGCGCCTGCGGCGAGTAGGCCGCGATCATCTGCACTCCCAGTTCCTTCATTGCCCGTCCAACCTGCGTCAGGCGGTGCTTATCCACCTTCTCCCCCTCCTTCACCGTCACGAAGAAATGACTGCCTCGGTCGCTGTACAAGGCGCAGAATATACCCTTGGTTTCGATCACCTCCCGCAAGCCGGCCATTACCGTTCGCGTCGACTCCTCCTCCACTAACTGCGAGTAGTAGATCTCACTGGTGGCGTCGTCCAGAATCACGATCAGGTCATACCAGCGCTCGTCGTTCAGCCATCGATGTTTGCTCCCGTCGATGTGCAACAGCATCCCCGGCATCGGCCGCCGCGGTCGTCTCCGCCGGTGCGGCCCCCGCTTG
>DATNHO010000126.1:0-9662 GCA_035604895.1 Terriglobales bacterium | reverse complement strand
TTCAGTTGTCGTCGCTGACCGCGCGACAGCCGGTCGTGTTGGTATTCGGGAGTTACACTTGACCACCCTTCCGGCGGGAGGTTCCCGCCCTCAATCAGCTCTACGAACAGTACGGCAATAAGGTGGCATTCCTCGCGGTGTACATTCTGGAGGCGCATCCTAGCGATGTGTGGCAAATGGAGAGCAATATAAAGGACCAGGTCGTATTCGCGAGCCCGAAGGATTACGAAGAACGCTCGCAAGTCGCGGGAGCTTGCGTACGCAAGCTGGGCATAAAGTTTCCGGCCTTGATCGATGGCTTCGAGAACTCAACCGAGAAAGCGTACACCGGTTGGCCTGACCGCATTTATCTAATCGATGCGAAGGGTCGCGTTGCCTACAAGAGCCGGCCCGGACCGTTTGGTTTCAAGCCACAGGAGTTGCGGTCCGCGCTGGAGCATCTGCCGGAATTGAAAGGCGACAGCCAATCTCCGCATGGGAACGCTGCGGCATCGCTCAACGCAGTTGAGAATGGGAGACAGCGATAATGCAAGCCGCGTTCTTCAACATTGCGGAAGCAGACGAGTGCCGCCAGCAAGCCGGGAAGCGTTACTCGGAGTTTCTCCGCATTCCAGCCATGAGTGCTGGACTTTACGTCTTGCCCGCTGGAGGCGTAGACCCGCAATCGCCGCACAAAGAAGACGAAATGTACTACGTGGTTCGCGGTCGGGCGCGGATGCAAGCTGGCTCCGAAGACCAGGCGGTAAGCGAGGGTAGCATCATCTTTGTTGGGGCTGGAGTTGAGCATCGCTTTCATGACATCACCGAAGAGTTGAAGGTGCTAGTGTTCTTTGCGCCGGCGGAAACCGAATGACGCGTGAATGTTTGAGGTTGCGCCCTCAACGCCTCAGGATGCGAGTCGCGCCTTTGATGGCACCCAATAGATTTCTTCCTTCAATCCTTCCTTGGTGAAGCCGATACGCTTCAGAATGCCCTTGCTGCCTTCGACCATCGCGGGATGTCCGCACAGATACGCAATGGCATTTGTCCCGAGACCCCACATATCGGTGTACTTGCGTAAAACATCATCCACGCGTCCTGTCTCGCCGCTCCACTTTTCATCGTCCCAGGGACGGCTGACCGTGGGCACGTATTGAAACCATGGTGCTTCTTCCGCGAACTTCTGCAACTCTTCCAGATATCCCAATTCCCACGAGCGGCTTGCCCCGTTCAGCAGAAACAGTTTGTGGTCTCCCACAAACTTTTCGTCTTTCCAGTCTTGATAGAGAGTGCGGACATAACTTACGAAGGGAGCCACACCGGTTACGGTACACACCAAAAGGTGATTGGTGCGGCCGCTCTTGGTATCAAGCACGAACCGGCCCTTAGGAGCTTTTCGCATGAGCAGTTCATCGCCAACCTGCAGTTTGTACAGCAGCGGAGTGAGATCTCCGGGCGGAACCAGTTCGAAAAAGAACTCGAGCTCCCTCTCGTGAGGCGCAGACACTATGGAGTAAGGACGTTCCCTGCGCTTGTCCGGTCCGTCGAGGCCGAGCGTTGCATACTGACCGGGTTCGAACTTGAATTCCGCGTCGGGTTGGACGCGGATCATCCACAGTTCGGGGGCGATATTCACTCGTCTGGTGATTCTCGCGCGATGGAACTTGTCTGCTTCACTGCTGCTCATGGGGACACGCTCTCGTTCTGTGCGCGTCCGAGGTTGGCATATTCTACATGAAGTGCGCGGCGGCGCAACTTCTCTTATCGTTGTGATCGATGCCTCTTATCAAATCTCGCGTCTCTCCTGCCGGTCGACGCATCGGGTTATTTTCCGACCACCAGGACTACGAAAGTGTCGGGCAGGATCGAATGCCTGGGATGCGGGTTGTCCGGGGTTGGCGCCGGAGGCGGCCCGAACTTCGCCGTCACTAGAAAAACCTGGTGGGTCTTGTCATCGAGGGCGAGCGTGCGTGCGCCTTCCTGGGTTTTAACATTTTCTGCGACGCTGAATTTGCTTGGGGACTCTTCGCGAACCACGGTCAGTACGCCCTCGCCGCAGGACGCAAATGCAAGGCCGGTGCCTTCGTCAAAAGCGGTAGCATCGACGCCGTCGCCGATTACGGGTGTGGCGAGCACTTTCCCGCTGTCAGCGTCGACCACGGCCATCATCTTGTTGTCGCAGCCGACAAACAAGCGGCGATTCTTACGGTCCATCGAAAGACCGCTGGGTTCCTCGCACGGAGCCAGAGGCCAGCGGGATTTTACTTCCAGCTTGCTGGGATCGATCGCATCCAGTTGGCTCTTATCTTCGATGTTGACGAAGATCTCGCCCTTGCCGTCGCTCGCCGCAAACTCCGGTTTTCCTTCGAGCTTGATCGTGCCCAACACCGTGCCTTTGGCAGCGTCGATGGCAGTCGAGTCCTGGCTCCGTCCATTGAAGGTGAAGACCCGCTTGGTGGCAGGGTCGTAGAGAATCGCGTCGGGATTGTCGCCGACCTTGACCTTGGCAATCAGCTTCAGCGTCTCGATGTCGAAGATCGTGACCGTGCCTTCGCGCCCATTGCTGACAAAGCCTCGCCCGAGTTCCGGAGCCAGCGCGATGCCGTGGACCCCGGGTGTGTCCGGAATATCGCCGACAGCCTTGCCTGAATCCGCGTCGATCACAATGACGTGCGTGGCGCGCGAAATGTAAAGACGCCGCGAGGAGCTGTCGAGCTTCAGATAATCCCATCCCCCGTCGCCGCCCAACTTGTAGCTCTTGATGACGTGAAAACCAGGATCAGCTGCAACGGAAAAGGTGGTCAGCAGGAGAACGGCAAGGCTCAACCGCATTATTGCTGAGTGTGATCGCTTCATGTGTGCTTCCCTCATTCTTCGAAATTACTTCTGCGCAACGACCGCCTATACTTGCCAAAGCTAGATGAAGATAAGCTTAGCAGGGTTCAGTTTACAGCGGGCTTCCATGACAAGCGGTTGCTTTTTTCGCTTGGGAAGATCTGGGGTGGGATGATTTACTTCCCAAATTTCATTGCGCGCTTAGAGAAGATCGCGTGAACATCCTTATCACGGGAGCGTCTGGCAACCTGGGTTCCCGCGTGGCCCGGCATTTGCTTTCGAGTCCGCACCAACTGTGTCTGGCGCTGCATAAGTCTCCATTGCCATCTGACCTTGCGAGTCACCCCAATGTTTCTGTGCGCAAAGTGGATCTTGCGGAGCCCGAAACTTTGCCGCAGGCTTGTGCCGGCGTAGACTGCGTCGTGCACTTTGGGGGTGTGTTGTTTGCACCGCTGCCTGAACGGTTTCTGCCGAAAACTAATGTGGGTTACGTCCAGAACTTGGTTGAAGCCGCCAAACATGCAGGTGTGCGGAAATTCGTCCTCGCCAGTTTTCCGCACGTCGAAGGAGAAACAACTCCTGACCGGCCCGCCCTTGGACGGCTCGACGCAACCTCCAACGTGCTGCACTTCCACACTCGTCCGGAAGCCGAAAGCTTTCTGCTCGGAGCTTGTGAAGATTCATCAATGGTTCCGGTGGTGTTCCGTGCGGGAATTGTTTATGGCAGGGGGATCAAGCTCATCGAAGGCGCACGCTGGATGCTTCGTCATCGTGTGATGGCTGTTTGGAAAAAACCAACCTGGGCTCATTTGATTGCGCTGCCGGATTTTCTGGCTGCGTTGCAGTGCGCGATCGAGGGACAAAGTGTACGCGGAATCTATCAGGTATGCGACGATGCTCCTCTGACCCTGCAGGAGTTCCTGGACAAACTGGCGGATCACTACAACTACGCGCATACGTGGCGACTGCCCGATTGGGTATTTCAACTCGCGGGGATCGGGTGCGAAACCGCGGCGTTGATCTTGGGCACCGGGGCCCCATTGAATCGGGACATCGTAAGAGCCGGAATGACATCCTGCGTTGCAGACAATTCGCGGATGAAACGTGAGTTGTTGACAACTCTTGCCTACCCTACAATCGCTGACGGGATGAAGTTGCTCTGACGCTTTTGCTTGCACACAGGACTTCGAAAAGTCAGTTCCCAGTCACCCGTTCTCAGTAGCGTCGCTTACAAGAAATCTATGCCGATGAGGGCCATTTTCCCGATGGGATCGTCTAAGGGAACCAGCGGTTTCTTTGAGGAGAATTGAATATGAACAAATTGTTTCTGGCGGTATTGTTTCTTTTTGTGGGCCTGAGTGGCGGGGCGATGGGCGCATGGGCGCAAAGTTCGGATGCCAGTGCCGACCACACTGCTCCCAGTTATGACATGAAAGCGCAGTCTCTTGCGGATCTGCAGGTGGTGGAGAAGAAGTTTGTGGATCTGGCCAATGCTCTGCCGGCGGACAAATTTACGTGGCGTCCCACGGCAGACTCGCGCTCTTTTGCGGAAGTTTTTCTTCACGTCGCGGGCGAGCGCTACGGGATTCTGGGCTTGATGGGAGCTACGCCCCCGGCGGGATTCGATCCAAAAACCTACGAAAAATCCACTACCAACCGGGGCCAGATCGTTGAGCAACTGGACAAGTCGTGGGAGTTTACTCAGAAGGCAATCAACGGTATGACGAATGCGGATTTTGCGAAACTGCTGCCGAAACTTGGTCCGCAGGCGAACGCAGGCGACGTGATTTACATTCTGGTTGCGGATGCGCACGAGCACCTCGGCCAGGTGGTAGCTTATGCGCGCGAAAACGGCGTTGTGCCGCCGTGGACCCTGGAAGCGCAGAAGAAGGCCGCGGAAAAGAAGGCTGCGGAGAAGTAGCGCGGCACCAGCGAGGAGCGCTGCTCGGAACCCCGTCTCCGCCTAGCCCGCACTACCCGTGCAACTCCAGGCGGCGTTGTATAATGCCGCGTGCCTTTGGGAGTCCAAGAGCAGAAGGTTTTATCAGTCGTGTGAAGTTGATTGCGTGAGGCGAACCAGACGCCGTCTTCAGTTTCAAGGACGCTCGGAGATGCGGGGTGCGAGCCCATCTCCGAGCCGTCCTCTTCCCGCCTTGACTAGTTGGTGAACGGCAAAATTCCGCATACTTGCGTCCAATAATTGATAGCATTCAGAGAGGCTGCGTTCGCAATGCCAAAAGACAGCGCCCAATCCGAAGAACGGTTTTCCACGGGGTTGGACTCCGTCGTGAGCGAGCTTTTTCAAAAGAGCAGAAGTGAAGAATTTGGCCTGACACGCGAGCGGTTTGCCGGTGTGCTCCAGGAAATAGCCAGAAAGTACTTGCCCGCGGATGCGGCGCGGATCGAGGTTCGCGAGCTGTATGAAAGCTTGCGGGTTGAAGAACTGGCACTGGCTCGCGCCTGCGCTGGCGGGCACGAGCACGCCTGGGAAGTTTTTCTGACGCGTTACCGCGAGAAGCTTTACGACATTGCCGGCTACATCACCAAGGAAAGTTCAGCGGCTCGCGAATTGGCTGATTCCATTTATGCGGAGCTCTATGGCACGGCGACGCGCGATGGGCAGCGCGCGTCGAAGCTGGCTTCGTACACGGGGCGCGGCTCGTTGGAAGGCTGGCTGCGCACGGTGATGGCGCAAGAACACATCAATCGCTATCGCCGGCAGCGGCGTCTGGTCAGCCTGGACGAGGAAACTGAAGAAGGCGTTCAGTTTGCCACGGCTGAATCGGAGCCGGCGATTGCGGTCGATCCCAGGGTCGAGGCGGCCACCGACGAAGTGCTGGCGGCGCTGCCGCCGGAAGACCGGTTTGTTTTGGCTTCCTATTTCCTGGATGAGCGAACTCTGGCGGAAATCGCGCGTGCTCTGGGAGTGCATGAATCGACCATCAGCCGCAAACTGGACAAGTTGGCTAAGTCATTGCGCAAGCAGATCTTGGCGGCATTGGGCCGGCGTGGGATGAGTCGACGGCAGGCCCAGGAGGCACTGGACGTTGATGTACGTGACCTCCGGGTCAATATTCGTAGCCAATTGTCGCAAGAAACCGGGCCACCAGCGTTCACTAAGAAGAAAGCGGAAGCACCAGCGGACGGCTCATAAACAATTCTGTAGAGACGTAGCTAGGTACGTCTCTGCCGTGCGGTGCAGCCGGCGAGAGATAGCGGAAGACATTCGATGGCAGAAATACCCAAAATCGTAGCTCGGCGATTGGCCAACGCCAAGGTTGGGGATCATCCTGATTCGAACTTGCTCGGTGGCTTCGTTGAAAGATCGCTGGGGCAACGCGAGCGAGTTCAAGTCCTGGAGCATTTGTCCCAATGTGCGGGTTGCCGTGAAATCGTGTCGCTGCCCGCAACCCAGCCGAGTTTCGCAGATGCCCTTCTGGTAGCTCCGTTGAATCCAGGCTGGCTTTCGTGGCCGATTTTGCGGTGGGCCGCGGCGGTGGCTTGTCTCGTAATCGTGGGTACGGTCGTGACCCTTGATCGGAAGCACGAAGGGCGACAGATTGCTTCTGCGACCGCGGAAGACAAGACTGTGGTGGAAACGCACCCTTCGGCGAGTAACGCATTCGACAGTAAGACCGTGTCCTTGCAGGCACCGGAGGAAGCCAAGACTACTGATGCAGTGAATCGGGCCGCGAAAGCAAAAGCCGCGAGCGGTGCGGACGGCAGTGCCGCCGCTTCCAGTCCGGTTGAAATGGCGGACGCCAGAACCGGGTCGCCATTCGTTGACGTGCCCGCGAGAGCCAAGGACGCCACCCCTCAAGCGCAAGCCTCTGAGATCGAAAAGGGGATGGATAGAAACATCCCGCCGCCGGCAGGAGTTGCGGACACTGCGATTACTCCGCTGATTTCGACGAATCTCACGCCCCGGTGGACGCTAAGCTCCGACGGCACATTGCAGCGTTCTCGTGATGCAGGCAGAACTTGGCAGACAATCGTGGTCGCGAACAATACCGTTTTTCGCGCTCTGGCAGCGAACGGGTTGGACATCTGGGTGGGAGGCACGGCGGGCGCACTCTTCCATTCGTCCAATGCCGGTCAGCGCTGGACACAAGTCAGGCCAGTGGTGAATGGCGAATCACTCCACGACGACATCATCGGCGTGGAGTTTACCGATATTCAGCATGGCAAACTGACCAGTTCCACCCAGGAAATCTGGATCACGGCCGACGCCGGGCAGACCTGGCAAAAACAGTGAAGCCCATCCCCCGGTGCTACCTTGCGGGCTGTGCAAGAATTCCATCAAGCCAGAAGTAACCAGGACGAACAAACTTTTCTTCGAATCTTACTTCTTTGCTGGCAACGGATTGGTGAGTTCCCGCCCGAATTCACCGATTACTATCGAGAGCGACAACAAGATTACTTCCACCAAACGTGTATTACCAAAGTGACGTTTACACAAAAAGGGGGGCCACGCTAATATGCAATCGTAGTTTGGCAGTTCTGGGGGAGGGCTGCCGAGGCGTCCTAAACTGAAAAGTTTAGGACGTTTTTATTTGCCTGCTGCTCCTGAGACCGCAGCCCCCATTTTCTGGTCTGCAACCCACTGGTGAATACGGCTCTCCAATACGTCCATAGGCAGAGCGCCCGCGCCCAGCACTTCATCGTGGAAGCCGCGAATGTCGAACTTGGTCCCGAGTTGATCCTTCGCGTACTGGCGGAGTTTCAGGATTTGCAGTTGGCCAATCTTGTAGCCTAACGCCTGTGCCGGCCACGCGATGTAACGATCAGTTTCACTTTGCAGGTCGGGTTCATCCTCCGATGAGAATTCGTGGAAGTAATCGACGACCTGTTGGCGCGTCCAATGCTTGTAATGCAAACCTGTGTCCACCACCAGACGGATAGCGCGGAGCATGTCATCTCCGAGGTGCCCGTAAAAGCTATAAGGATCTTGGTAAAATCCGACCTCTTCGCCGAGCCGTTCCGAATACAGGGCCCAGCCCTCGGTATAGGCGGTGTAATATTCCTGCTGCCGGAAGGATGGCAACGTGGGCAATTCCTGCGCAATCGCGATCTGCATATGGTGCCCAGGAACGCCTTCGTGATACGCCGTAGTTTCAATGTCCCACAGATTGCGTTTTGCAAAGTCGCTCGTGTTCACCATTACGTGGCCGGGGCGCGAGCCATCGGGTGTGCCCTGTACATACGATGCCGCGGATGCTTCCTTTTCGCGAAACTCTTCAACCGGCATGACCTCGACTTTGGCTTTAGGCATGCGCCCGAACAGCTGAGGCAACTTGGGATTCATCTGGTCGATGTACTTGCGATAGAGATCTAGAATCTCCTGGGCAGAATGGCCGTGCAGCTTCGGGTCTTGCGCCATGGCAGCATTCAGACTCTTGCGGTCGCTGTAGCCCAATTTGTGCGCCACCGCGGTCATGCGCTCTTCGATCTCCTTTACCTGGGCCAATCCAAGCTGATGAATTTCCTCGGGCGTCAGGCTTGTGGTCGTGCTTTCTTTCACGCGAAATGCGTAAAACGCATCCCCATTTGGAAGCGACCAGATTCCCTCGTTAGTGCGGCCCTTGGGCGCGTATTCATCGCGGACAAACTTCGTGAACTTGGCGTAGGCAGGAAGCATGGAATCGCGAATCGCCGCCAGACCCTGCTCGCGCAGTCGATTCTGATCCGCTTCTGGCAGATCTTTAGGAAAATCAAAGAAAGGATGGGCAAAGGGAGATTTCTCCGGCGCTTGCGTGGCGATGCCGTTCGCCTGATCGACCACTTTCTCAAGCAGGAAACGCGGTGGCATCAATCCGTCCGCCATTCCTTTGCGCATCTGAATCACCGTCTGATCGAAAAGCATCGGCCAAGCTTTCAATCGCGCGATGTAGTCCTCGTAGTCCTTCACGCTCTGGAACGAGAGAACGCTAACCAGCTGCGGCAGGTCAATCTGAATGCCGTTGTTTTGCGCGACCGGCATCTCCCACCCTTTGAAGCGCGCGCTCTCTAATCTCATTTGCAGATCGCGGACCATCAATGTCTTATTCAGCGCCTCCTGCTCGGGAAAGCCGGCAGTGTCGATGGTCTCAAAGCGCACGAGAAACTTTTGAGCCTCTTGCAAATCCCGATCGATGAACTCCTGAGAGAAATCGTCAACTTTGTCGTTCCAGCGTTTATCGCCCAGGATGGAGGCATAAATCGGGTTGGTGCGCAGAGTGTATTCCCACTGCTCGGCCAACAGGCCGCTTAACGCTTGGCGTCGTGAGTCGAGGTTGGGCTGCGGATTTGGTCTTGCAACCAGCAGGCAAGGACAAATCAAACTCAGCAGCAGTCCAAGGCACAGTTGTTTTAACATCGGATCTCCTTGCCACTCAATGATTGCGCGAATGATTAGACACCCGCCTACGCGGTTTGGTTAGCTTACAGCAAGACCCGCCAACCAGCTCAATCGCTGGTGGGTGCGAGATAACGGCCGTAGCACATTGCGACTTCTGAGGCCGCTCTGCATCCAATACTAGTGTTAAGATTGATTAGGCCCATCGATGGATGGGCTTTTATACTGTTTCGCTGGACCCGTCCAGAGTGGACGCGCCGGTGGGGGGAATTATGGCAGGCAATGGAATACTTGAAGTAACGGATTCGAATTTCGACCAAGATGTTCTCAAATCAGAGACTCCTGTGCTGGTGGACTTCTGGGCGACCTGGTGCGGGCCCTGCCGGGCGATTGCTCCGATCGTCGAGGAATTAGCCAAGGACTATCAAGGAAGAGTGAAGGTCGGCAAGATGGACGTCGATAACAACAGCGCTACACCTATGCGTTATGGCGTGCGCGGCATCCCTACCTTGCT
>DATNHO010000125.1:0-9854 GCA_035604895.1 Terriglobales bacterium | reverse complement strand
CGCCAGCTCACCGACTACGGTCCGGCTTACCACGAGTACGCCTACATCACGAATGGCAAGAGCAACACGGTTAGCGTGATTGACCTGCGGACTTTCCAGCCCGCGAAGACCATAAAGGTTGGCAGCGAGCCGACCGGAGTTGCGGCGAACGGAAAGAAGAACGAAATTTATGTGGTGAATGCGGGATCAAGCAACGTCAGTGTGATTGATGCCGAACGGAACGCAGTTGTGGCGACCATTGGCGTGCACGGGAAGCCTTACTTCATCGATGTTTCTGCGGATGGCAAGCGGGGATACGTCGCCAACTCAGGCTCAGCGAACGTTTCGGTGATTGATCTCGAGAAGCGGGTTGTCGTCGGCAACGTGCGCGTGGGAGCTTCGCCGGGGCTGGCTAAGGTTTCTCCGGATGGCGAAACCGTGGTGGTCAGCAATCGCGGCGACAATACGATTTCGCTGATCGATGTACAGCATCTCACGGTTCGCAGCACGATTCCCGTGTGCCAGCAGCCGGAAGATATTGCCATTCTGCCGGACGGCAGCGAAGCATTTACCGCTTGCGCGGCTTCGGGACAGGTCGCGTCGATTGATCTGAAGAATGACAAACTGCTGGCCCTGCTCGACGTGGGCAAAACCCCGGTGCACCTCGCGATCAAGCCGGACGGGGGCGAACTCATGGTCAGCAACTTCGATTCGGACAGTATTTCAATTATTGAGACTACGAACAGCGAGGTCGGCGGCAGTTACTTGATCGGGACTCATCCCGCGCGTGGGCTGGTGAGTGCGGACAACTCGCGTTTGTACGTCAGCAATTTCGGATCGAATACGGTGGCGGTTTACGACATTGATATCGGCAAAATGATTGCCACGTTGCCGGTGGGCAGCCACCCGGACGGGTTGGCGCTTTCGCAAAGCCAGAATTATCTGCTGGTTCTGAATTCGGGGTCAGGAGATGTTACGGTGATCCAGAAGCGCACGCCTAAGAAGAAATTCGAGCCGGGGGAATATTCGCTGCTCACCATGATCCCGGTGGGGGTCCAGCCGAACAATATCGTGGTGAAATCGTTCGTTTTGGCCAAGCCGGAAAAATAAGTTGTCATCCTGAGCGGAGTGGCTGCCTCGCGAAGTGGATGCTGCGCTTTGGATTGATTATGCGCTTACGCGTTGGCACCGCAGCATTTTTTGTATTTCTTGCCGGAGCCGCAGGGACAGGGATCGTTACGTCCGATCTTGGCTGCGCCACGCACTACTTGCTGGACTGCCTGGAGATCTCCGGAACCGGCCATGCGGGCCTGCTCCAACTCGCGGCGTTTTTTCCGCTGGAAGGCTTCTTCGATTTCGTCAACGGACGTGGCTACTTGTCGCGGCGGCTTGCGCCCATTACCATCTCCGCCCATTTGTGGAGCGGGTGCACCGCCCTCGGGACCGGCGCCGCCCGGACCCACAGGCCTCGGTGCTCCGCCTTCGCCGGGTCGTTCCAGAATCTGCATCAGATACAGATAGCGAACCGTGTCTTCCTGAGAGCGCTGCATCATGGCTTCGAACATGTCGAAGGACTCGCGCTTGTACTCGACCAGCGGATCGTGCTGCCCGTAGCCGCGCAGGCCAATGCCCTCTTTCAAATGGTCCATGTCGCGGAGGTGATCTTTCCATTGCGCGTCGAGCACACTCAGCATGATCATGCGTTCGTGATAGCGCATGGCATCCGGACCAATCAGTTTTTCCTTGGCGTCGTAACGGGCTTTGAGCTTTTCAAAGATTGCGTCGCCGAGTTCCTGACGGTTCAGAGTCTCAGGCTTAATGCCTTCCGCGAGAATATCCACTCCGAAGCGGGTAAAAATGGCGTCCTTCAGGCCCTTGAGATCCCAATCCGCAACGTGAACTTTGACGGCACAGAACTGGTCGATCAAATCGCTGAGGATGCCGGAGACGTAGTCCTCGAGGATCAATTCCTTCTGATCCATACCTTCCAGCAATTGATGGCGCAGACCGTACACCGCCTCGCGCTGCTTATTCATCACGTCGTCGTATTCGAGCAGATGTTTGCGGGCTTCGAAGTTCTGCGCTTCAACCGCCTTCTGTGAACCTTCGATGCGGCGGCTGATCATTCTTGATTCAATCGGAACGCCCTCTTCCATGCCGAGGCGTTGGAGCAGATTGGAAACCCATTCCTTGGCGAAGATGCGCATCAAGTCGTCTTCGAGCGACAGATAGAAACGGGAGGAACCGGGATCGCCCTGGCGACCGGCACGACCGCGAAGCTGATTATCGATACGGCGAGCTTCGTGACGCTCGGTGCCGAAGATATGCAGGCCTCCGGCGGCGATGACCTCGTCATGTTCCTTGTCGGTTTCCGCTTTGTGGTGATTGAAAATCTCCGTCCACTGATCGGTGGGAACCACGTATTCGCTGCCGGCGTAGTACCAGACCGTGCTTTTGGTATCGTCGACGACAGCTTGAACCTTGCCCTGCGCGGCGCGTAGCAGTTGCGCAATTCCCTTTTTCACGCATTCCTGCTTGGCCATGAATTCAGGATTGCCGCCAAGAAGAATGTCGGTGCCGCGGCCGGCCATATTGGTCGCGATCGTGACCATGCCCTTGCTGCCGGCCTGGGCGACGATTTCAGCTTCCTTCTCGTGCTGCTTGGCGTTCAACACCCAGTGCCTGACGCCTTTTTTCTTCAGCAACTCCGAGAGACGTTCCGATTTTTCGATCGACGTAGTGCCGGCCAGAACGGGCTGCCCGGTAGTGTGCAGCCTCTGGATTTCATCGGCGGCGGCGAAGTATTTCTCTTTCTCGGTGCGGTAAACAACATCCGGGTTCTCCAGCCGCAGCATCGGTTTGTTTGTGGGTATGACCATCACTTCGAGGCGATAGATGTTCTCAAACTCAGGCGCTTCGGTTTCCGCGGTGCCGGTCATGCCAGCCAGTTTCTTGTACATGCGGAAATAATTTTGAAACGTGATGGTGGCGAGGGTCTGGTTTTCGCGTTCGATCTTGACGTTTTCCTTGGCTTCAACCGATTGATGCAGGCCATCGGACCAGCGCCGGCCGGGCATCAGGCGGCCGGTAAACTCGTCCACGATGATGACTTCGCCATCTTTGACCACGTATTCAACATCGCGGTGATAGAGCGCGTGAGCTTTGACAGCAGTCTCGACGTGATGCTTCAGGTCCCAATTTTCGGGATCGGCAACGTTGCCGATTCCGAGCAACTGCTCAACTTTCTCCCAACCTTCGTCGGTAACCGTGATGTTGCGGTGTTTCTCATCCACCACGTAATCGCCGGTGTATTGGACGGGCTCGCCGGGAGCAACATCAATCTGCTCCCCCTTTTCGAGCTTGGGGATGATGCGATTGACCCGCGCGTACTTATCGGTGGACTCCTCGCTTGCACCCGAAATGATGAGCGGAGTACGAGCTTCGTCGATCAGGATAGAATCGACTTCGTCGACGATGGAGAAGTTGTGGCCGCGCTGCACGCAATCGTGCAGATCGAACTTCATGTTGTCGCGCAGGTAATCAAAACCAAATTCGTTGTTGGTGCCGTAAGTGACGTCGGCGGCGTAGGCTTCACGACGCTGCTGATCGTCGAGATCGTGCACGATGACTCCCACAGTGAGGCCGAGGAAACTATACAGCTTGCCCATCCACTCAGAGTCGCGCTTGGCGAGGTAGTCGTTAACCGTGACCACGTGCACGCCACGGCCGCTCAGAGCGTTCAGATACACGGGCAAAGTCGCGACCAGAGTTTTTCCTTCACCGGTCTTCATCTCAGCGATCTTGCCCTGGTGCAGAACCATTCCACCGATGAGCTGTACGTCGAAGTGGCGCATGTTCAGAACGCGGCGGCCACCTTCGCGCACCACGGCAAAGGCTTCGACAAGGAGGTCATCAAGAACCTCGTTCAACAACTCCCTCCGCTCGGTATCGAGTTCTTTGCGGCGGTCTATGTCCGCTTCGGGTTCGTCCGGAATGCGGGCCAATCGTTCCTGAATCCGCTGGCGGAATTGGTCTGTCTTGGCGCGCAGTTGCTCGTCGCTGAGCTTCCGAGTGGCAGGCTCAAGGGCATTGATGGCCTCAACTCGAGGCATCAGACGCTTGATCTCACGTTCATTCTTGGTCCCGAAGACCTTGGCTACAAGAGCATTTATCAAATCGAGAATCCTTGGAGGGGTGCTACACCCGCTATCCTAGAAGGTTAGTATATTAGATGCGTGGGCAGCGCGTAAGTCGCGGGGGGATCGTCCCAGCGGCGGAGAACGGGGCCGTTGCGCGAACGCCGCGCGCGAAGCCAACCCTATCTTACGGACGCCGAAGGAAGAAGTTTCAGCTCGCCGCTACTTCCTGCCAGCGACTCCGCGCGGAAACTGGACCAGGAACAGCCACACAAGCAGGCCGAGAACAGAAAAGATAAGCGCACTCCAACACATGGAGAGCACGGAAAGCGTGGCGCGCATCGGATGCCCCCCAGAGAACGACCTGCCCAGCAGGACAATTGCTCCCCCCAAGAATATGAACGTCAGGATGAGGCCGAATGTCAGGTAGACCTCGGTGACACCGCCGGCTATCGCGCCGAGGCCGGTGGCTTTCTGCTCTGAAATTCCGCGGAAGGAACGAAAAACCCCGATTGCCAGGAGAACGGAGGGAATCCAAGCTAGACTCATCCCCCAGAGGAACAGCTTTCTTTTGGGGTCGGCGTCCATACAGGCGAAAAGACTCTCACGGCGTGAGGAGAAAATCACGGGGTGGCAGAGCTGGCTTGCAAACCAATCAGTCTCAACCCGTCGGCTAAGCAAGTGCGATTTTCCTTCTTGCGGCGGGAACAACGCAGGGATGACCTCGCTTTCCTGTAAGATTTGCTGCTGACTCCATGCCGACATTCTACGAATTCTTCCGCGAATGCGCCGAGCGCTGGCCCGACAATGTCGCGCTGGAAATTCAACGACGCGAGCGGACGGAGAGCACCACCTACGCCGAAGCTCGTCGGATGGCGGAGAGCATCGGGCGCTGGCTGACAGAGAGCGGATTTCAGGCGGGCGCTCGGATTGCGATCCTGGCCGATAATCATCCGCGCTGGATTACCGCCTACCTTGGAATTATCGCGGCTGGGTGCACGACGGTTCCCTTGGACACGGCGTTTCATGCGGATCAGGTAGCCAAGCTTCTCTACGATAGTGGGAGTTCCCTGCTGTTCTGCGATGCGAAACATCTGGCGATCGCACGCGAAGCGATTGGTGACTCAGCCATCGGCATTGTTTTGCTTGACCCGCAAGCGGACAGGAGTGTTGAAAATGACCTCGACCGCATTTTTGCTGCGGGCCCCGGCAACTTCTCGGCTGTGGCAGTTGCTCCCGGCAGTCTCGCTTCCCTGCTCTACACTTCCGGCACGACCGCTGACCCGAAAGGGGTGATGCTCACGCACTCGAACCTTATGGGGGAAGTGCAGGCCGTGTTCGGCTGGGCACAACTCGGACCTGAGGATGCAGTGCTCGGCGTGCTTCCGCTGTTTCATGTGCTGTCGCAAATGGCCAACCTCCTGTTGCCTTTGGTGAAGGGTTCACGTGTGGTTTATCTCGAAACCTTGAACACGACCGAACTCCTTCGCGCGCTGGCAGAGCGGGAAATCACAGCATTCGCAGTGGTGCCACAGTTCTTCTACTTGATCCACGAGCGGATTTTCAAAGCGGTTACGCAACGCGGAAGGATGGCGAGTTGCGCGGTTCGGGCGATGATGGCCCTCACACGTTTCAGCCGAAGATTGGGATGGAATCCTGGGCCGATTTTGTTTCCCAGAATTCACAATATTTTCGGCCGCAAAATGCGCTATCTGGTGACAGGTGGGTCACGCTTTGATCCGCAGATCGGGCGTGATTTTCATGCCCTGGGAATTGACATCCTGCAGGCCTACGGCCTCACCGAAACCAGCGCTGCCGCCTTCGCCACTTCGCGAGATGAAAACGTCATCGGTTCAGTGGGTAAGCCGCTCGAGGGTGTGGAGGGAAAGATTGTCGATCCGCAACTGCAAGACGATGGCGGCCAGCCGGTCGGCGAGATTGCAATTCGCGGCGCCATCGTGATGAAGGGCTACTGGAATCGGCCGGACGCTACGGCGGCCGCTCTTCACGAGGGCTGGCTCTACACGGGCGATCTGGGCTATTTCGATGCTGCGGGAAATCTCTTTATTACCGGGCGTAAGAAGGAAATCATTGTTCTCAGCAATGGGAAAAATATTTATCCGGAAGAGGTCGAGGCGCATTACCTGAAGTCGCCTTACATCGGAGAAATCGCGGTTATGGGCCTCGAAGGCCGTCCGGGAGAGGAACGCTTGCATGCTGTGGTGGTTCCGAATTTCGATGTGCTCAAACAACGGAAGATCGTCAATTCAAAAGAAGTCATTCGTTTCGATATTGAAGGACTGTCGGCGCAACTGCCTTCGACCAAACGGATTAGGAGTTACGAAGTCTGGCAGGAAAGTTTGCCGCGGACGAGCACTCGGAAATTAAAGCGATTTGAAATTGAGAAGCGGGCGCGGAAAAATCTCGCTGAAGGCCGTTCTGGCGATGCGGACGTTGGCTCGGAAAAACCCTTGAGCGCGGACGACGCCGCATGGTTGGAGCGGCCCGATGCGCAGCGCGCGCTCAAGATCATCCGAGAGGCCGCAAGGATCAAGCCTTTGGTGATCCGTCCCGGCGACAACCTCGAACTCGATCTCGGATTGGACTCGATGCAGCGGGTCGAACTTCTGGCTGCGCTGGAACAAGAAATTGATGGCGGTCTGGAGGAGTCCCGCTTATCCGAAATTTACACTGTGAGAGAACTGGTCGATGCGGTGCGCGAGAGTGGCAAAGGCATTCCCCGCGCACAGTTCGCCGGATGGAAAGTAATCCTGCAGGAAGAGTCCACCGACCCCGATTTTCTCGCCTTGCTACGGCCACACCCGATCGTCGACGCGTTCCGGTACGTTGCAAGCCGGTTGGCACAGATGATTGCTCGCGACCGCTCTCACCTTCGCGTTACTGGCCTGGAACACGTCCCTGCCCATGGGCCATTCATCATTTGCTCGAACCACCAGAGCTATGTCGATCCGCTGATTCTGAGCAGTGTTCTTACGTGGCAGGTCTTCCGCGCCGGTTTCGCGGTGGGGACCAGCGACATTTTCGGCAAAGGCCTCATGCGGACGCTGGCGCCATGGTTGCGCGTGGTCGTAGTGGACCCGGATGCAAACCTGATTCCCGCCATGCGCGCGGGAGCCTCTGGATTGCGACATGGGCGCGTACTCGTTCTCTACCCTGAGGGCGAGCGCTCGATCGATGGCAAGCCGAAGACGTTCAAGAAAGGCGCGGCGATTCTTTCTGTTCATTTACAGGTGCCGATTGTTCCAGTGGCGATTGAAGGCTTTCATGAACTGTGGCCGCGTGGTAAGCGCTTCCAAGGCTTCGTGCCGTTGCAGATCATGTTCGGCAATGCGATTTATCCTCCGTCGGCGGCGGACGCGTCGGAAGCGGCTTACGAAAAGCTCACTGGCGAATTAAAGGAGCGCGTAGTCACGATGTGGCTGCAGTTGCGAAAGCATCCACCTGAGACGTAGCTCTGCTACCGTCTCATGTCGGCGCTATATGAAAAGAGGCGTTGCAAGCAACGTCTCGATAGTCGGTCACTTTGCCCGCGGGTGCGTTTGGTCGTAGACCTGGAGCACTTGCTTCATAGAAAGCTGCGTGTAGCGCTGCGTGGTTGAGAGTCGCTCGTGGCCGAGCATTTCCTGGATGGAGCGCAGGTCGGCGCCCTCCTCCAGCATGTGTGTGCCGAAGGCGTGGCGCAACGTGTGCGGATGCACATCCGGCGACAAACCTTTGGCTACGGCGATCTTCTTGATGATGCGGCCCACGCTGCGGGTCGTGAGCCGTCCGCCACGCTGGTTGATCAGTAACGCAGTCGTACTTTTCTTGCACACGGCCAACATCTGCTCGCGCACGGGCAAGTAGCTTGCGAGCGCTACTTTCACGGATTCGCCGAAGGGCACGTAGCGTTCTTTTTTGCCTTTGCCGCGAATGAGAATAGCTCCAGAACTCAAGCGGATGTCGTCGAGATTGATGCCGATCAACTCGGAATTGCGGATGCCACATCCGTAAAGCAATTCGAACATGATGCGATCGCGCTCGGGAAACGATGCGACCTCGGGCATCTTGCCGTCGAGCATGACATTCATTTCCTCGATCGTCGGCACGCGCGGCAGCTTCTTGGGAAGCTTCGGCGTGGAGACCAGAGCGGCAGGATTCTGTTCCACCATCCCTTCCTGCGCCAGCCAGTGATAGAAAGAACGGACCGCAGCCAGAGCTCGCGCAACCGAGGTTTTACTGAGTTGCTTGTCGTAAAGGTGAGAGAGAAATCCGCGAATCGTCACATGATCGATGCTACGCCAGGTGCGCGCGCCAACGTAGGCGGCAAAGTTCTCCAAGTCGCCGGTGTAGGCTTTGATGGTGTGTACGGACGCGTTGCGCTGGCGCAGCGAGAGAAGGAATTTAACGATGGCCTTCTCGACTGGGGTCCCGGTTTTTCTTGTAGCCATAGGTGCAAACTCGATCTCACCGCAGAGTCACAGAGGCACAGAGAAAACCGCGGTTTTTCTCTGTGTCTCGGTGGTGAAAAACTCATGTTTATCTTGCCTTGGCTCTCGGATGGTGTTTCTGGTACACGCTTTTCAGCCGGTCGAGCGCCAGGTGCGTATATACCTGCGTGGTCGAAATATCGGCATGGCCAAGGATCGTCTGCACCGTGCGCAGGTCCGCGCCATTTTCGACCATGTGCGTGGCACAGCTATGACGCAACATGTGAGGGCTGGCGTTGCGGCCCATGCCTGAAGACGCAGCTCGAACCATCTGCCACACCCGCTGACGAGTAAGCTTGCGCGCTCCACGTCCGACGAATAAAAGCGGCGAGCTGTGTTCTCCCGTCAGGGCCGGTCGCGAAAGTTTCATGTACTCGGCTAAAATCCCCTGCGCCGATTTTCCCAAGGGAACGATTCGTTCTTTGTCACCCTTGCCTCGCACCAATATGTACCCGAGATCAAGCTTCAGGTCTTCCAGCTTGACCGAGACCATCTCAGAAACGCGGAGTGCTCCGGCATAAAAAACTTCCAGCATGGCTTGATCGCGCAGGGCAATCGCTTCGAAGTGACTGTTCGTCGAACCTCTGCGCGGGCTGCGCAGCAGAGTTTCCATCTCGTCGCGGGCCAGCGATTTTGGCAGAACTTTCCACTGTTTCGGCGAATCGATATTCAGCGTGGGATCGTGGTCAATAAGCTTGTCGAGTAGCAGATATCGATACAGATGGCGCAGCGTTGAAAGCTTTCGTCCGACCGATCGCCCGTCGACCGAATTGGCGAATAGTTCCTGGATGAAGTCGCGAACCTCATTGCGGCGGGCATTGAGCAGGGAGCGCTTGCGCTTCCCCAGGAATCCGGTGAACTGACCGACGTCAGTGGTGTACGCGGCGACGGTGAGCGGCGCCAACCCCTTCTCAACTTTCAGATAGTCGAGAAATCCAGACACTACGCGGGAGTTTACATCCGAAGACACAACGAGAGTATGCGCGTTATCGGACGCTGAAAGAAGTAACAACAAAGGTGCTGTAGAGACGTAGCTCGCGATGTCTTCCGTGCAGGAAGAACTCCACGTTTCTACAGATTTACTTCCTTCAGCACCTCCGTCGCATAGATCGCTCCCTCCGGCGTTTCCTCATGCTTAAAATATGCGAACACGTTCCGGCCTTGTCCGAGATGCTCACGGATGCGGTCTACCATCGCGCGCCGTTCTTCGGGCGTGTAGCTCGGTTTGCGATAGCGGTAGTAGCAGAAG
>DATNHO010000124.1:0-32732 GCA_035604895.1 Terriglobales bacterium | reverse complement strand
GGCGGAACCGGCCCATGCCAGCAGGGCGGTTGCGGCACGGTGTTTCAATTCACTCCGTGAAGGCATCATCGATAGCGAGTCTATGTGCAATCGCGGTTTTGGACCATGGCTGTATGAACGCGCTCACTATCTTACTTTCGTGGCTCGCGCTGGCGAGTGCACTGACTGGCGCGCAGATCGACGTCCGCTCATTTGAGGGCCTGGATGCGTCCAAGGTGGGCAACGCGCGCTTTGACGTCGATCCGAACGGCGCAGTGGGCACGAAGCAGTATTTGGAATGGGTCAACTCCGCCTTTCAAGGTTACGACAAGAAGACTTTCGCACCGGTGTACGCTGCACCAGTCAGCGGAGACGCGCCATTCGTCCGCAACGGAGTGCTGCAATGCAGCGGCTCCGAAGGGGACGGAGTGATTCTGTTTGACCGCCTGGCATCGCGCTGGGTGATTGGCCGCCGGGTGGGAAAGAACAGCTTTCACTATTGCATCGCCGTCTCCAGCACCGATGATCTGAAGGCGAGGAGTTTCACCTGGCGCACCTACCAACTGGATCTCGATCCTCTGCTCGGCAGAAACAGCCAGGGCCACATTTTTGTTCCCGATTACCCGAAGATCGCGACCTGGTCAGATGGCTATTATCTCTCCTTGAACCTGACCGATCCCGACAAGTTCTATCGCGAAGTGGGGGTTCTGGTGTGTGCTTTTGACCGCACGAACATGCTCGCGAACGCTGCCGCGCGAACCCCACAATGCTTCCATTACCCCGCGACCCCCGGCGCACTGTTTCCTGGCCACAGCTTGCTGCCGGCGGATATTGACGGAAACAACGCACCGCCGCCTGGAGAAGCGGAAGCATTCGTAAGCATCGAGAATCCGGAGTCTGGCAGCGTCTCTCGCGCGCTGAATTGGTGGACCCTTCACATCGATTGGGCCGCGCCCGCCCAATCCAAGTTCGGCGGCCCGGTTTCCGTGCAAGTCAACGCCTATACTCCCGCATGCTACGCCGAGAAAAACCCCGCGGACACGGCATGCGTGCCCGAGCCCAGTTCGAACACCACGCACTCGTTTCTCGATTCGGTAGGAGATCGTCTCATGCAGCGGTTGGCCTATCGGCGTTTTCTCAACCCAGCAGAGCGCGAGTCGTATCTGGTCGCACAAACCGTGCAGATCGGAAATGGCGAACGCTCACGTACCGGCATTCGCTGGTATGAGTTTGGCAGCGGCGGACACGTTGCCGCATCCGGCACAATCGACGGCGGGGACTCGAACCATCGCTTCATGCCCAGCATGGCGCAGGACAAGACTGGAAATGCGGCGGTTGGGTACAGCGTATCGGGAGCCTCGCTCCATCCGTCCATTCGAGCGTCCCATGTTCAGCTGCCGGGCGGCAGTCCTACCGAACTCAATATTTTGGCCGGCGGCGGAGACCAGCAAGGCTCGTCTCACTGGGGAGATTACACCAGCATGACGGTCGATCCCGTGGACGACTGCACCGTCTGGTATGTGAACCAATATTACGACAGGAACCAAACTGGTAAGGGTGTAGACTGGCGTACAAGAATCGCCAATTTCAAGCTGCCGACGTGCCATTAAGAAGATAGCCGAAGGTGGATTTCACGCAGCTTTTCGGGCCGCCGAACCAGGCCTTTTAGGAGGGCTGAAAACCCTCCAAAAGTCAAGAGGGACTTCCGTCTCCTGTGCTTTCGCTCCCTTGCAGTATCTTGCAAAGTTCCATACACTCAGGTCGATTGCAGTAAGGGTCCAACCTCCGGTTGGGTGCTCCCCCGCCACGGAGTCATAGGCGTCTCCACCACTAGATTTGGGACTGTGAATCCGTACCTCCGTAGGGGTGTCCGACTCACTTTGGGGTCACTGATGTGACTCACGGGACGAAGTTGTAAGTAGTTGCATCCAAATGACAGTGCAGTCGTATTTAGCAGCTGTCTTAAACCTGTCCTTGAAGCTGTTCTGAATCCTTGAACTACACGAAAGACATCCCGATCGACGGTTGCGAAGAAGACCCTGGACAAACTTTGATGAAAGACATATCCCGAGAATCCGTTCAAGTCGTCGTTCACGAGACACAACATGAGCCGGAGGTACAGGCTGAGCCCGAGAAGGCCGCCGTTCCGGACGATGGTGACCGCTTCACGCTGAGGCGCCTGCGAAGCCGGGCGGAAATTCAGGCGATCCAGCAGGCGCTGGGATACAGTGGCTGGAACCGCAGGCAGGCTGCCCGTTTGCTGAAGATCAGCTATCGCAGTCTGCTGCTCAAGATCCAGCAGCATAAGATCACCCGCCAACCTCAATGAGAGCAGCTGAGCATGAGGAATCTCCCGCAAAGGCGCGACCGAATTCCAGCCACGGATCCCGGAGGAACAATTCTTGAGTAAAAATTTCGAGCTCTTAAGCCAGGTCGGCAGAACGCTGGAGATTCTGCAGAGGCCGGATGAACCGACCGCGTTCCTGGAAGAAGCGGCCGCTGAACCGTCATCGTCAGCTGTAACTTTTACAGTTCACGGAGCAGCCCGCGAAGAAGTCGCTAAACTGGTGCGCAATTTGTTCTTCGTGCCGGGAGAGAGTGCGCCGCACCGGGTGATTTTCACAGGAACGGAGTCGGGCACAGGGTGCAGTTGGATTTGCGCGCATGCCGCAGAAGTGCTCGCCTCCCAGGTTCACGGCAACGTCTGCGTAGTCGATTGCAACCTGCGCGCTTCTACCATGCGGGAGCGATTCCAGGTTTCGGATCAACGTGGACTCACGGACGCTCTAATCGGCTCCGGATCCATTCGGCAGTACTTGCAGCGCGTATCGGGCTCAAACCTCTGGCTCTTGAGTGCCGGCTCGGTGCAAGAAAATCAGCAAACCCTGTTGGCCTCCGATGCCATGCGCTCCCGCCTCGCCGAGCTGTATTCGCAGTTTGATTATGTGCTCCTCGACGTGGCTTCGCTGAATAACTCGAACGATGCGATTGCGCTGGGTAGTTCCGCAGACGGAGTGGTTCTGGTGCTGCGAGAGAATTCATCTCGCCGCGAGACCGCGCGCAAAGCCTTACAAGATCTGCGCGACGCCAAAGTCCAAGCCCTCGGAGTCGTCCTGAACCAGCGAACGTTCCCAATTCCTGAAGCAATTTACAAGCTGTTTTAGTTCATGTGTTCCGTTATCGAGTCCCAGTTTTGAGCATGATCAGATACCAAGTTCGGTTTGCCCTCCCGCCAATCGTCGATCGGTTGTACCCATCGCTCCGCGAAGTCCAGTTAATAAGTACGGGGCTGTGGGATCACGAACCTAGCTTGCGGAAGGATTCCTGATGACACTGTGGCGCAAGGCGTTAACTGACCTCCTGAAGCTGACAGATCTGCTGCTGCTGACGATTTCGTTCGGCGTAGCGACGTTGCCGATTCTGGCGCGATTGGGTCTGGTTTCGTTCGCCCAATTCTTTTCGATACGGATCAAGCTACAGAACTTCCTGGTTTTCTTTGTCCTGCTTTGCGTCTGGCGGATGATTTTTGGCATGTTTGGACTGTACAGCTCCAAACGGCTTGCCAGCCGCCGTGCCGAAGTTATGGATGTTGTGAGGGCAACCTCGTTGGCGGCTGCCGTGCTTGAGCTTGGTGCCTTCGTGCTCGGCTTCCGGATGGTCACGCTGAGTTTTGTCTTCACCTTCTGGCTGTTCAGCACATTTGCCATTGCCACGACGCGTCTAGCTCTTCGAACCTGGTTGCGACGGTTCCGCGCCCACGGTCACAACCGGCGCAACATGCTCATCGTGGGTTCCAACTCGCGCGCCGTTCGCTTCGCCAAGAACATTAAGTCACGGCCTGACCTGGGATACTCCATTCTCGGTTTTGCGGATAGCGAATGGGACGGAGCGGAGGACCTGAAGCAGCACGGCTATTCGCTGGTGAGCGATCTGGAACATCTACCCGAATTTATTCGTCACACCGTAGTGGATGAGGTCGTTCTCGCTCTTCCCATGCGATCTTTCCACACCAACAGCGCCCAGTTGGCAGAGCTTTGCGAGCGGCAGGGCATCATCGTTCGCCTGTTGTCCGACCTCTTTGACCTGAAGGCTGGGCAAGTGCGAGGCGACGAATTCGGAAGCTCGACCTTCGTCATTCAGTACGCCGGCAAGGCTGAAGGCTGGCCTTTGACCATTAAGCGGATATTCGATTTTGTGGTTTCGCTTGTCTTGATCATTCTCCTCGGCCCGTTGCTTTTGGTAGCGGCCATCCTGATCAAGCTGACGTCTCCGGGCCCGGTGTTTTTTGTTCAGCGAAGAGTTGGATACAACAAGCGTCCCTTCTACATTTGCAAATTCCGAACCATGGTTGCGGACGCCGAAGACAAGCTGCGTGATTTCGAACACCTGAACGAGGTGAGCGGGCCGGTCTTCAAGATCAAGAATGACCCTAGGCTTACGCCGGTCGGCGGATTCCTTCGTCGCACCAGCATCGACGAACTGCCCCAACTGTTCAATGTTCTGCTCGGAGACATGAGCCTGGTGGGTCCGCGGCCGCTTCAAGTGCGGGACTACGACCTGTTCACCAAGAACGGCGAAGACTGGCAGCGTCGCCGCTTCAGCGTCCGCCCCGGTATTACCTGCTTGTGGCAGGTGAATGGAAGAAGCTCCCTGCCCTTCGAGCAATGGATGGAGTTGGATCTGAAGTACGTCCAGCAGTGGTCGCTGTGGCTGGATTTCGAGATTCTCGCCCGCACAATTCCAGCTGTTCTCAAAGGCTCAGGAGCCGCTTGAGATTCAGACTGCGCCGTCTGTAAGTCTGGGTCCCCAAATGAGTGTGAACCCCGAAAGCAAAGGTCCTGCACCTCTGACTCCGCCCCTAATCGAACGGAATTGCGTTCACGAACTGGTGGAACTCCAGGTCGAGCGCACTCCGGACGGAATCGCGGTTGTCCACGCGGGAAAAACTCTCAGCTATTCCCAACTCAACTCCCGAGCTAACCAACTCGCCCGATTCCTCCTGCAACTCGGCGTCAAGCCGGGAGCACGCGTAGGAATCGCGCTGCGCCCCTCGCTGAACCTGCCCGTCGCCCTGCTGGCTGTGTTGAAAGCTGGCGGCGCCTGCCTGCCTCTTGATCTGAGCTATCCAAAAGAGCGGCTTGAGCTGATGCTCGAGGATGCGCAGCCTGCGGCTGTGCTCAGCGAAGAGCGCTGGGTGAATGCGTTGGCTTTTGCCAAGGCAGAAACGGTTTGCCTGGATTCTCAAGAGGCGAACGTTTTTCGCGGCGCCCAGGACAACCTCGAATGCTACACCACCGAGGAAAGCCTCGCCTACGTCATCTATACCTCCGGCTCGACAGGGAAACCGCGAGGCGTTTTGTTGCCGCATCGCGGATTGGCCAATCACAACCGGGCAGCGGTCGCGCTTTACGATTTGCAACCTTCCGACCGGGTCTTGCAGTTCTCTTCCATCAGCTTCGATATCGCAATCGAGGAGATCTTCCCTGCCCTGATATGCGGCGCGGCAATCGTGTTGAAGACCGATTCGTTCTCGTTGCAGGCGGGCGAATTTCTGGAATGGATCAACCAAAATCGAGTCACTGTGCTGGATCTGCCGACGGCGTTCTGGCATGAATTGGTTCACCAGTTGGAGGGCTCAGAAGAAGTCGCACTCCCAAGTTCGCTCCGGCTGGTAATTCTTGGAGGCGAGAAAGCCTCAACCAAAGTGTACCGAGTGTGGGAGAAGTTTGCCGGAAGCCGGGTGAGGCTCATCAACACCTACGGACCCACCGAGGCTAGCGTGATCGTAAGCGCGTTCGAACCGGCGCGGTTCCCTGAGGCCAAGCTGGGTGACAGCTTACCCTTGGGACACCCGGTTGCGAACGCCGAGATTTATCTTCTTGATCAGGATTTGAAGCCGGTTCCGCCGGGCACGGCCGGCGAGTTGCACATTGGCGGGGCGCCTCTGGCCAGTGGTTACCTTAACCATCCCGAGCGCACGGCCGAGAAATTTGTGGCCCATCCTTTCAGCCGCGATTCCAAGGCGCGTCTTTACAAGACCGGAGACCTGGCGCGCCATTCTTCGGACGGCGTTCTCGAATTCCTGGGCCGGGTGGATTTCCAAGTAAAGATTCGCGGCTTCCGAGTGGAGTTAGGGGAGATTGAAGCCGTACTGCATCAGTATCCCAGTCTCGCGGAGGCCGTGGTGCTGAGTCATGAAAACGACAACGGAGACAAGAACCTGGTGGCGTATGTGGTCTGGTCCGCAGGACAGCGGCGGGCCTCCGACTCCGAACTCAGTGGCTTTCTCAAGCAGCGCTTGCCCGAGTACATGATTCCAGCAGCTTTCGTCGCGCTGGAGCGACTGCCTTTGACGGCCAACGGTAAAGTCGACCGTCGAGCCCTACCCAAACCCGAGTTTGCTCCCGTTTCCGTTGCGGCGACTGGATTGCCCCAGGACAAAACGCAGGCACAACTTGTCGGCATCTGGCAAACGGTGTTGGGCAAGAAACCAATCGGCATCCACGACAATTTCTTTGAATTGGGAGGACACTCCCTGCTGGCCGCGAGGTTGATGCATCGCGTAGGCCAGGCGTTCGGCATGACCTTGCCTTTGGCCATGCTTTTTCAGGCGCCGACCATCGAAAAGTTCGCTGGCGTTTTGCAGCAGGACGCCTTGTCGCAACTGTGGTCGTCGCTGGTTCCAATCCAGCCTTCGGGATTCAAGCCCGCGTTCTTTTGTGTGCATGGCGTCGGGGGCAACGTGCTCAACCTGCGGCAATTGGCCCGGCACATGAGCCCCGACTATCCGTTGTACGGTCTCCAGGCACAAGGCTTGGATGGAAAACGCCCTTGCGCGAATAGTCTCGAGGAAATGGCTTCGCATTATATCCGGGAGATTCGCACAGTTCAGCCGGAAGGGCCTTACTTTTTGGGTGGCTATTCCATGGGCGGTTTAATCGCTTATGAAATGGCGCAGCAACTCTCCGCGAAGGGTGAAGAAGTTGCGCTGGTGGCTTTGCTGGATACCTATCCCGGGAGCATGAAGCCGGTCACCCACTCCATACTTCAGCTGTTGCTTTCGCCAAGGCGCCTTTGGGCTGAAGTTCCCTCCGCCGCGATAGACTCCCTCCGTCGCAGAATCAAACGCGGACGCGTGGAGCCCGCGCTGAAAAACGTATTCCAGCAGAATGCCGCCGCCGGCGACCGTTATGTTCTCCGCCCTTATGCGGGGAATGTGGCTTTGTTTCGCGCCGCGGACAAATCGTGGCGGAGTCATGGTGATCCCTACGCCTTGTGGACCACCCTTGCGGCCAAGCTGGAGATTCATGAGATGCCCGGCGACCACCGCGGCATCCTCTACGAACCCCAAGTCGGAAATCTCGCCGGACGCCTGAAAACCCGGATAGATGAGATTAGCGCCAAGTATGAAATGGCAAAACTTTCCGAACCGCACCCGTCGAATTAGCCAAGAACGGAGTTTCGTTGCTTCCTTCCGAGATCGAAGAGACTGAAATCGCAGTAGCCGGGAAAGCCGCGGGGAATTCGACCCGGCGGGACGGACTGCCAGCCCGGCTTCTCGGTATGGATCGCGGCAATCTTCTGCAAAGGTTGCTGCCCTGGGCCCACAAGGGTGGACTCACCATCCTCGACCAGGGATTGATCTCCGGTTCCAATTTCCTAATCAGCGTCTTGCTGGCCCGCTGGCTCACCGCCGAGCAATACGGCGCGTACGCAGTTGCCTTCGGCATTTTTGTTCTGCTGTCACTGGTTTACCAGTCGCTCGTGCTGGAGCCGATGTCGGTTTTTGGCGGCTCCACTTATCGCGATAATCTGCGAGGATACTTTTCCTCCCTGATATGGATCCACGTTTCTTTGTCCCTGGCGATCTTTCTTTTGTTCGGCACTTCCGCCGTCGTGAGCCGGTTGCTGGGCCAGGGCGGGGGCATGCCGGGAGCGTTGGCCGGCGTCACCATCGCCTCACCGTGCGTGTTGTTTTTCTGGCTGGCGCGCCGCAGTTTCTACCTTGAGCTGTCGCCCAAGCAGGCGGTGGCTGGGGCGTTTGTCTACGCTGGTTTTGTCCTAAGCGCCCTGTGGTTCTTTTATCGCCACCAATTGCTGTCTCCCTTCACCGCGTTTGTGCTGATCGCAATCGGCGCTTTGGGCACGGGATCGTTCCTGACGTTGCGCCTGCGCATGGCGTTGCGGCCCATGGGACCCAGGCCGCCGACTTGGACGACCTGGCAGCAACACTGGAGCTACGGTGCGTGGGCATTGGCGGGTTGTATCGCCAGTTGGATTCCGGCTTACATCTTTTATCCCATTCTTGGCAGTTTCGGCAGCATGGCGCAATCCGGCCAGCTAAAGGCTCTGATGAACCTTACTCTGCCACTCGAACAAACCAAAGCCGCACTTTCGATGCTGCTGCTACCCTATGCGGCCGGGGTGCAAAATGCGGAGAGCGGGTCGGAAAGCAAAATCCTGAGCCTGCGGATGACCCTTCTGGGATTGGGCATTGCCCTCGCGTATTGGGCAGTCATAATTCCGTTTGAAAAGCCTTTGTTCCACTTCCTCTACTCGGGCCGCTACATGGAAGTTGCCTACCAGATTCCCGTGATGGCGGTAGGCTCTATCTTTTGGAGTGCCGCGTACGGTCCCGCGTTAGCCTTGCGCGGTATGAAATCGCCCTCGTCGGTGTTTGTGGCGTACACCTTTGCCGCCGTGGCGTCGCTGGCCATCGGAATACCCGCGACTTGGGCTTTTGGACTTTCAGGCGCGATCTGGGGCAATAACATCGCCGACATCGCTTCCTTCGCCGCCGTGTCTTTTTTGCTTTATCGGAAACTTTAACCTGAGGCCGGATCACTGGTGCACGTAAGAGCCAAACACAGCCTCAGCCGTAAACCTGAAAACTTTAGATCCCTCTACCACTCTCAAAAAAGGAATCAGAGATGACCGAAACTTACTTGCAGCCGGAACAACAAGCCGAGCCGAGGACGGCCCGGAACAATGGGGCAAACGGGGGAGAAGCTCCGCACAAGAAACCTGACAAGATCCGGCGCTTTCGTTATCTTTTGTCGAAGACAAAATTCCGTGTGCCTTTGTACTGGATCAGGCACCGCGGACTGGGAGCGTCCGATGTATTTTTTGGCTCTTACCCAAGGTCTGGGAGCACGTGGTCGCGCTTCACTCTTTACGAGGTTCTTACCGGGCGCGATGCCGGATTCGATGCGGTAAACGCCACCCTGCGTGGAGTTCATCGCCTGGAGCGAGGCATTCCCGTTCTCCCCGCCGGCGGACGCTTGCTCGGCAGCCACGAGCAATATCGCAAGGAATACAAACGCGCCGTCTATCTGGTTCGCGATGCGCGTGACGTGGTGCTTTCCGAGTATTCCTACCTGAAGGCGATGGATTTCTTCCGCGGCGATTTCGACCAGTTTGTGGCCGGCTTTGTGGGCGCCGAAAGCCGCATAAACGGCTTCGGACCCTGGCAGCGCCACGTTACTTCCTGGCTTGATTCCCCGATCGCTGGCACGCCGAATCTGTTGCTGGTGCGATTTGAAGACCTGCGCGGCAATCCGGAAAAATCCTTTGAACAGATCAGCGATTTCTTGGGCGTTAAAACCACCCGCGAAGCCGTACAGCAGGCGGTGGCCAATAACTCGTTGAAGCGAATGCGCGAGAAAGAACGGGATGCGCCGCAACTGCCAACGGATTCGTTCGTGCGCAGCGGTTCGGTGCAGGGCTGGCGCGGAAAACTAACTCAAGCTCAGACCGATTTGATCGAGCGGCACGCAGGCAGTGTCCTGCTGAGGCTCGGATACCCCCTATCCACGGCCTCGCGCGAACCAGTCGCCGTCACTTCGTAGTAGATCTCACGATAAGCAACCAATCATGGACCACACCAGAGCGTTCCCCAGGGATCATCAGCAGCGCGCCGGAACCGCGGCGATCCGCTCCGCCATGGGCGTAGCCGGCTTCGCTTTCCTCGGATTATTGCTGAGCTTCCTGGCCTTTCCCTTATTTGTGCGCTACGGGCTGGGGGCAGTGGTCGTGGTGATTGCCGTGCCCGTGTTGCTTGCCGTTGGGGTGCGGGCGATGCCTGAGTTCGTCCGGGGCGTACGCTCTTTGCGACGAAGCTTTGGCTGGCAAGAGTGGTCATGGCTATTGCTTTTCGTTAGCGCCGCGACTTTTGAAGTTCGCAACGTCAACGAAACCCTGGCACAGCCCTTGAGCGGCTATGCGGTTCTGCGGTTGGGGCCGGAGATGATCGTCGCTGTCATCCTGGCTTGGCGGATCGCCGAAGGCAAGAGTTCACTGAAGTATCTGTTCTCCGGATTGCCCGGCAGGATGGCCCTCTTCTGCCTGGTCGCGCTGGTGTCGACAGCCTGGTCGATCGTGCCCATCTGGACGTTTTACAAGTCCATGGAGTTCCTGCTTGATGTGACCGTGGCCGCGCTCATCTTCGAATCCGCGCGCAGCACCGGCGACTACATGAAGATTCTGAACTGGACCTGGATCGTCTACGCGATGGAAACCTCGATCGCCTGGATCGGGTTGGTCGTTTCTCCCGCAAACGCATGGGATGATATGGGACGGTTACGCGCTCTCTATCCGATGGTTGGCGCCAACAATGTCGGAACCACGGGAGCGCTCCTGACCCTCGTAGCCATTAGCCGTCTTCTGTGGCGGGACCGCAGAGGAACGGATCGAGCGTGGTATTGGGCGGTGTTCATCTTCGGCATGGCCACCATGCTACTCGCGCAGACCCGCAACGCAATCGCTGGTTTCCTCGTCGGCGTCCCGCTGATATTGATTTTCGCCAAACGTAAGTGGATCGGCGCCGCCCTAGTGGGCCTGGGAGTCCCGCTGTTGATGCTGACTCCAATCGGCACCGTCATCTGGACCTATTTGCGTCGCGGACAAAGTGATGACGCCATTCAAGGGTTCACGGGCAGAATGGATTGGTGGCAGTACGCCTGGCAGCAACTTAGCTTTCATCCACTGACCGGATTGGGCGCGTTTGCCGGAGGCCGGTTCGGCGTGCTCGCGAGAATGGGCAGCCAGGACGCCGCGTACTTACACAGCGACTGGCTCGAAATCGCCGTGGGCACGAGTTTTTGGGGAATTTTGGCATTTCTCCCGGTGGTCCTCGGAACCTGGTGGTTCTTGTGCCGAGGAGCCAGCGCCGCGAGAGTGGGATCGTTGGAGCGCGATCTGGCGGTGGAATGTATCGGTGTCATGGGGATGCTGACGATACACTCGTTCTTCAACAACGAGCTGTGCTGGCATCCTCCACTTTTGTTCTTAGCCGTGCTGGGTTACGCCGAGTTCCTGCGGCGCCGGATGAAGGAAAAGCGGCAGAGCTTTGCGGTTCGCAATGCCGCCACCCGGCCAGATTTGTACACCCCTTTGGTTGGATCCCGCGCTTAGTTCGACGGAGCGGTCCCGATAGTGCAATTGTTCAAGGTGATTACTGAATGAAAATCCTGCTGGTCCATAACACCTACCAAGATCGCGGCGGAGAGGACGTCGTGTTCGAGCGCGAAGGGCGCCTGCTGAGGGCAGCCGGACACGAGGTGCGAGAATATCAGCGGAACAACCGTGAAATCAAAGACTATTCAACCATTCGCAAGCTTACCCTGCTTGGCCGCACCGTTTGGGCTCCCGATTCCTATCGACAATTCGGTACGTTGCTCGACGCTTACCGTCCGGACATTGTGCACATCCACAATACCTTTCCGCTCATCTCGCCCTCGATCTATTGGGCATGCCAGGAACGGCAGGTTCCGGTCGTACAGACGCTTCACAATTACCGAATGTTCTGCCCCGGTGCGAATTTCTTTCGCGCGGGAAAACCCTGTGAAGATTGTGTAACCGGCAGTTTCTGGCAGGGAGTCGGCCACGGCTGCTATCGCGATTCGCGTACGGAAACCGCGGCCGTCGCCCTGATGTTGAGCGTGCATCACGCTCGCAAGACCTTTGCGCGAATGGTCGACCGCTACATCGTGCTGACTGCCTTCGCCCGCAGCCGGTTCATCAACGCAGGTCTTCCGGCGGAGAAGATTACGATCAAATCCAATTGTGTCGATCCCGACCCAGGCATGCGACAAGGGACAGGATCGTACGCCCTCTTTGTGGGAAGAGTCTCTCCGGAAAAGGGTGTGCCAACCTTGTTGAAGGCGTGGCGGCAGCTGCCCAGAAGCATGACTCTGCAGGTTGTCGGCGATGGTCCCGGACGCGTCCAGCTTGAGGCAGAGGCTGCGGCCGAGGGCTTGACCAACATAAAGTTCCTCGGGCAACAGCCGCGCGAAGAAGTCGTCGCCGCCATGAAGGGAGCGCGCTTCCTGGTATTTCCAAGCGAACTGTACGAGAATCTTCCGCTCACAATTATTGAGGCCTTCGCATGCGGCGTTCCGGTGTTTGCGTCGCGGCTGGGCGCCATGCAGGAGATTGTCGAGGAGGGCGTAACCGGGCACTTTTTCGAACCCGGCAACTCCGACGACCTGGCACGCGTGGCTTCCTGGGCGTGGGACAAAGCCGACCACTTGCGCGGAGTGGGAGAGCAGGCACGTCGAGAGTATGAGGCCAAGTACACGGCCGCCGCGGATTCGCAACGGCTCGTCGATATTTATCTCGACGTTCTGGCTCAGCGCCATGGCGCTAGAAATCCGGTCCGGCCGCTTCATTCTGTCGAATTGACTCAACCTGAGGCCCAAGATCTTGTCGCACCCGGATCAGCATCCCGGAGATGCGATGTCGCATCTGAGTACCGGAAACCTTTAACCACTGTGGATAGCGTGTCCCAAAGGCCTCCCGAGTAGGATTCCATCGAGCAACGCCAAGTTTATGGCGACCTCGAAGAACGAGTAAGCCCAGAATGACCACTGACATTTCCATTCCCCCACCCCACAAACCTGGAGACTCAATGAAGTACCGGTACGTCACCATCAGTGTCGATGACGGTTACCCCGGGGATCTGAAGGTTGCGGATCTGTTTCGAAAGTACGGATTACGAGCAACTTTCTACGTCCCCGCGCAGAACTCGGAGCGCCCGGTCATGACTCGCGGCCAGATCCGCGAGTTGGCGCAAGCCTTCGAAGTAGGAAGCCATACCTATCACCACACTCCTTTGACGTTCATGCCCGAGGAGAACGCCTGGGCAGAAATACAGGACGGTAAGAAGTGGCTGGAAGACGTTCTCGGAGAATCGCCCGTCGCGTTCTGCTATCCCCGAGGCAAGTTCAGCCGGCGGGTAACCGCGTTGGTTAAGAAAGCCGGCTTTCTCGGAGCTCGCACCAGCCTCCACCATTTGTGTCATCCTCCGGATAACCCATTCCTGTGGGGCATTACGACGCAGGGGCACGACCACAGCAAGTTCATTCATGTGAGGCACGCGCTTTTGGAGCACAATTTCGTCGGACTGCGAAACCTCTTCCTGACTCACAAAGGCGCAACCGATTGGCAGCAGCATTTCTCTTACGGATTGGACTACGTGGAGAAGCACGGCGGGATCGCACATTTGTGTCTGCATAGCTGGGAAACGGAGGAACCCGGAGAATGGTCGAAGTTGGAGGCGGTCCTCGACTCCATAGCGTCACGCGGCCTCACCAGCGTGACTAACGGAGCGCTGTTTCGACTTTGGGAGCAAGCTCGGGAGGAAAATCCGGCTTCGAGCCAGAATCCGCTTGGCCAGCGCGTGGGTCAACCCGAGGGAACGGGGTTCCCGGGAATGGCGACACCGGAAGAAATGGTAGTCCACGAAAAAGAATGACCGCACCGATATTTCCAGGCAAACCCGCATCGCAGTCGGGAGAATCAGTTTGAAGCCTTACAATAACGTTTCGGAGACTGCTTCCGCGGATACCTCCTCAGCAGGTATCTCAGGACGATCGTCGTACCCGGTCCTCGAACGACAGCTGGAGGAGAATTTGCGGTTGGTGACGGAAATGATTGCAGAGCAGGCTCAGGCAAACCCTGACGGCCTCGCGCTCGCTTGCAACAGCCAGACCCTGACGTACGGCGAACTTGAAGCTCGAGCCAACCACCTTTCCCACCATCTTCTCTCCCTCGGTGTCGGACCTGAGGTACTGGTCGGCCTTTGCCTTGAGCGCGGCCCCGCGATGGTCGTTGCCGCGCTTGCCATTCTCAAAACAGGAGGAGCATACGTCCCGTTAGATCCTGAGTATCCGTCCGATCGCCTGAGATTCATGTTGGACGACGCGTCGGCACCGGTGCTCATTACGCGGAGAGAGATTGATCGACGGATTGCCAAGGGACGCTGGCAGGTCTTAGAGATCGACGACGACGCGACCCGAATCACGAAGTATCCGAAGACGGCGCCAGCGGTCGCGATATCGAACGACAACCTCGCCTACGTCATCTACACTTCCGGATCCACCGGGCGGCCCAAGGGTGTTCAAATCACCCACGGGAACCTGTTGAATTTGATTTCATGGCACAATCGCGCGTTTGCAATCTCTGCGTCGGATCGCGCCAGCCAACTGTCGAGTGTTGCCTTTGATGCCGCGGTGTGGGAAGTCTGGCCCAACCTGGTCGCCGGAAGCAGCATCCATTTTCCGGACGAGGCTACGCGGGTTTCCACCGAACCGCTGCGCGATTGGCTGGTCAAGGAGCGAATCACCATCAGCTTTGTCGCCACTCCTCTGGCCGAATCGCTGGTCGCCCTCGATTGGCCGCGGGACAGCGCTCTGCGCATACTTTTGACTGGCGGCGATACTTTGCACCACTATCCGCCCGCCGACCTCCCCTTTGAATTCGTCAACAATTACGGCCCCACGGAATGCACCGTGGTGGCAACCTCGGGTACCGTGCGTCCCAATCCGCGTCCAGGCTGGCCGCCCACGATCGGACGTCCCATCGACAATCTCCAGGTCTTCATTCTGGACGAACACTTGCGACAGGTTCCAACCGGGGCGGTGGGAGAGTTGCACGTCGGAGGAGCGAGTTTGGCCCGCGGTTACCTGAACCGGCCCGATCTCGACGCAGAAAAATTCATCCCCAACCCTTTCAGTCAGCTCTCCGGTGACCGTCTCTACAAGACGGGCGATCTGGCGCGAGCTTTGGCCAATGGGGAGGTCGCATTTGTTGGGCGCATCGATGAGCAAATCAAAATACGCGGCTATCGCATCGAGCCCGATGAGATCGCGACCGTACTCGATCAGTATTCCGGCATCAAGGCCAGCGTGGTAGTTGCACGCGGGGAGAACGGCGACAAGCGCCTCGTTGCCTATGTCGTGGCCAATCCGGATGCCGAACTCACCCACAGCGCGTTGCAGGATTTCCTCAAGCAGTTTCTTCCGGATTACATGGTTCCGGCGGCGTTTGTTCGTGTCCCTTCGCTGCCGCTGACCAGCAGCGGGAAGATTGACCGCGTCGCGCTGCCCGCGCCCGAACCAGAAAATACCGTCGGCGATCAGCTGTTCACTGCGCCACGCACTCCGGTCGAGGAACGCATGGTGACAATCTTGTCAGACCTCCTCGGAATCGGGCGGGTCAGTGTAAACGATAATTTCTTCTTCCTGGGTGGGCACTCGCTGCTCGGTACTCAATTGATCGCGCGCACCCGGGATTTCTTTGGCGTCGAGCTTCCCCTCCGCACAGTCTTCGATTGCCCGACAGCAGCTGAGTTGTCAGCCGTGATCGAACAGATGCTTCGCGAGCACAGCATCAGCGCGGACTAGTTCTCATGTCACCTGCCTCTACGGGTTCGCACGCCGAAACCTCCGACAAGTCCAGGGCGTTAAGCCTTTACCACCTCCTCGATCCCGAGGTTCTGGCCGATCCCTATCCTTTGTACCAGCGGCTAAGGACCGAAGATCCGGTGCATTGGGATCCGTTTCTTCACGCCTGGGTTGTGACTCGTTATGAAGACGTGGTCCGGGTGTTGCAGGGCTTCTCTGCCCTGCGCACGCCCACTCCGCAGCAACTCGCGGATATGGGCTTGACCAGTCTCGGTCCAATTGCGCAGCTCATGGTGAGGCTCATGCTCTTCATGGAGGGACCTGCGCACACCCGCCTTCGCGGCTTGTGTTCGCAAGCCTTCACTCCCGCCCGCGTCGAGGCTCTGCGAGCCCACATCCAGGACATTGCCAATCGCTTGTTGGATGGGGCCATCCCTCAAGGCGAGATGGAATTGATCGCCGATTTTGCCGCGCCCTTGCCGTCGATCGTGACTGCGGAATTATTGGGTGTGCCTATCGCCGATCATCGCATGCTGAAGAACTGGTCGGCGGATTTTGCCGAAATGCTCGGCAACTTTCAGCACAACCCGGATCGCACCACCCGCGTCTTAAATACCGTCACCGAGATGACCGCATACTTCGAAGATGCTATCCGCGAACAACGCGTTCGTCCGAGAGATGGCCTGGTTCATTCGCTGCTCACTGCGGAAGTTGACGGTGACCGCCTGAACAACGACGAAGTGGTGGCCAGCCTTATCGTCACCATGGTCGGTGGTCAGGAAACGACCATGAATCTCATCGGGAACGGAGTCCTCAGCCTGTTACGCAACCCGGACGTCGCCGAAGAACTGCGCAACAACCCATCGCTGATTTCGAGCGCAGTCGAAGAACTGTTGCGCTATGAAAGTCCAAGCCAGCACACCGCGCGCCTGGCGCAGGACGATGTCGAGTTGGGCGGAAAACTGATTCGCAAGCGGCAAGCTGTGTACGCGGTGATGGGCGCGGCCAACCGCGATCCCGTACGATTCCCGGATCCCGACCGCCTGGACATCCGCCGCGCGGACAATCGTCACGTAGCTTTCGGATTCGGCGCGCACTTCTGTTTTGGAGCGCCTCTGGCGCGTATGGAGGGCCAAGTCGCTTTTGCCACCATCCTTCGTCGGCTCAAGAATCTTCAACTGAAACCTGGGCCGATTTCCTGGCGGAATAACCTCGGCCTCCGTGGCCTCAACGCACTCCCACTCTCTTTTTCGAGTTAACATCGCACCGCAATTGAAGGCAACTGACCTTCACATGGGAAACGTGGTCCAACTCAAAGAACCCGGCGCCGCACCGCTTACCGGACAGGCGGGGATGCAGAGCATCCCGAAGCTAGCCCACGGTGACAAGGCACCTCTGTCTTTCGCCCAGCAGCAGATCTGGCTGCACGCGCAGCTCGTCCCGGAAATTCCGCTCTATAACGAGCCGGTCACGATCAGCCGGCACGGACCGCTGGACGTGCCTGCCTTGGAGCGGGCGCTGACCGAGATCGTGCGCCGTCACGAAACCTGGCGCACCGTCTTTTCTGTTGAAGACGGTGAACCGGTCCAAGTCATTCAACCCACTGCTCCCGTGCGTTTGCCGCTGGTTGATCTGAGTTCCATGCCAGAGGCGCAGAGAGAGTCAGAGGCGTCGCGGCTGGCTCACCAGGATGCCCTGCGGCCGTTTGATCTTTCACAGGGACCGCTGCTTCGGGCTCTGCTGGTGCGCTTCAGCGACGACGAGCACCGGCTGTTCCTCACCCTGCACCACATCATTTTCGACGGATATTCGATCTACCGCGTATTGCTGCCTGAATTGTCCTCCCTCTACGCGGCTTTTTCGAGTGGCAAAGAATCCGTTCTGCCGGAACCGCCGATTCAGTACTCCGATTTTGCGCGGTGGGAGCGGGAATGGCTATCCCGCAACGGTCACTTGCAGGATCAACTCGCATACTGGCGAACCCAGTTGGGAGGCAATTTGCCGGTTTTGCAGTTGCTCTCCGATCGGCCGCGGCCAGCAGTGCAGAATTTTCGGGGCGCAATGCAGCCGGTCGCATTTTCCAAAGACCTGGCAGACAAGCTCAAGCTTCTGAGCCGGCGAGAGGGAGCCACCCTTTTCATGACTCTCCTGGCCAGCTTTGCGACGCTGTTGTATCGCTACTCTTCGCTGGAAGATCTGGTAATCGGGACGGTCAGCTCCGGCCGCAAGCGGTCCGAACTCGAAGGGCTGCTGGGATATTTTCTGAATCCCGTGGTTCTACGCAATGACTTGACCGGCAATCCCACGTTCCGCGAACTGTTGCGCCGCACGCGCAGTCTCGCGCTCGATGTTCTGTCCAACGACGATGCGCCCTTCACCCACGTCGTGAACGCTCTGCACCCTAACCGCAGCCTGAGCTTCAATCCTCTCTTTCAGGTTCTGCTGACTCTGGAACCACCGCTTCCGGAAACCCACGGCGGCTGGTCGGTGGCGCTCACCCAGTCGGAAGTGGACACCGGTTTCATCAAATTTGATTTGTGTCTCGAACTGGACGACCGCCCCAGCGGTTTGGTCGGCCGCTTCAAGTACAGCACCGATCTTTTCCAGGCGGACGCCATTTCCCGCATGGCGGGTCACCTTACCACTCTGCTCGAAGGCATCGCTGCCAATCCCGACCGGCGTCTCTCGGAGTTGTCCATCCTCACCGACGCCGAGCGCCAACAGACGTGCGTCGAGTGGAACGATACCGCTGCGGAATTCCCGGCCAATCTCAGCCTCCATCAATTGGTGATGGCGCAAGCCGAGCGCGTACCCAAAGCGACCGGGCTTGTCGATGAAAACGGGCAGCTGAGCTACCAGGAACTGGATTTCAAGAGCAACCAACTGGCCGCGTATTTGCTAAAGCTCGGCGTTGCTCCGGAACAGCCGGTCGGACTTTATCTCGAACCTTCCCGTGAAATGATCATCGGCATCCTCGGGGTGCTGAAGGCGGGTGGAGTCTGCGTCCCGCTGGATCCAAGTTATCCCGCGAACCGCCTGATGCACATCCTGGAAGACACGCAGCTCCGGGTGTTGCTCACCCAGCGCGACCTGCGTCCGCCTCTGCCGCAACGTCCGGTAGAAGTCTTCCGGCTCGACTCCAATCAGTTTAGTCAAGAGAGCGGCGATCCCGTTGACAGCGAGGTTGGACCGGAGAACCTCGCATACCTGATTTACACCTCGGGCTCTACCGGCAAACCAAAAGGCGTCCAGATCACGCACCGGAACCTGGTGCACTCGACTCATGCGCGCTCGCTTTACTACGGACCTGAAGCCGGCCGCTTCCTGCTGCTTTCCTCATTTTCCTTCGACAGCTCCTTAGTCGGAATTTTCGGAACGCTCTGCCGAGGGGGAACGCTGGTCCTGACGCCGGGGCCGCTGCAGGCCAACCTGACGCGGCTCGCGCAGTTGGTAGAGCAACATCGAATCTCCGAATTGCTCTGCGTCCCGTCGCTGTACAGCCTGCTGCTCGAACAAGCCCAACCCGGACAGCTCGCGTCCTTGCGCACTACGATTGTCGCGGGTGAGTCCTGCCCCGCGGAACTGGTGGAGCGCCATCATCGGTTGCTTCCGCACGCTGCGCTATTTAACGAATATGGCCCCACTGAGGCCGCAGTCTGGAGCACGGTTTACAAATGCGAGCCGGGAAACTCGGGCATAGTTCCCATCGGCCGGCCGATTCCGAACGCGCAGGTTTATGCTTTGGATTCTCATCTGAACCCGCTTCCGGTGGGCGTCGCGGGTGAGCTTTGCATTGCTGGTCCGGGAGTGGCGCGTGGATACTTGAACCGTGCGGAAGAAACCTCGGAAAGATTCGTCGCCAATCCATTCAGTGCTGACCCACAATCGCGGCTGTACAGATCCGGCGACATGGTTCGCTACCTGCCCGACGGAAACCTGGAATGGCTCGGCCGCCTGGATCATCAGGTCAAGATTCGCGGCTTTCGCATTGAACTCGAAGAGATCGAAGCGGTCATCGCCGAATTCAAGAATGTGCGCCAGACTGTGGTCATGCTGCGCGGAGTCGAGCTCGGTAAGCCTGAACTGATCGCATACGTGGCTCCAGTCGATGTCGCCAAGTTTGATCGGGAGGAGCTCCAACATTTCCTGAGCAGCAAGCTGCCGGAAGCCATGCTTCCGTCAAAGCTGGTTGTGCTCGAATCACTGCCGCTTGCTCCCAATGGCAAGATCGATCGCGAAGCTCTACCGGCGCCTTCAGAACCTGCCGCGAATGTACGTCACGAGTCTCCCCAGAGCGCTCTCGAAACCCAACTGTTGGCGATTTGGGAATCGGTGCTGGACCAGCGTGGCATCGGCGTCACCGATAACTTCTTCGACCTTGGCGGACACTCTTTGCTTCTGGCAAAGCTTCTGCTGCGAATTGAGCAGAAGGTGGGAAGAAGATTGTCGCTGGCCAACGTTTTTCAGGCGCCAACGATCCGTCAGTTGGCGGCCTTGCTCGAAGGCCAGACTCAGCCGAAACACCATCCCGCAATCGTTCCCATTCAACCGCACGGCTCCAAGCCTCCCTTGTTCTGGGTGCGCGGCGGTGCGTTTTTCCGAGCGCTGGCCAATCGCCTTGGCCCCGATCAGCCTTTCCTGGGACTTCACTTGCCCACCGAGGACGCCAGCCGCTTGCCCGTTCCCTACCAGCTTGAAGACATCTCTGCCGCTCTGGTCGTGCGTCTGCGCGAAGTACAGCCGGAAGGCCCGTATTATCTGGCCGGGCTCTGCGTAAACGCCGTGCTTGCCTACGAGATGGCCAGAATTCTCGAGCAGCAGGGACAGGAAGTCGCCATGCTCGTCATGGTCGACGGTCAAAACCCAGCCTACTATGAGAACTTCCAGCAGGAAGGCCGGATGGAACTGCTGTCCAAAAAGCTGCGCTTTCACAAACGCAAGTTGAAGGAAGTTGGATTGGCTTCCCTGCCCAGCTATGCTGCGGGCCGCCTGGCCAACGTCGGTCTGCGGTTCAGCGTGGCGCGGTGGCGGGTTTATCACAAGCTGGGTTGGAAGGTGAGCGAGAAACATCTGGAAGCGGATCTCGACACCATCGTGCATCCCGCCTCGTATCTTTACCGGCCGCAGCCCTACGCGGATCATGTGGTATTTATCCAGTCCACGGATTGGCCCGCCTGCCGTTACTACGACTTCTTTGCCAGCTGGGATGGCCTCATCGGAGGCGGAATGGAAGTACACAAAATCGCCGGCGGTCACCAGTCGATGTTCTACGAGGCCAATGTCGGCGTCTTGAGTGACCTGGTGCAAGACTGCTTGAGCCAGGCTCGCGAACGGCAGCGTGAGGCGCTGGCCAGTTCCGCAAAGGCGAGAAGTTCTCAGACCGTGGGCGCCTTCGCTGATCTGGAAGAAAGAACAGACTCGTCTTCAAGTTTGCGGCCCCTTCGACGGGCTGCGCTTCCCGCGCAAAGAGGTGCGCTGCCTCCTTTGAAGGCCAGCGTCCGTGTCGCCCGTTTCGACGACTACGAAAGCATCGCTCAGCTCGAACTGCGATATCTGGACAACTGCAAGACGCGTCAGGACTGGGAGCACCTCTGGGTCGACAATCCAGTCTGCCGGCAAAATCCAGGTTGGCCGATTGGCTGGGTGCTTGAAAATGGCGACAAGCGAATCGTCGGCTGTATCGGCAACGTTCCCCTCAGCTACGAATTTGAAGGCCGTCCCTTGTTGGCAGCGACCAGCCGCGCCTTGGTTGTCGAGGAGCGTTATCGCAGTTATGCGCTTTCACTGATACGCCACTTCTTCAAGCAGGAGGGTGTCGATTTGTTTATCGACACCAGCGTCAACGCGAAAGCGGTCGCTCCTCACGAAATATTCCGCGCTCAGCGGGTGCCGGTCGGAGAGTGGGATCAGACTGCCTTCTGGATCACGAACAATCAGAGATTTGTCGAAAGCTTCCTGTCGAGGAAAGGCTTGCCTTTCGCCAAGTCGTTATCGTATCCGCTGTCGGCGGGACTGCAACTGAAGCATGCGGTATCCGACGGCAACATGCGCAACCATCGGAATGGCATCGAGGTGGTTCCGTGCACCGCGTTCGACGAACGCTTTGACAATTTCTGGCGAGACCTGCGAGAGAGTCGTCCGCACATGCTGCTGGCCACACGATCCCGGGAGGTGCTGGACTGGCATTTCGGCCGCGCTCTGGCACAAAATCGAGCCTGGGCGTTGACTGTCAGCAACGGCTCGCGAATTACCGCCTACGCCATCCTCTATCGCCAGGACAACGAGGCGCACGGCCTCAAGCGCATGAAACTGGCGGATTATCAATCGTTGGATGGAAATCCCGAACTGCTGGCGCCGATCCTGTTTCGTGCCCTGGAACAATGCCGCAATCAGGACATCCACGTGCTGGAGTTGAGCGGCCTCTCTCCTCAAAAACAGCGTATCGCCGATCAGCTAAAACCCCACCGGCGCGGATTGTGCGCCTGGCGCTTTTTCTACAAAGCGAAAGATGAAGCACTCGCGCAGAGGCTGAGAGATTCCAAGGTTTGGGATCCTTGTTGCTTCGATGGTGACGCAAGTCTCTAGCAGAAAACACCAATGACACAGGACATGCAAAAGCCCACGGGCGGATTGAGAATATTTTCGACTGCCCCTCAATCCCGTGTGGTCGACCGCGATTTATTCGTTCGTAATTTGATCGAAATCGCGCAGTGGAGCCAGCAAGCGGGATGCGAAGGCATCCTCATCTACACCGACAACTCTCTGGTCGATCCCTGGCTCGTGGCCCAGATCATCATCGAGAACACCACAACCCTGTGCCCGCTCGTTGCTATCCAGCCGGTTTACATGCACCCGTACACGGTCGCGAAGATGGTCGCCTCGCTGGGCCACCTTTATGGCCGCCGAATTTATCTGAACATGCTGGCGGGCGGATTCAAGAACGATTTGGCGTCCCTGCATGACTCGACCCCGCACGATAAGCGCTACGCGCGGCTGGTCGAATACACAACCATCATCCAGGAATTGCTCCGCGGTTCTGGCCCGGTGACCTACAACGGGGAATTTTACTCGGTAGACAAACTGCGCATGACGCCGCCTCTGGATTCCAGCCTTTTTCCCGGCGTCATTGTTTCCGGATCATCCGAGGCTGGCTTGGCCGCAGCGACCGCTCTGGGCGCCATCGCCATGAAATACCCGCAATCCACCCAGCAGGAAGCCCAGAACCAAAACACCGGAGAGGCGGGCATCCGCGTAGGCATCGTTGCGCGTGAGACCGAGACCGAGGCATGGGAGCTTGCTCACACTCGTTTTCCCGGAGACCGGAAAGGCCAGCTCACTCATCAGTTGGCCATGAAGACATCGGATTCGCAATGGCACAAGCAGTTGTCGCAACTGGCGGAAGAATCGAAATCCAATAACGGCAGCCCCTATTGGCTCTGGCCGTTCGAGAACTACAACACGTTTTGTCCTTACCTCGTGGGAAGCTACGAACAGGTCGCGGTGGAACTAGGGAAGTACATGGCGCAAGGTTTCCGTACTTTCATTTTGGATATCCCCACCGCTGCTGACGAGCTTCAGCACACCAACATCGCGTTCGCCCGCGCTCAACAGATGGTTTCCAAATGACGCGGCTTTTACAGAATTGGGTATCGGAGCAGGCGGAACGCAGGCCCGACGCCGTCGCCGTTGTCCTGCGCGACCAGACTCTGACCTACTGCGAACTGGAGCAGCGCACCAATCAGCTTGCCAGATTGCTGAAAGCCGCTGGCTGCCAGCGAGGCGAGCGCGTTGCTTTCGCGATTCCGAAATCTCCCACCGCGCTCGTGGCCATGCTCGGCATCCTCAAAGCGGATTGCGTACACGTCCCCATTGACACCGCCAGTCCCGCTGCCCGAATCGAGAAGATCCTGCAGTCGAGCCAGCCGCGTTGCGTTCTGGCTACCGGCGCCTCTACTAAGTTAGTCGATGAACTGATGGCCAACTACAGCTTTCCGCAACTGGCCGGCGTGGGCTGGATGGACCCGTCACCTCCGCAGAGCGAAAACTTTGTTCCCATTTTCAATGGCACAGACCTGAACAATTATTCGACCGCCTCCCTCGCCTGCGAGAACAGTTCCACCGACGCTGCCCACATCCTCTACACCTCAGGTTCGACGGGCGATCCCAAGGGCGTCGTCATTACGCACGCCAACGTGATTCATTTTGTGGAATGGGCCACACGCTACTTTGGCATGGATTCGTCCGATCTCGTCTCCGGCCATCCTCCTCTGCATTTCGATCTCGCAACCTTCGATGTGTTTGGTGCCTTTTCCGTGGGAGCGCAACTCCATTTGGTGCCTCCGGATTTGCCTCCGATGCCGAATGAGATCGCCGACTTCATCCGGCGTTCCGAGCTGACCCAGTGGTTCTCCGTGCCTTCGGTACTGCATTTCATGGCGAAGTTCGACGTCGTAAAGTTCCACGACTTCCCTTCCCTCAAACGTCTGCTGTGGTGTGGCGAAGTGTTTCCCACGCCCGCGCTGCGATACTGGATGCAGCGGCTCCCCTCGGTCACCTTCACCAACCTTTACGGCCCTACCGAAACCACCATTGCGAGCAGCTACTACACCATTCCGAGTTGTCCGACCGATGACACCGTTCCCATTCCGATCGGCACTGCCTGCGACGGCGAGGAACTGTTGGTTCTGGACGAGCAGCTTCGCCCTGCACCAGCGGGCGCAGTCGGAAACCTTTACATCCGCGGCGCTGGACTCAGCCCAGGTTATTGGCGGGACCCGACAAAGACTGCCCAAGCGTTCGTGCCGTATGGTTCCGACGGTCACGACCGAATCTACAAAACCGGCGACCTAGCGCGGATCGATCCCGATGGCCTGGTGAATTTCATGGGCCGCTCGGATTCTCAAATCAAGAGCCGTGGCTACCGCATCGAACTTGGTGAGGTCGAGGCAGCCTTGAACTCGCTGGAAGAATTGCGGGAATGCGCCGTCGTCGCCGTTCCCACGGAAGGCTTCGAAGGCACGCTCATTTGTTCCGCCTATGTTCCTCGCAATGCGGAAACGACGAGCACGACCATTCGCACCAAGCTGAACCGGTCGCTGCCTTCATACATGCTTCCGGCGCGTTGGATGTGCCTGGCCCAACTCCCGAAAAACGCGAATGGCAAAATCGACCGTCGCCGGATTCGCGAACTGTTCGCGGAACAGATCGCCAGCGAACTCCCCCCACCGCCGGCAACCCCGCAAACGCGCGCCACATCTGGCACCGGCGACTGACCGAAATCGTTCCCCCGCTCAAGTAAGCTAAAATTTTAAGAAAAATGTCCCCCAGAACTGACAAGGGAATGGTCTCGGCATGAGCGCAATAAAAGATCGAGTCAACACTTCAGAGAAATGACAGCTTACTCATCTAGTAACCCAAGCCCGCTCCGCAAAACCTTTCGCTGGCTAGGATGGATCGTCCTCGGCTTATTGCTCGTTGAAGTCGGTCTTCGTTTGGCTCACGTGGGTTATCCCACCGGCGGCAAGGAATTATTTTTTACCTGGGATCCTCACACTGGGATCGCGCCGCGGCCCGGCGCCCAAGGCTGGTGGCACACCTCTGAATACGATGTCCCGGTGCACATCAACAGTCAGGGCTTGCGCGACCGTGAACACTCGCTGCAAAAGCCGCCTAACACTTTTCGCATCGCCGTCCTCGGCGACTCCTTCACCGAAGCATTACAAGTACCGATGGAGAAAGATGACTCCTCCGTCCTTGAGCGCGAACTCGCAGGCTGTCCTGCCCTGCACGGCCAAACTGTCGAGGTAATGAATTTTGGCGTGAACAGTTTCACTACCGCGCAACAGCTTCTGCGACTCCGCGAAAAAGTCTGGCAATACTCTCCCGACCTGGTGCAGCTGAATTTCGACACCGGCAACAACGTCTACAAAAATTCCCGCGCCCTGCAGCAGGACCCCTACCGCCCTTACTTCATCGAGAAGGACGGCAAACTTGTGCTAGACGATTCTTTCTCTAACGCGTCAGGGGTTCAGGCCCGCTGGCTATTCAACGAATTTGCTTCCTGGTCGATCCAGCATTCCCACCTGCTGCAAGTGATCGCCGCGGGCACGAATTACCTTCGAGAGGGCAACATCGAAGGCCTGACCTCGACAGGGATGGGGCTCGAGCCCGCTCTCTACCGCGCACCGGACAGCCCAGCCTGGCAGGACGCATGGCACATCACCGAAGACTTGATCGTGCAGATCCACGATGAAGTTGTCGCGAAAGGCGCCAAGTTCCTGCTGGTGACGCTGAGCAGCAGCATTCAGGCGGATCCCAATCCGGCCCTGCGTCAGGCTTTCATTGATCGCGCCCGCGCCACCGACCTTTTTTATCCCGATCACCGGCTCGAACAATTCGCGACGTCTCACGGAATCGCCGTCCTTACTCTGGCGCCGTATCTCCAGAAGTACGCCCAGGAACACAACGTCTATTTGCACGGCTCGCGTGCGGAACATCAGGGACTTCTGAATGAACTCGGCCACCAGCTCGCCGGCCAACAGATGGCACAAAAGATTTGCTCCGACATTCTTTCTGGCTCGCCTCCGCCCATGATTGCCGCGGACGCAGCGCATTAACGAAAAGTGAACTCTCCGAAAACAGTCCGCCTCGGCATACCTCGATGAACATCGTCGTGGCCGCTCAGGAGATGGCCGGGCTCCAGGTGCTCAAGGAATTGGCTCGCGGGAGCCATCGCGTGGTCGCCGTCCTCACCTCGCCTCCCGAGGCTTCGCAAGACGGGCGCTCGAATCTCTGGAATGCAGCCAATGATCTTGGATTTAAGACATTCCCCGCGAAACTCGTGCAAGACCCGACTCTGGGCGACATGCTCCGCTCGGAGCATGCTGACATTCTTCTCAACGTGCACTCGCTCTACATCATTCACCCTAGCGTGCTGGCGGCGCCTCGGCTGGGAGCCTTCAATCTGCATCCGGGGCCGCTTCCCCGTTACGCTGGGTTGAACTCGGTGAGCTGGGCCATCTTTCGCGGCGAGAAAGAACACGGCGTGACCATTCACAAAATGGAACCGGAAATCGACACCGGCGACATCGTGTACCAGGAGATTTTTCCCATCGCAGACGAAGACACAGCGCTAGCAGTTAGCTTTAAGTGCACGCAAAGAGGCGTGGCCCTCATGCTCCGCTTGCTCGAGACCGTTTCCTCTGCGCCCGATGCCCTGCCGCTCGTAGCCCAGGATCTCAGCCGCCGGGAATACTTTGGCAAAGTTGCTCCCAACGGTGGTTGGATTAGCTGGACCGCTTCCGCGGAACGTGTCGTAAATCTGGTTCGCGCCTGCGATTACTTTCCCTTCCGCTCGCCCTGGGGCGAGGCAATGACCAGGCTGGGGCAGAATGAACTCGGAGTCGCCAAGGCGTCCCGCACCGGCCTGGCATCGCATGCCGAGCCCGGAACCGTGGGCGAGGTTTCAGATTCCGCCGTGTTCGTCGCTGCCGCGGATGAATGGGTTCTGGTCAAGAAATTGAAGCTTGGGGACAAGTATCTTGCTGCCGTCGATCTGCTCAAGTCCGGCGACCGGCTTGAGCCTTCCCGTCAGCCCACTGTGGGTGTAACCAACTATGCCTGATCCTGATTATCAGCAAATTCAAACCCAGCTTACCGGCTTGCTGGCCGAAAAGCTCAACGTGGAAGTTGCGTCCGAAGATGCCGACCTGTTTGAGAGTGGCGCGCTCGACTCGCAAAAATTTGTCGAACTCCTGTTGCACATTGAACAGCAGTTTGGCACTCACACCACGATTGAGGATTTTGAAATCGAGAATTTCCGCAGCGTCGGTCGAATCGCTGCCTTGATACTCAAGCACAAAAATGCCGCCTGCGATGCCGGGACTGCGACCGTACAGCATCGCTAGAGACTTATGCCACCGAGAACGACGAACTTCGTACCCTCTCCGCGTCACAAAAAAACGCCGCTCCGGCAATTGCAGAGCGGCGATTCGTTTTCAGGTAAACCTCCGGCAGCTTTACTTCTGCACTTGGTCGGCCTGATGCAACTGCTCAAGAGCCTCGTCAATGCTCTTCAACGCCTTGTTCTTGTGTCCTTCGAAATCGTTGGCCGCGTGTTGCCGCAGGATTTCCTTGGTCGCCTCCAGGTGATTGATCGCTTTCACGATCGCAGGATGGTCATTGCTGGCCTTGGCTCCCATCGTGCCCTTTTGGGGAGCGGCCATGGCTCCGCCCTGCGCCTGCGCTATAACTTGTGGAACCGATAACGTAAGCACCACCAGCGCAGCCATCACGAAACGAATTAGTTTATTGTTCATTTCAGTTTCCTCTCCTCTATTTGAATTTAATGGTCTCAGGAAAAATTGAGCCGATTCTATCTACTGGACCGCTGAGGCGTCAACTGGGCCGATATTTCGCTAGTGGCTCAATTTGATTGCCATCCCGAGCAAGCGTTTTTGCGCAGCGAGGGATCTGGGCGAGCCGCGCGATGCGTCGCGTCCTCTGCGACGCTATAATCGCATGCCTGGCTCGCTTCCTTATCGAACTGACCACTACCGATATTTCATGCCCAGTAACCGACTCACGGTGGATAAACACAGCACCCGGGTAAGAGTTGTGCTCTCATATCCGTAATTCCTCGAAAGTCTGTGCAAAAGAATGCACATCGACTATCAGAGTCTCTTCCTCTAGGCTGTGCTCCAGCAAGCCGATTCGGCGCAAGCGATTGAAGCAACAACCCTTTACTACCGTAGCGCATCTATGTCGCCAAGAAGCTTTATTGGCCCGGCAGATGCGGCGAAAGTAGAACGGAAAACCAGGCAGGATCTCTCGCCCGTTGAACATCAACCTTGAACCGAGGCGGCGAAACCGCCGTGGATGGGCTGTACGTGCGTTGTTTGCCAGACTTCCATTTGACAACCCACAGCCTGAACAATTATTGTGATTTTCAATCCCGGCTCCCGTATCTATGTCTCCCGCTTACGTGAGTCTCATTGAGGTGCACGCCAATGCCAGTTCTTCAAAGTCCTCGTAGTTCCCTTGTCCAAACTAGAAATGTCCAAAATATGAACGCCCAAAATACAAACGTCCGAAATACAAATCGGGTCCAGTCAGGCATGATCGCAGTTCTTGCTCTTATGTTGATGGCGCTCCCGGCCAGCGCCCAAAACAAAATCAGCACGGTCGCGGGTGGAGGCTTCAATTCCAACCTCAACGCCGACCTTCCTGGTCCAACTGCGGTGGTCGAAGACCTTAGCGGGAATATTTACGTTGCAGCCCCAACCTCGCAGTATGTCTATGAATGGGCCAAGACTACGAACACCGTAAGCGTGTTTGCGGGCGTGGGCTACATTTCGTATCACCACATCACGCAAAAGGCAACTATTGATCCTTTGTGGTCGCCCTCCGGGCTGGCCAGAGATTCCCAGGGCAACATCTACATCGCCGACGCCGGCAACAATGCCATCCGCAAGGTGGATACCAGCGGGAATATGTCAACTGTGGCCGGAACCAGCAAACCGTGTCCCCAGGCCGCATGCGGCGATGGTGGGCTGGCCACGGGCGCCAAACTCAACGGCCCTCAGGGTGTTGTCGTGGATCATGCCGGAAACATCTACATCGCGGATACCGGAGATAATCGTATTCGCTGCGTCGTCGGTGTTGCCCGCGGTTGCGGAGCTGGTGCGAATGTCAGCATCGGCACCATCCTCAATTTCGCCGGCAATCCTACGCAGTCCTGCACCACTTCTACCGATCCCTGCGGCGACGGCGGAAAGGCAAAAGCGGCATTTCTGAACACGCCGACCGGCATTGCGCTGGACAAGAACGGAAATGTGTACATCGCGGATAGTCAGGACCACAGGATCCGCGAAGTTTCAAAGACCATCATCAATACCATCGCTGGCACTGGTGTCAGGTGCCCCAGCGGAACCAATGCTTGCGGCGACGCCGGACCGGCCATCTCGGCCGAACTGGCCGCCCCGCGCGCCGTTTCCGTCGATAGCTCCCTCAACGTGTACATCGCCGATACCCGCGACCACCGCATTCGCGTCGTGAACGGAACCACCATCAACGCTTTTGCCGGTACTGGCAAAGCCGGCTTTTCGGGCGACACTGGCGCTCCGCTGAGCGCCGAACTGACCTCGCCCAACGGCGTCTACATCGACCCCTCCGGCATCGTTTTCATCTCCGATACTGGCAACCAGCGAATTCGAACGGTGACGGGAGGAACCTCCGGCACCATCAACACCTTCATGGGTGGCGGCAACGGCCAGGACGGCCAGACAGCCGTGAACTATCCACCCACGGCGACCACTCCAATCCTGGCTGAGCCTTATCAGGTCGCGGTTGATTCTTCCAATAACTTCTACATTGCCGACACCGCGAACAATCGCATCCGCGTGGTCAATACTCAAAGCAGCGCCATCACCGTCGCCGGTGTGCTGATTCAACCAGGCACCATCCAGACCGTGGCCGGAACCGGCAACCTCGGATACACCGGAGACAACGGAGACAACGGCCCGGCTTTGAGCGCCACCATGAATTCACCTTTCGGCGTCGCCGTCGATGGGAGCGGCAACATCTACATCGCGGACTCTTTCAACGGTGTCGTTCGCGAAGTTGAAAACAGTACGGGCGTCATTACGACCCTGTCCGCTACTGTCAAAACTCTGACCCTGCCCAGTTCGTTGGCCTTCGATGCAACCGGCAATCTCTTCATCGCCGATCCGCCCGCTCAAGTAGTTTGGGAGCTGAGCAATGGGACCCTTACGGTTGTCGCTGGAAACGGCACAGCCGGCTACTCCGGCAATGACGGGCCGGCTACTGCGGCCGAACTGAACTCTCCGTTCGGAATTGCCGTGGACAGCCACGAAAATCTCTACATCGCCGACGCCGGCAACAATCGGATTCGCTGCGTCCTGGGCGTAAAGAGCGGCTGCGGAAACGCGGGCCTATATCTTCCACCCGGCACCATCGTCAACTACGCCTTCGGCGGTGGTAGTTACAACTTCAGCGGCGACGGCGGCCCGGCTCTCCAGGCCGGACGCTGGGGCGCCAATGAGCTTTATCTGGATTCGCGCGGCAATCTCTTCATCGGCGGCGGCAACGACGCACTGGTGCAGAGAGTGGACCAGGCTACGCAATCGATTCTCACCGTGGCTGGCGTTCCCACCGAATGGTGGTACTACGGATATACCGGCGAGAACCTGGCAGCCACCAGCGCCCACATCGATAACATCGGATTGGCCGTGGACGGCAACGAGACTCTGCTCATCGCCGACGCTGGCAACAACGTCATCCGCCAAGTCCCGCTGATCGGCGTTGCCCACGTGAATCCCAAGACTCTTAACTTCGGCAAAGTCACAGTTGGGGATCAGAGTGCGCCCATGCAGGCCACTCTACAAAACACAGGTGCGGACGACGTCTCCATAAGCAGCATCGTCCTCAGCACCGGCGATTTCACCCAGACCAACAATTGTCCCGCTCCGCCGGTTACCATGCCGCCGAGCAACGCGACTTTCCCCGTGACCTGCACTTTCACCGTGTACTTCACGCCAACCCAGAAAGGCACTCGGACTGCAACCATCACCATCAATGACAACTCTTACGGCAGCCCCCAAGTGATCAAGCTAACCGGCATAGGCGACTAGCAGAAACGCAGACCGCTCCACACAAAAACCCCGACCCTGGAGTCGGGGTTTTTCTTTGCCCACGAAAAAGCGGAGGCGGTAGTGTCTGAAATGTGCGTTGGGTGCCTGCGGGAATAAGCCCTTTTCAGGGCCTGCTGCGTTATGGCGCTCGAATTGGGTTTGCCATCCTGTTCCTCCGTGTTCCTGTTTGGATCATGGGCGACTACCATGGAAGGAGATCAAGCGGCAGGACGGGTTTTCCTACTATGGAAGAAACGCTCTTAAAAGCACGAGCGAACGGCGCGGACCACCTCAAAGTCAAGTGGCAGAAGCGATTTTCCTACCATCGTAGAAAGCGAATCCTGCCATGGAAGAAAAACACTCAGCCCTTCGGCTTTCTAGGAACCGGCGGCTTCTTTTCGCGGAGGAATCGCTCAAAGCTGATAGCCGTAGCTGACTCAGTGGGCAGTGTTCCGTTCACCCATTCGTAGAACTCAGGCTTGTGGATTCCAGAGTTTCGCGCTTCGTAGATTCGCTTGTTGGGCGGATTCTTCGTCGCGGTTTTATACTCGGCAAGCAACGCTGCGCGACGATCCACTTCCGGTCTCTCCCCATTGGACGCGTTCTCAGAAACGGGTTGCGACGGCGCCGTCTCTGTGGGAACGAGGGTGATGGCTGGATAGTCGCGCAACAAACCAGCGACTGCCGTCCGAATCTGGGACCATGTGACTTCTTCTGGCTTGATGTTGAATTGCCGTGCCAGGGAGTTTCTAACAAGAGCTTCAGGGATGGTTTCATGCGGCCCGGTTATAAGCTTTCTGAGCTCCTTGAAGGCGGCAACATCTTGGCGAGTCGCGTTCCAGTTCCTAGGCTCGTCTCGTTGCTTTTCCCCAAACTCGGCTTGCAGAGCGTCAGATTCTAATTTTCGGCAGAGGATGACCGAGGCTGTACATACCTGCTCAATCGTGCCGAGCACATACTGTGGGCCCTTGCTTCCATCCTCCCGCACTTCCGTTGCGATCTGCGAGGATCGGAAATTGATGTGCTCTTTCCTGATTGCTTCGAGCCATGCAACAAGCAACTCAGTTGTAGCCGCGCCAGCAAGCTCGAATGCGGCACGCCTCGCGAGAGCCTCGAATGTGCTTCGTATGAACTCGTTCGCACCGCCCGACAGCCGCCATGTCCATGCTGCACCAGTCCCAACGGTATATTGCCCATCGGCGCGGAGCATTCCGTAGTCAGGAACTAATTGAAAGTCAGCCGCACGTTCTCGCCAGAAGTTAGAGGAAGCCATTCGCGCTCTGTTCCCGTTCAGAATGATTAGTGACACTCGCATAGAGTGTCAATATGCAAGTTCACAGCGGAAAAGCACGCGGTTCGAGCCGACTGGCTCGGACCGGCGTGGAGCTCAGCCGGGAAGCCCGGGTTCGGTTGGCCTGGA
>DATNHO010000123.1:0-13755 GCA_035604895.1 Terriglobales bacterium | reverse complement strand
ACAAAAATGGCAGCGAGCAAAATCACAATGAGGCGATGAGATCGAATCACGTGCCCTCCGAGCAAAATGTCTGAGTGGGACAGCATAAATCAAATGAGCCGCTGGGTGAATGGCTTGACCTGTGACCCTAGGATATGTCCGACTCTTCTTCGCGGCGCTGCTTCTGAATATCGATGCCGAGTTGCTCGGCTTTCTTGTAGAGATGGCTGCGTTCGAGGCCGAGTGACTTAGCCGCATTGGTGATGTGGTAATTGTTCCGCTTCAGTTCGCCGACAATCGCCTCACGCTCGAAGTTTTGCACCCGCTCAGCCAAAGTTCCTTTGTTCGTTCCCGACAGAGGCAGACTGGTCGGTGCAGAAGGCAGTGAAGAGCGAACTGTTTCCAGCGTGACCTCATCGTCGGTTGCCAGTAGCATCAGCCGCTCCACCACGTTGCGCAACTCGCGGACGTTACCCGGCCATGGATAGGCAGCAAGCGCCTCAATCGCATTCGCAGCGAAGAGGATCGGCTTCCAACTATTCTGGGCGCAGATCTGCCCCGCAAAATGTTCCGCCAGCGACGGAATATCGTCGCGACGTTCGCGGAGAGGCGGCAAAGTAAGCGGAAACACATATACCCGATGAAAAAGGTCCTGACGAAAGTTTCCTTCGCGCACTAGAATCTCCAGATTTCGGTGGGTTGCAACCAGGACGCGTACATCCACGGAAATGGGTTTGTCTCCGCCGACGCGTTCCACTTCGCCTTCCTCCAGAACCCGCAGCAGCTTGGCTTGCATGGATAGAGGCATGTCGCCGATTTCGTCGAGAAAAATCGTGCCGTGCTCCGCCTGCTCGAATTTTCCGGTGTGGCGTGCGGCCGCGCCGGTGAATGAGCCCTTCTCGTGTCCGAAGAGTTCCGACTCGATGAGCTCTGCCGGAACCGCTGCGCAATTCAGCGTGACGAAAGGACCGGCGGACCGCGGGCTGCGTTCATGCAGGGTGCGGGCAACTAATTCTTTTCCCGTCCCGGTTTCTCCCAGAATGCAAACCCGCGACTCGCTCGCGGCCACGCGCTCGACTTGGGCCATTACTTTCCGCATGACCTCCGAGGTCCAAACCATCTCGTGCTTACCCAGGCGCTGCCGTAGCTGCCGGTTTTCCGATTCCAGACGCCGGAGTCTGAGCACGTTCTCCACGGTCAGCAGCAGCTTTTCCGTAGACACCGGTTTTTCCAGAAAATCGAGAGCTCCCAGGCGGGTGGCGCGGACCGCCATTTCAATATGTGCCTGTCCCGACATCATGACCACCGGAACCGTGATTCCTTGCGACTTGAGGTCTTCCAGAAAAGAAAGACCGTCCTTGCCGGGCATGACCACGTCGGAGAATATCAAATCAAAGTTCTGTGTTTTGGCAAATTCGAGTGCCTTGGACACGTTGTCGCAAACCGTTGCTTCATGGCCCGCCAACCGAAATGCGCGTGAAAGAGAAGCTAGGGTATTGGGCTCGTCATCCACAATCAAAAGGCTGGCCTTCTGCGGCATTAATTGTTCCTCGCGCTTGCGCCCGATGCGTGGTCGGTAGGTTGTAGCTTGTCAGCGTTGCGCGGCAATTCGATCACGAAGGTCGTCCCGCGTCCGGGTTCACTATGAACGCTGATCCGACCACCATGGTCGCTGACCACGGACTGCACGATTGCGAGGCCGAGCCCCGTGCCGTGCGGCTTGCTAGTGTAATAGGGAGTGAACAGGTGGGAACACTCTTCTGGCGTGAGCCCGTTGCCCGTGTCCGAAACTTCGACGTAGCTGAGATTGCCGTTCTGGCGTGCACGCAGCGTAAGCGAGCCGCCCTGAGGCATTGCGTCCATCGCATTCGATACGAGGTTTGAGAGTGCTCGGTGCAACAAGTCAGCATCGGCGGCGATTGGATCCATAGGTTCGGCCAATTCCAGTTTACATTCAATAGGCGCTCGCTCCGGTGAGGTCAGTTGCGCCTGAAACAGCCGAGCTACATTCTGCACAACATCATTGAGCTGTATTTGCTGGAACTGCGGTTGGGGCATTCGCGAGAACTCGCTGAAGCGCGAGATAATCGCTTTTAGATTCGCGATCTCAGCCAGCAAGGTTGATGAGCTTTCCTGAAAAATCTCCTCGAACTGCTGCGGACTCTGCTGTCGTGCCCGCAGCAAATTCTCAACCGTCAATTGCAGCGGGAAAAGAGGGTTCTTCAATTCGTGCGCCAGTCTGCGGGCTAACTCACGCCATGCAGCGACGCGTTCCGCCTGCACCAGATGCTCTTTTTGGGCCAGCAGTTCACGAGTCATACGATTGAACGATTCCGCCAACTCGCCGATTTCGTCCGATGAAGTAACTGCCACTTGCGTATTCCAGTTGCCAGAAGCGACGTTACGCGCGGCCCGAGCGAGTTCTTCCACCGGGCGCGTGACACGGGCCGCCGCCCATCCGCTGAGCAGGATAGCCAGTAAGATGCCTGCAGCACCTGAGAGCAGTGCCGCCGAGCGGATGCGTTGGCGAAGCTCAACGTACGGGCGACGCGAATTACCAATAAGCAGGGCGCCGAGCAATTGGTTATCACGACCGGCGAGTGGGATTGCGTCGATCGTCTCGTCATCGGCAGCGTCGGAAGACCAATGCACCAACGTCGTCGTTTCCCGTCGCTGTTGTTGAAGCTGCTGAATTATCGGCGCAATCAGTTCGGCTTTCTGCACTGTGCCTGAAGCGTTGATCAAGAACTGGGGCGAAAAGCCAAGCCCCAAATTCTGATAAAACATGGCTCGCATTCCTGGTGGAAGCTCAAGGCTGGCGAGGAATTCTTTGTCAATCCGTCGGCCTCCGATCACGAAAAGTGGCTTCTCTCCGATGTTTACCGCCCTGATCGCGAACAGCCCTAGCGCTGCGCCGTCCGGCATTTCCTCCTGTTTCAAGAAGGCGTCTTTAGGAATTGTGGATACAAGGGCGACCGTTTCCTTGTAGCCAAACTTGGCCGCCCATTGTGCGGACGAAATGATCGTCCCTTGGCTGTCGACGAACTCGAGAAAATCCAGTTGCTGATTATCAGCAATCGTTCTGGCTTCGTTGAGATACGCGCCGTAGTCCGGAGAACCGCGACTTAAGGCTAGAGCCATGTGGGTCGCGCCTTCGCTCGCAGCAACGGCTTCTACACGGTGCACGACTTCCTCACCTCGACGATTGAACTCACGCCGAAATTGAGCAACCAGCGCGGCGGTGCGTTCCTCATTGACTTTTTCGAAAGCCCGGCGCGTCGATAATGAAATGCTCCAGGCAACTGCAACGACCGACACGAGAACGGTCAGCGCACACACGACCAGGAGTTTGCGTCGGAACGTCATGGTTTCTCCGCAGCCAGCCAGACGTCGGGTAGACGCCAACTTCCGTCACGCATGGTCCGCCAACTCTTCACCGCGCCAGACACCCCGTATGCCACCCGCACATGCAGCAAAGGAATCACTCGTTGCGATTGCAGCAACCTCGCTTCCGCGCCGTAGAGGTCGTCAATTGAACTCGAAGAAAAGTTAGGCTGAGGAAGTCCAAGCTCCGCGGCGAGTTCATTGAGAGAGATCTGAGCGTCCGGCGAGATTAGCGGAATTCGCACAACGCGCAGGTCAGCGCCACTCGTGCTCGTGATCTGCATCCCCAATCCGGCATCGCGGGCATTGAGAACGACTCTCTCGGCGATGACGCGTGCCGTCGGATCAGAAGGGTCGTAACCGAGAGCCCATGAGGTAGTGTGCGGAATATCGCTCCGCACCTGCCGCGCCAACGCCAGGTCAATCGACGCGGGGAAAAGAAAACCGTAGCCAGTCATCCAATTCGGCAGAAGTCCGCCGGCGGCTTCTCCGCTGCCTTGCAGCACAACCGTATTCAGCAACACCCGATCAATGCTGAGGGCAAGAGCTTGACGCTGGCGTCCATCTCCAGGTGACTGCGTATCTCGGTTAAAGGCCAGCAAAATCAGTTCCACCGGGGCTGAACTCTCGACGTGGCGGCCTTCCGCAGTCGCCCGATGCGCTTGCTCGGGTGCGACTTCTATGACCTGAGCCTTTCCGAGGTCGAGCGAGATCATCTGTTCGCGGAAACTCTTTCCCATCGCAATTTCGATCGCATCCAGAAACGCGCGGCCACCCCAGTATTCATCGCGCGCAAACAGAACCAGCTTCCTTCCAGGATCCCATTGGGAAACAGCAAAGGGCCCGGTGCCAGAAATCTTTCCGCCATCGCGTTTGACAATGCTGTTGCGCGGCAACGTCAGCTCTACCGGGAGATTCGGAGCGGGCGAATCGCGCTCGATGACAACTGCGTCTCCCTGAGAAAACACTTTCCATGTTGGATTGGTTCTTCGCAGAGAAGCGGCGACCGTGTCCGCCGTAACGGGCGCACCGTCCTGGAACGTAACGCCGCCGCGCAAGAAAAACTGCCAACGCTGATTGCCCGGTTCAGCTTGCCATGAAGTTGCCAACGCGGGTTCGGGCTTGCCCTGCTCGTCTAATGAAATCAGAGTGTCAAACATCAACCTAAACAAATTGCGCGACCCAAGCCACTCCGTCTGATTGGAATCGGCCGGGTCGAGCGATGTGGGAGCAGCCCGCATCTCGATATGCAGAGTTCCGCCGTAATGCGGGTGCGCGGCCCGGCTGGATCCAGCAGCCAAAAGCAGACTACTGGCTACAAGTAATGGAAAGGTGGTAAGCCTCATATTTTTCCGTTCCTGAATTCTGGGAAACTGCGATGACGCCGGTTCCGTCGGAATCGGACCAAAGCGCCGTGATCTCGCCGCTGAGCTGTATCGGCGGGCTCACGGCGGCAGGTTCGCGATCCGCAATTTCAAAGGCCGTGACTGTTTCGGAAGCGCCATCTCCGTTGCCGCTAGCCAGTACTTGCCAATCCAGCCCGCAGCCGCTTCGAAGAGTCGCGATGTCGCTGCCCCATCCGAACTTGGCGCCGGGTTGATCCGTGACTCCGTCCAGCAAGTGAACTTGCCCGTCGACAGTCGCGAAAATCCAGAGCTTGTACTTGTCTCGCGGCAGCATCGCAGCCGAATAAAATGCTTTCACGGTGGTTTGTTTCTCGATTCCCGGCGAGAGCGCGCCGGTAAAGAAATTTCGTGTCGGAGCGAAAAACGCGCTCAATCCCGACTGATCTGTTCCCAACGGCCAGGGATCATCGCTGTCATAACAGTTAATACCCAGAGGAGCGGCCGTGGTGCTTCGGCAAAATAGGCCCGGCAAATACGCATCGAACAAGTGGTCCTTCCGCAAAATCAATCGGCCCCGCAGATCGCGCGGCCACGGACGCGAGTGCGAAATGGGCAGGGACTGTTCTTGCTGCCAGCGGCCGTCCTGAAACTTCGCGAGTACTACACTCTCTGGCAGGAGAACAATCATGTGCTGCGGATTGCTGTTCACCAGCGCAACATCCAGAATGCGATTCTCATCCGTCCACAGCAGCGTTTTGTGAATCGTGAGTCCTGCGGCTGAATGCTCGACCGCGGCCGGACTCGACCTGGTCACGGCCACCATGACCACCGAAGATTCGTTGTTCCCCTGATGAATCTCGGCGACCCAGATGTAGTTCTGCAGATTTTCCGAAAGGGTAATCTGCACCGTGACAGCAGCTTGGTCTGTGGTGACAAATCGAACTCCGAGCGCGGCCAGCTCGGCCATCAGCCCGCGACGAATCTCTTCGGCGTCTGGGTGGCTGAGAGAGGATCGACTTACCAAGTCAAGAGCTACCGCCCCCGGACCTGTAGCCGCGGCAATCTTTCGTGCCAGTTGCTCTTCGGGCGCTCGCCATTCACTCGCCAAGATAGTCGGCACGTGGATCGATATCAGCACGAGCAGACAGGCTACACGCGGAAACCGTGATGACGAAGCACGCATGTGCGGGATGCGCGCATTATAAACCGCATTGTCAGTGACGCTTCGCATAGGGCACTGTACTGTTTGTAGACACCGGCTTGTGAAAATTGAGCTTCACGGTACTCACTTCGGCTGCTGCTCATCCGACTCTTCCGCTTGACTAGCGTGGTTTGCCACGCTCATGCTGCGCAGTACGTCGTTGGCGAAGAAGAACTTTCCGTCCGCCGGAACCATCATGATTTGCAGCTTGTCCGAGAGCCGTTCGGCTACGATCTTGTTGATCAGCAGCGGATTCTGTTTCAAAATCGCGCCTTCGCTCTGCATTCGCACCGCATCCGCCGCGGCGGTCACGCGGATGCGATCCGCCTCGGCTTCGGCCAGCAACTTTCGACGTTCCATCTCCGCCTTGCTGTCGATCACTTTGGCTTCTGCCTGCGCTTCCGCATTCTTAACCGTGGTTTCCTTGCGGGCTTCGGCTTCCAGCTTCGATTGCTCAATCTGTTTTTGTTTGAGCGGCAAAGTGTACTGCATTGCATCGGCTTCGCTCTTTGCCTGCAGCACGCGGACTTGCGCCTCGCCTTCCGCCTGCTTTACCTGCTGAGCCTTCGTAGCCTCGGCTTCAAGTTCCGAGATTCTCACCTGCTTCTGTTGAATGTCAGTCTGCACCCCCATGCGGTCGCTCTCCTGTTCCTTCAGCAACAGGCTCTCCAGCCCCTTCGCATATTCGGGCGGCAGTTGAATGTCGCGCAGCATCACTTCTTTCACCATGAGTCCGTCGGCGGCCAGTTTCTGGGTGATGACATCGGACGCGCGCTTGCGCACTTCCTCGCGCTTCGTTGCGAACACATCCCGAACCGTGTAGTTGGGCACAAGCTCGCGCCACGCACTCGCAACAACCGCTGGCACAATTTCTTTTTCGACCGGCTGAGGCAGGTTGCTCTGAATGTAGTCCAGGTGCCTGGGATCGAGCCGGTATCGCACAGTGATGGACAATCCAAGAGTGAGCCCCTCTTTGGCCTGTACGTTCAATAGTTCTGACTTCATACTTTTGCCGGAGCCGGCACTCGCATCCCCCAACATGCCGGTAGTAAACAACTGGTCGCGAGTATCGAAGAGCACGATATTTTCTGCGAGCGGGACGATGAAGTGCGCACCCGGATACAGCGCGCCCGGCAAGGTTCCGCTGGTCTGGCTGACCCGGACGGCTGCCATGCCACTGGGCACAACCACAATGCCCAGCGACAACAGGATCGGGCCCCAGGCCAGCAGCACCAGCGCCAGAGAGCTTCGCCAGCGCATCTGCGGAACCGGCGGCAGCGGTCCAGCATTGGCCACTGCAAGCGCCTGCCTGTATTTCACCTCCAGGTAAATGTCGTAAGCCAGAATTGCGGCGGCGACTGTGATCATCGCGATGCCGCCCAGCATCAGCAAATACTTCAGGAACAACATATATCCTCCTCGTGTTCTTCAGCGTTCCTGCCCAGATTTGACCGGTACGGCCTGCTGGGCAAAGAACAGGCCGAACACTTTACCGAAAATCCACTCCTCCACCAGGATTGCGATTGCCAGGGAGAAAGCCATCCCTGTAGCGATCGTGACTGCTGTCATTAGAGTTTGCATTTTGCGTCCTCCCTTGGGTGTTCACGTTTACGCCAAATCAGGGAGCAGTCCGCGGACCAATGCCTAAATTGTTGATGGTGAATAAATTAGTGAGACGAGGCCAGGGCGGGATGGTGTTCGCTCACAGACAGTGTGTGGATTTGACCACGCCCCTTGTCGCGAATCTGGCCTTAGGGGACGATTGGCGCAGCGAACGCTGGGATGGGCCGCGTTTCTTCGACAACCGGCTCGGCCATTTCTTTTGTGTAGAAGGCGACGGCAGTGGCACGTTGCCAAAAACGTGCAGCGAGAAGCAGAAGCAGAGTTGCTTGCCCGATGATGAATGCTCCCAAAACACTGCTGGGCGGGACAATCGTGTCCCACAACAAGATTCCGCCCACCAGAAGGGCCAGCGCTACGATTGCGATCACGACGTAGCTGCCTAGCAGACGCGCGAGATTGCGCCGCGTCTTGCGAAATCCGGCGGCGACCGATTTGCGCACGGCAGGCTGGTCACGAAGGACCACGTCGGTCTGGGCAAGGTCGAACCAGATTCGTATGACCGTCAGCACTAGAAAAATGATTCCTGTTCCGATGAGTTGCGTGAAGAACGGCAACCTTTCATTGGAAGTCTTGTCCGCGGCTGTGACCAGCGCGTTCAGGGCTCCAAACAGAATGCCGCCGATGGCGCCCGCGATAATCGTGAAGAACAAAAAGAGCCGCACGAACCGCCAAACATTCCGCCCGCAGACGCGATAAAACTCGTCGCGCGGAAGTCCGTGGTCCGACGCATAACCCAGCAGCACTCCCGGCATGAACAGTAAACTCGCCAGCAAGAATACGACTGCGAACATCATTGCTGGATGTGACGCGGCAGGAAGCGCCCCAAATTCCGGACGCGTCAGCAGTTCGGTGAATACCCCCGCGTTGAATCCATGAAGCAGTTTGTCGGCATTGAGGCTGTGATCCAAAATATTGTGCGCGGCGTCGCTGAAGGCGGATGCTCCGAAGTGGGCAAATACCAGGTTGAGCAGGTAAAACCAGACCACGTACCGCTTGTTGCGGCCTGCGATCTCAGCGCCCGCGGAAACCAGATTCGTGTTCTCACTCATTGAGATGTTCCCCTACACCAGCCACCAGGCCAGCAACTGCGCGAAGAACTGGCCGATGCAGGTCCAGTAGTTTGCCAACTTGCGCGCCGCTGCGTCGTTGGCCTCCTCAGTTCGGCTGTTATTAAAGTTGTTGCGATCGAATTGGATCCTGTGGTCGGGATCGACCTCGACCGACTCTATTTTTGCCTTTTTCCGGTACTCATATCTCACCCAACGGTCTTGTCCATCCCAGTGCTCGCGGACTTTGTCACCGTTGTCAAACTTAGTCTCGACGTCGATCGGCATAACGAACTCGCCCTTGCGGTGAATCCAAACATTGCAGACGTATTCCGTCTGGCCTTTCTTCTCTTTCACGTTTTCCTTATACCAATCCACCGGCACGGAACTGATCTTCAGCACTTCGTAGTCCAACACCTGCGTGCCATAGACCGCCTCATTGAAATACCAGCGCAGATCTTTGCCCGAAACTTCTTCAATGGTCTTGAGGAAATCTTCCTTGGTGGGATGAGTGAAGCGAAAGCGCGCGAAATAAACCCGCATTGCCTGCCGCATGGTGTCTTCGCCGATCACGCTTTCAAGCGTAAGCAGCATGAGGGCCGTCTTGCCATAAGTGATTGCACCATAAGAATTGTTATCGGCATATTGCCACCCATTCTTCGCAATAGGATCAAGATCGGCCACGCCAATGTAGATGAGCCTGTCCTCGTCAATCTGTCCCGCCGTAACTCCCCACAGATTGAAAACCGACGTGGAGGGGCCAAAGATCGAGTTCATCACCTTGATTTGGGTGTATTGGTTGATGCCCTCGTCCATCCAGGCGTCTTCAAATTCATTCGTGGCCACCATGCCGTACCAGTATTGATGGCCAAATTCGTGCTCGATGGTCTCCACCGAGCCCGCGTGAAGGCCCTCCGGTTCCCACCAAAAAGTTCCAACCGTAATGAAGGTTGGATACTCCATGCCGAATGCTTGTGAACCGGGGTCTGGATCCACCAGTGTGAGGGTTTTGTAAGGGTAGGCCCCGTACCAGCGATCGAAGCGGTCCATAATTTCTTTGAGAGCGCGAGCCTGCCGCTCGACCTGACCCCAGTGTGCGGGTTGCATCAGGATACGCAATTTCACCGGTCCCATGCTGCCTTGGAAGGTGTCGTTATAGACCAAGTAGTGCGGGCTCGCGGTCCACGCGAAATCGTGAATGTCCTCACCGTGGTAGGTGACCGTTTTCGTCCCGTCGGGATTGTTCACGCTGCTGACTTCGACGCCCCCGCCTCCCACCACTTCGTTCTGAGGCACCGTCAACTTGACGTCATAAACACCGAAGTCTGCGAAAAACTCGGTGTAAGCGTGAAACTGGTGGCAATTCCAGGCGCCATGCCACCAAACTCCGACCTTCGGAAACCACTGACCGCCAAGAACAAAATCCCGATTCCACCCAGTGCGTTCCAGAACTTCCGGAAATTGATCGTGAAACTTAATCTTGAATTGCACATATCCATCAGGAGGGATAGGCTTCGGCAAGTGCACCTGAACCACAGTCCGATCGTCTTTGTTGTCGTCGTCCGCGTGAATGTATTGCAACTGGGAAGTGAAGTCGCCCTGTCCCACGACTTCAAAACTTTTTATCTCCTCCGCGCCGTAGCTCTTGGGATCCCAGGTGTCAAAGTTCTGTCCGCGAGTGCCCTCCCGTTTTCCTTCCCGGATCCAGGTGGCCGTGGGTTGAAAGCCATTTAAATAGAGGTGAAAGGGAAATGTGTCGAGCGCCTGCCCGGTGAGATTGTGGTAAGTCAGCGTTTCGCTGGCGTCGAGAGCATGAGCCTTGGCGTCGTAGCGGGCGTCCATGTCGTAAGCCACAACTCGCTGCGACAACGGCGTCGGAGAGTTGATGGCCGAAGTGGTCGCTGGAATTGCCAGCCCGGCGGGGCTGCCCGTCTGCGCGAAAGCCGGCACAGCCACCGACAAAGTAATAAAGCAGATTAGTCTCAACCGCACCGCCATCGAGAAATCTCCGTCGTCTACAACGTGGTAAACCGCGAACTTGAAATCATAGCCTAGGAAGAGCTATGCGTGTTGGAGCAATCAGCTGTCCCTGAAATTCATTACGGCATCGCAGCAGGTTCAGTTCCATGGTCGGTTTGTCGTCAACCTACGACTCGTGTAGGCGCGCGCGTCCACGCCCTGCGGCACAACCATTGAAATTAATTCAGAGCATAGTTTCGGTAGGCAAGCAAGAAAACGTGCTGGTTTCAAAGCCGCTCAGTCCCACGGCCGGATGTCCACGCTTCCCGCGACGACATTGATCTCAATCGATCCCCTCCCCGAACCGGGTAGCTCGTCCGACACCATGAATCGGTGGTCCTCTCCGCCTTTGCGATGGTCATGGAAACTGCCCATCACAATATCGACATGAAGAGTACCGTAGGAGTCCGTATTGGCAAGCAGATCCACATGGCCGTGGACAACGTTGATGCTGCGTTCGCCGCCGATCCGCTCGGTCTCAAAAGAAAGGTTGCCGCTGACAAGATTGAGCTCCAGTTTCGAGATTCCCGCCGGAACCACGATTACCACCTTGGCGCGCACGCTCTTGGGCAAATGCAGCTGCACGTTCACGCGCTGGCCGCCGACGTCGAGAGCCTGCAGATAGTCGCCCGCAGTCAGTTTTGACGCGGCGTTTCCAAGATCCACAGTCACCTGAAGCTGGTCGTTGGTGCTTCCTGTAATCGTCAGATCCGCGGCGCAGACGTCCAGGACGACCGCTGCTCCGAGCGCAATTTTGCGGCTTAGCTGCAAATGGGTTGCAGAATTCTGATCGTCCTTCGCCAGATCCACGTGCGTTCCAGGCCTCTCGCTGTCGCAATTCATGGAATGGCTCTCGGCGAGCGCGTACCCTCCGAGCAAAAGCCAACTGCCAACGATAAAGATCCAGCGCGGAACAACCTTCCGCCGACCAAGAAGGAGCGTCATAGTCTGGATATACGATCCCCAACCCCAAAAAGTTCGCCCGGCGCGACAAAGACCGAGGCAACTTAACCATCGGAACGTGCAACTAAAGAATTAGTTGACGTTTTAGCTTCCATCGCGTCTAATAATTTAAGCAACGGAGGATGCCTTGTGCCGCCCAGCAAGTCCGTAACTTTAACCGAAGCTGAACTCCGGCTCATGGACGTCCTTTGGCAGCAAGGGCCGTCGACCGTGCAGCAGGTGCAACAGGCGCTTCCTAAGAAGTCGCAATTGGCCTACAACTCCGTGTTGACCACGATTCGCATCCTCGAGAAAAAGGGTTACGTCAGGCATGCAAAGGATGGCCGCGCCTATGTTTATCGGCCGCTGGTCGAGCAAGCGGAAGCATCGCGCTCTGAAATTCGTCACCTGGCCCATCGTTTCTTCAAGAATTCCCATGAAATGCTGGTGCTGAATATTCTGGAAGACCGCGGCGTCGATGCCGAAGAACTAAAGCGCCTTCGCCAGTTGATGCAAGACACCGAGCTGGATAGAGACAAGCTAAACGGAGACAAGTAGCGCCATGACCACCGCGCTCAACCAACTAGCCCGAATGTCAGCCCAGAGCATGCTCAACGGCATGATCGAAGGCCTCGCGATCGGACTCTTCGCCTGGCTTCTGCTGCGAGTGGTTGGCCGCCGAAATTCCAGCACTCGCTTTGCTGTATGGTTCTCCGCCTTGCTCGCAATCGCGGCCCTGCCGTTGCTAAGCGCCGCCCCTTCAAAAGCCAGTCCAGCCAGCATCATCGTATCCAGCGCGTGGGCGCTCGCCATATTTTTCGTTTGGGCAGCTTTTGCAGCCGTAGCCCTGGTAAGAGTCGCTGTCGGTCTTCTGCAACTAGGAAAACTGCGCGCCAGTTGCACTCCCATCGATGTCGATGCCTTGGACCCTGCGCTGCGGAAAACCTTGCAGGAATTCCAAACTGTAAGGTCCGTCGCGCTGTGCCAGTCCGACCGCCTGCAAGTGCCAACCGCAATCGGTTTCGTGAAGCCGGCTGTGGTGATTCCATCCTGGGCGATGCAGGAACTTTCCACTCCAGAGCTGAACGCGATTGTGCTGCACGAACTGGCTCACCTCCGTCGCCGTGACGATTGGACGAACCTCGCACAAAAAATCCTGAAAGCGCTCTTGTTCTTCCATCCCGCCGTGTGGTGGATCGAGAATCAACTCACGCTGGAACGGGAAATGGCCTGCGACGACGCCGTCCTGGCCGAAACCGCCAATCCGCGAGACTACGCCCAGTGCCTGATCGCAATGGCAGAAAAAAGTTTCATGCGGCGTAGCGTGGCGCTGGCGCAGGCCGCGGTCAACCGCATGCGCCACATGTCGCAACGGGTCTCGCAGATTCTCGACGCCAACCGCCCCGGCGCAACCCGCGTCTGGAAGCCCGCCGTCTATTCGCTGGCCGCATTTTTTGTCGCGTGCCTGGCCTCGTTGCCCCACGCCCCCGAACTAATCGCATTTGAAGACCGGACGCCGGAAGTCGCCGTCGCCTCCGCCATGCCAGCCAGCAACGCGCCGGCAACGCCTACGCGCACGGACGCCCTTGCGCCGCGGCCCGTTGCCATCGAAGCCAGCTTTCACCCCGCTGAACGTCGAACTCCGAAAATCACCACGTCATCAAATCGACAAAACTCACGCTACGAAATTCAGTCGCGCGCGATTTCGCCCAAACCGCAACCAGCGGATTACGAAATGCGGGAAGGTGCTAGTTCACCCGCGCCGAAACACGTGGCCTTACTTATGTCGCAGTATCCTGACCATCTGACTCCTGAGGGCACGAGTTCACTCGCGTCACAAGAAACCGAAAACAAACCTGGGCTTCAGACCCTGAGGCGAGTGACCCTCGCACGGCTGACCATAGCCGACGAAGCCTCTCCGCAAGCGATATTTGTAGTAATGCAAGCTGCGCCGCATCAGGAAGCAGGGCCCATGTTTTGGACAATCTGCGTCTGGCGTGTAACGGTCGTAGGCTCAAGCCGCGTCCCGGCCGAAACCAGAATTCCCACGAAGAAGATTTAACAAGAAGATCAAGTCGTAAGAACTCATGAACTCGCCAGCTAAAACTAAACAATTAGTTGCCAGCACGCCGAGCCGGCAAGTCGACCTGAGAATATCCACGCCCGAAGCCGCGAAGCGGCGAAAGAATGCAGCCCCCGGCGCAAACCGTGGGGA
>DATNHO010000122.1:0-14235 GCA_035604895.1 Terriglobales bacterium | reverse complement strand
GCTTGACCGATTTGATCCTTTGCGAGGTGTTGCAGGGCATCCGCGACTCAAGAACTCTCGCTCAAGTTCGGGACGACCTGCTGCAGTTTGAGGTGTTTCACTCTGGCGGGACGGAATTAGCCATCGCAGCGGCCCAGAACTTCCAGATCCTGCGAGCCCGCGGTCACACCATTCGCAAGACTATCGATTGCCTGATTGCCACCTTTTGCCTCGAAGCGGGCCATGAACTGCTGCACCGTGACCGCGACTTCGATGTTTTCGAGAAAGAGTTGGGCCTAAGGGTGGTCCATGCGTGAAGGTTGGACTCACCTTCCTCTTCTCAGTATTGTCATCTTGAGCGTAGTGAGTGGACTTGCCCGCGAGCCCATTGCTTTTGCTCGGAACGCCAATCATCCATTCGACAATGCACGTCTGCAGCGGCTTCCGACCCGAAGAGAGGGAGGACGGGGCGTTCGTAATCTTCTGTGAAGCGCCGCCCGATGCCGCGTTGGTAGGAAACATCCTACCCCATACAATTAGTCGATGATGCGACTCAGAGCGCAGAACGCAGGCCTATTGAAGGTCGATGTCTCCATAGAAGGAGTATCAGTATTCCTGGATCAATTTGCCCTGCACAGGCTCGCAATGGGGGATGGGTCGCGGCGAACCAGATTCACGCAAGCGATGCGAGCCGGCGGAGACCTCATCTTCTCCGTTTCTAACGCGGTTGAGCTCGCAGGACTGAAGGGAAGGTCCTTCGATGGGGTGAAGGAATTTCTCAAAGAGCTAGGGGCCAACTGGTTTCCCATAGAAATGGACCCAAAGGAAGTATCGGACCGCGAGGTATCAGGACTAAACAGAGCAGACAGCTTTGCTTCCAAGAAGTTCGTTTCGGATTTCACCCAGGACCGAATTTTAAAACAACCGAAGGGCGAAGTTATCCTTTCGGAGCGATTCTTCGACCTAAGTTGGGTCATGGACTGGTTGAGCGCACAAAGAGATTCTGTCATCGCAGGCAAGAAAAAACTCGATGAGGTATTGCGTGAGCGGGTTCTTGCTCTCCGAGTCAAGTTCGAGACCGACGCCAAATGGCTCGACACCGGTTTTCCTGCTATGCCGTACAACAAGCAAGTAGCCTGCACATTTGCGTACGCCCACGTCATGCGGAAGTTGATACTGGAGGCTAAGGGCTATCACCTCAAGAAAGGAGACGGAATCGACTTCTGCCAAGCGGTGCTGGCCAGCTCCATCGCCACCATCGCAACGCTGGACAAACACTGGAAGCGGAGGATCGAGGAGCTGCCCAAACCCAACGAGCTGGCTCGCATCTACTACGACTCCGAACTTGACATTATGGTCGAAGACTTTGAAGCGCGGGTGAAAGCCCGCGGTCTTTAACAGGCGGATGCGGCCGCCACCGGTTACAAAACTATTACAAATACTTTGCTCCAGTCTTTGTGCTACGCTCGTGGAAACAAAAGAGGGTCGAACCATGTTTGCGGAAACTTACTACTTCTGCGATGTCAATATGAACCGATTACCTGAGGGCACGGCGATAAAGTTCCCATCCATGATCCGGCATGAGGCCATAATCGCTTACAACTTTTATGGCCAGCAGGTGCTCTTGGAGAAGTCCAAGAAGTACGGAAAACCCACCGTCGCCAATCCGGAAGAGTACCGAGGCATTCCTTTTGAGATCAGTCGCAACCCGAGTTCGCCCTCGCATGGCATCCACATCCTTGAGCACGCCTATGCCGAGATTCAAGCCGGGGGCACACGATGGACCCCTTTTGATAACTGCCAAGATTTTGTCAGTCGCGCATACGCGGGACGAAACGGTTCTGAGACTCGGAACTTCGTTTTAGGCGCGCTCGCTTTGGCAGGAATTGCTGGAATCGCCGCCGCTTCTTCTTCACGATGAGCGGTTCGAGCCGCAAATCCTAACCCGCCTGGTGCCCCAGGTTCGCGTCCGCGAACGCGAGGGGCGGAGAAGTTTACTAAGTTCAGTTTCACCTCCCGCCTAGCGCAGAGAACGTGTTCCGTCTCATGACACGCGACTGGACAAAAGAACGCGCTAGGAAGGGCACGCCTTGTTTATCTACTGGCTTGCGGAGTGCAGAGATCCTTCGTTGGGAGTCCTTGGCATTGCCAAGGACTCCGCTGCCTCAGGATGACGGCTGTGGCGAGGGTGACCCGGCCTTCGATCTCATCCGAAGACCAGGCCGTCCGGCTCGCGCAGCAGGTGCCAGGCCTCGCGGTAGTGGCCGTAACGGTCACGCCGGGACGACCCCTTCGGACAGAACGAGATGGTCTCGCGTTCCGTCAACTCGCGGACCGGCAGAATGTACCAAGTTTTTTCCGGGACAATATAAACCACCACAAAATCAACCTCCGATTCCTTGTAAGCTGTCTTCACGCCTCCCGTGCGACGACGCGTACACACCTGATACAAACCGTCCATCATATAGCTCCCGGTTTTCACCTGTACCCGACAGAGGCCGCGCCCTCCATCTACGATGAAGTCATAGCGATGAATGTCTCCCCACGGTCTTGACACCACCAATCCAAGACTCATGGCTTTATGCAGGAATGCTACCTCGCCGAGGAAACCTCGGCAGAGCGCAGCCCTGCCTCTCTGCGCCCTCAACGCAAGGCTCTCCCCGGACGCTGGTTTGCGTCCGCGTGGAGCGCCCTTGGCTCTGCCCATTTGTCTGGAAAATGTCCCTGAAAAGGAGTTGCGGCAAAAGAAAAAGCGCAAGCCGGAAAGCTTGCGCCTTATTTCATCTCTACTTCCAGCCTAGCATATTCGAGGGGGTAACTATGACATGATTTCCGGATTTATTTTCGTCATCGAATCATGGGCTTGGCGGGAATTGGGCCGCGCAGGGGGCTTGACAAGATTTTGGACAAATCCCATTTTTGAGGTTTTCTCAGTGCCTCCGTGTCTCCGTGGTGAAAAATGATCGCCTTTCGGTCCGAGCTTCCTCCACCTGCTCCATCTCGATCACGCCGACCCACTGGCCCTGGCGCGTGTCGTTGTAAACCAACCGGCCTCCTAAAATCTGCGCGGCCGCGGCTGGCGGGACATCGCGATGGTAGCCGAAGAATTCTGTCTTCCAGCGCTGCCACGCGCGCCAGCGCTCGAACCAGGGATGCGGTGGTTCGTACTTGGTCGAGAAGACCAGCGCCACATCGAAATTTGAACGTAGGTCGGACGCGGCCATCAGTTGCTCGACGGTGAAGTTCTCGATGCGAAAGACTCGCATGGGGCGAGTCACGTAGCCGAGGTAAGGACGCGAGAGTTCGTCGCTCGCCGGCCAGGCCGTCAGTACGCGGGCCATAGGGTAGCGTGCCTCTACGAAGTCCTCGGCATGCTGGTGCAGCAGAATGTAATCGCGGTACGCAAGGTTGTCTTCGATGGAAAATCCATAGGGAGGATTGACGAACAGCGCAGCCACAAAGGCCAGCGCCACGATCGCAACCACGCCCCGCCACAGCCGCACCCTTCGCCGCAGCGTGGAAGCAAAAACGATGATCACGAGCGGAACCACGGGAAGCATGTAGCGCGCAAGCACGGCGCCGCCCACCACGGCCATCGCGATTACGTAGGCTGCGATTACCGCGAGGAAGGAAAACTGCACATCCAGCGCGATCCGTGGGCGCTCTTCGCCGTGGTCGCGCAGGGCAGGCAGCCACATCGCGAGCGTTGCCGCTAACGTGAGGAAGTAGAGGTTGAGGTATCCGACAACCTGCCACAGGCGCAGTCCGAGCGCGAGCACGATACGAAGCGGCTGCATGGTCGCTTTTACGTTGTAGCGGAAGAACTCAGGGTTGCCGAAGACAAATCCGGTGCGCGCATAGTGGAAGGCATACCAGAGCGCGAGCGGAACGAGTGGAATAAGAAGCCAGCTCGACGAGGAAAGCCGAACGGCGTCCGCAGGAGCCGCGAAGCGGCGTAAGAATGCAGCCCACGGCGCAAGCCGTGGGTAGGAAGTCGGAAGCTGCTGAGCCCCATCGGGGCGAAAGATGGCTCCCGGCACAGTCTCCTCCTCACGCACATTTCCTCTCAACACAGTTCCGATCAAGTCCCAAACCAACAAGGCCAGAGGAGCCAGAATGGCGGTTTCTTTCGCCAGCACTGCGCACGAGAACCACGCGGCCATAGCCCATCGCCGGTTCTCGACGTAGGCGAGCAAACCCCAGAAGGTCAATCCGGCTGCCGCCAGATCCAGGTGAGCGAGAGAACTCTGCGCAAAGAAAACAGGGTAAAGGGCCGTGCAAATGGTCGAGGCGACGGCGACCTCAGGGTTCGCAATCCGTTGCGCTAATCGGAATATGCCGAGCAGGGCGAAAGCCGAAACCGCCAGCATCGCTGTGCGCGTGACCAGAGGCGAATAACCAAGAACCTTCCAGGCCAGAGCAAGATACGCCATCACCATTGGCGGATGCGCGTTCGAAGGCGTGGAGTGGGGAATCAATGTGCCTTGCAGCAGAAGATCGCGCGCCGCGGGCACGTAGTAGCCGGCTTCATCCCAGAAATAGGGGAGACGCAGCAGGGGAAGATGCGATGCGAACTGCACCGCAAGAAAAAGCGCAAACAGCACAGCGGTCGGATATCTGCCACGCCGATCGATGTCTCCGCTCACCGGAGCAGTCTAGTGTACCGGCCCGGCAGATGCCATTCGAGGATCGAGTTTGATCTCCCCAAATGTGCTCTCGTAGCCCGACACGTTCTGCTGCAGAATCGACATCAGCGCCTTGGCTTGCTGCGGGCTCAAATAAATGCCCTGAAAATTCTTGACCTCCACTTGCGTTTCGGTCTGCTGTTGCAAGGTCCCGAAGACCAGGAAGAAATCCCAGACATTCACGCGCACCTGCACACTGTTCGCGTAGGTCTCGCGGTAGTCAGGAGCGTTCACCAGCCTGATATTAGGTTGCGAAGGATTATTCATAAGACATTCAGTGTAGCGGCAGGAGCGAAAACCGAAAAGAGGATTGTGTTGAAAGCACAGGCTGGAATTGTGACCAGGCTGGGGTAAAATAAATACCGCAGGGCCGGGGTGGCGGAATTGGCAGACGCGCTGGACTTAGGATCCAGTGCCGCAAGGCGTGCAGGTTCAAGTCCTGTCTCCGGCACCACACATAACAGAGGTGGGGCCGCGCGGTGTTTTGTCTTTTACAGGCGGGTGCACGCTCTGGGGCGGGATCTGCCGGCGAATTCGCCGCTGGCCCGATATTCGGACATCCGCGATTACTGCATCTGTTGCAAGCCCTGATAGACGGCCAAGCCAGCGATGACCAGGAGTAGAACTCCGGACATGGCCCCCACCCACTTTACGACGGGAGTGATCTTGTTGACCTTGGCCATGATCTCGATCTGCTCCTTTTCCATGTGGGACTCGGATTCGCCGAGGAACAGCTGGTCGTCCTCTTGCATGGTGAGCGTACTCCGATAGATGAGAAGGATGACGAGGACAGCGGTCACAACTCCCCACGCAACAAACGGCCACATTAGTTTTTCCATCATGAGCCACCTCGGTGCTGATCTTGAGCGACCCCGAAGCTTTGCCGATGTTGGTTTTGGGCCACAACCAACACAGCTAGGAGGCCTCTAAGGGCGAATTATATCCCCAGAATGCCGGCGTCGGTAAGTTTTGTTTTTTGGGCCGCAACCCTTGCGGAGGTTCACTCATCTAAAGCCCACCAGCATGTATCCGGAAGAGAGGAATTTGCCTCGACCTGGAGCCTGGCTTTGATATAATGAAGGCGTAGCAATTTCAAGGAGATACCAATGGCCACAACCACTGTCCCGACAACCGTTCCCGAAGTGACGCCCAAGACCCCGCCAGTTAGCCTGACGCCTAATGCGATTGCGAAGGTTAAGGAGATTATGGCGCAGCAAAGCCCCGTCCCGAGCGGTTTGCGTGTGGGCGTTGTGGGCGGCGGCTGCTCGGGTTTCTCATATTCGATGTCGTTTGAAAACGGCGCAGGCATGATGGACAAGGTGTTCGACATGGACGGGCTCAAGGTCTATGTGGACGCCACCTCGCTGATGTATCTGAATCACTGCATCGTCGATTATGTGGAAACCCTCGAAGGCGCCGGCTTCAAGTTCGAGAACCCGAACGTGAAGAGCACCTGCGGCTGCGGATCTTCGTTCAGCGTGTAAGCTGGGCGGGAGTTTAGAAAAGCCTCATCGCGAGCGATGAGGCTTTTGCTTTTTCGCCATCTCGGTCAGTACGTTGCCGTGAAGCCTCCTCCGCTGTTGCTATCAGGGACGAAGAATCCCACTACAACGCTGCGGTCATTGATCCCGGCGCCGTAGGTCCCCATGCTTTTCGCGTGATTAAACTTGTAGTATTTGCCGGCGTGGAGCAGGGCTCCGTGGGGATGCAGGTCGCTGTCAAACCATTGGTAGACGACGTCGTCCGCGTTGTCGAGATCCTCCGCCAAGGTGTTGCTTGCACCGGGAACGTCAATCGTCTTGTAGGTCTTTCCGTTGTACAGAGAAGATTCGGAATTTTGTTCCGCATCATTCCAATAAAGCACGATATGGCCATGGTTGTTGATGCCGGTGGCGACCGTACCGAAACCGCCGGGCACGTCGAGAGTTTTGTACTTCTTGCCGGTTAGCAGGAACCCGTGCTGCGTGCCAGTGGAATCGCTGTAGGCGCCGACGATCAACCCGCTGTCGTTGATTCCGTTGGCCTGCGAAGATATCGCGCCCGTGGGGCCGGGGATGTCAGTAAATTTGCCCTTTTGATAGAGGAACCCGCGCATGACTCCGCTGGAATCCTCATAGTTGCCCACGATCGCACCGGTGGAATTAATATTCTTGCAAACCGTCTGCGAACCCTCGGGGTCATCGATGCGGGTCAACTTATTACCATCCTGCATGAAACCGCGGGTGGTCCCTTTCCCGGCTTCGTACTGTCCAACCATCACGCCTGCGTTGTTAATTCCTCCAAGTGCTGTGCTTAGCGCTCCCGGCACTTTTATGGTTCTGAACTTGAAGGTCAAAGTTGGCGCACAGGCCGCGGGCGCCGCCATCATGAACGTCAGCACGAATCCCAACGCCAGCAGTTGCAATTTACGAGTTTTCATTGTTTCCCTCGTGGTCGACGATTTGGATCGGGCACATACCCGCCGGAATTTTCTTCCCAGACTCAAAAGCGGCAGCGATTGTACCCCATTGTGCCGGTTCGCGACAGAGTGAAAAAACTTTCATCGGTTGGCAAGCGCGGGCAGATAGACGCGGGCTTTCAACGAGCTTGGTGGAAGATTTTTCCGCCAGAAAAAAAGAGTTCGATTTACTGTTCCTGATCAGGAGGCATTTGCGGAGTTATGCCGGGTTGGTTCGGTTGATTGGGCTGCATGCCGGGGCCGGGTTGGCCGGGGAACCCGCCGCCGGGCTGGCCGGGGAAACCCCCACCAGGCGCGCCCGGTTGACTGCCCGGAGCGCCTGGTGCGCCTGGTGCGCCCGTCTGTATTGCGTTGGTCGCGCCTTGCAGCGAGGGCTGACTCGGCGTGGTCAGAAGTCCGCCGCGATCGGAGTTTGGATCGTAAACAAATTGCCACTCGTTGTAGTGGTTCTTCTTGTTAAACACGCGGATGGTTTTGTCTTTGCTCGTACTCGCGACTCCGACAATCGGACCACCGCCGAAGACCTGAGCGCCGCCGGGCGCCGCCGGATTTCCCTGGCCGCCCACCGTTCCGAAAGCTCCGGGAGCGCCTGGGCCGGCCGCTGCAAAGCTTGAACCCTGGTTGGGCGCGGCCCCGGGAGTCTGGTCGCCAGAATTTTCGTCCGGGTTCTGCGCCCCGCCTCCATTTGTAGCTACGGTTGTGCCGATTCCTGGGCCGCCCGCTCCCAGACCCGGATTCATGCCAGCGGCCGCGAGGCCGCCCGCCGTGGCCATCGTATTCATGGCACTGGAGGCGAGCCCCGCTTGCCCGCCGGGACCACCCACCATGCCTGGAGCGCCCGGCATTCCGGCAGCGCCCGGATTAAGGCCGCCTGGCGGAATTGCGCCTGCGATTCCCGCTCCGAGGGCCATTTGTACGTCGCCCATGTGAAGGATTTTAAAATCTTTTCCGTTAATTGGGTCCTTGTATCGTTTGCGCAGGAAGCGGACCTGGTTGGTATTTTCCAGTTCTTCAATGCGGGTGGGATACCGGCCGAATTTCTTGACGAAGTGTTTCATCGCCCGCGAGTACTGCACGCCGCGGTGAATCAACTCTTCCTCGCGATCGCGTTTTACCTGGAAGGCGATCACCGGAGCCATCACCACGGCTGCAACGGCGATGAGTGCGACAAAGAGGATGAGCGTGATCAGAATGTAGCCGCGCTCGGTGCGGCGGTGCGGGCTCGAGATGGGGCGGGTTGAGGTCACGTTCTTTCTCACTTCTCAGTTCGATGCACGAGCGGAGTCTTGCAGCCGCCTGAGACGTAGGGAGCTACGTTTCTACCGGTGCATGTCTCAGCCCAGGGTTAGCGGAATGCTCTGGCGGTTGTTGTTTAGCACGTCCTCTATTTCCACGGAGGTGGGTGAGATGCGCAGGACTTTGTAGTGGCGATCGACGACTTCGCCTTCGGCTGCGATGAAGACATCTTCGCCCTCCGAGAGGAAAATCTTCTTGGCCTCGCCCGGCTTGCTGGCGAATCCGAAAAATTTCAGGTTGATGGGCGGCGGAGGCGGAGGTTGTGGGGGGCCGTTTTCCGCGGCCTTTTCCGCATCCGTCTTTACCGGCGCAACCGGTTGCGGAATCTCCGCCTGAAGCGAGAAGATGTTACGGCCGTTGCCTTCGTACTTGGTATCTTCGCTGGCTTTCAGCCAGTCATAGCGCAGAGTGGGATCGAGCGAATGCTGGGCTGCGGCGGCCTTTTTGCCGTGAGTCTTGACGGCGGTTGCAGGCCGCGCCGAAGCAGCGGGCTGAGGGGCAGCCGGATCAAATGTGTGCGCCGGTGCTGCTGCGGTTGAATCGGAGCCTTTGAGGTTGAACAGCAAGACCACGACGGCAAACGCCATCAGGCTAACGGCCACGATCAGCTTCGTCCGATTTTCCGCGCCGAGTTTCACTTAGGCAGCACCCGTCTTGAGATAAGTTTTCAGCTTAAGCTGCAGCTTGACGATGCCGTTTTGTTCGCCGCCCAAGCCCACGCTATCGACCAGGAAGAACATCTGGTCGCGCTCCAGCGTGTTAACGAATCGCACCAATTGCAGATAGTCGCCGGCGAGGTCGGCGTCGATTTCGACGCGCCGCACACCGACCGGCAACGGATCCTTCATAACGTATTTAATGCTTCCGATTTTCACGCCCGTCTGGTTCGCAACTCTGCCCAGGTCGGCGGAGATTGCGGAATCCTGCGAAGGCAGCCGTTGCGCATAAAACTCGTCAATCTGTTTGCGGGCCACGGGAATTTTCTTGTCCAGACCGCGCAGCGGTTCGACCTCGCGAGTCTTTTGCTGCAATTCCTTCCAGTCTTGCGCGAGTTGATCGCGTCTCGAAGTTTCCGATCCCACCAGCGGCGAGAAAAATACCGCGATCGCGAGCACGTCCACCACCGCCATGGCAGTCAGCGCGATCTGCACTTTCCGCCGCGTGTCTCGAAGGTCGGGCATTACTGCGCACCTCCCGCGCTGCTGTTCCCAACGTCTGGCACGTAAAGGGCGCTGATGTGAAACTGCACCGTATCTCCCGACACTCCGCCGCCGACAGTAGAGTTTTCCTCTTCGATATAGGTGTCGTGGAAGTGTTGCGAAGCCTCCATTTTGCTGACCAGATCGAGCGCGTGTTCGCGGGAATCTCCGGCCACGATCAGCTTGATCTCCAGTTCGTTATCGGGCCCGAGGTCAGGATGAATCGAGACCACATGCAACCGGGGCGGCATGACTTGCTCCAGATTTTCGAAAGCCTTGGTCCAGGAAAAGGCTTTGTGCTGGAAAAGATCGTTGAGAAACTGGGAACGGTCGCGGGTGCTGCTGTTCTGGGGCAGGTTCAGCAAAGCTTCCGCGTTGGCTTTTTCTTTGTCTCGAGCGGCGCTTTGGGCTTCGTATTGCCGCATGAGTTGCCGGTCTTTGCGCGCGCCAACCCATCCGTTCACAGTCATGCTGAGCAGCAGCAAAGTGAGAATGCCGAGTGCGGCCAGAGCGGCGCCCCAGCGCAGCCAGAAGCGCCGTGCATCCTCGTAGGGTTGACTCGCGAGATTGATATCAACGCGCATTTAAGAAAGCAAGGCTCCAACCACTCCGGCGATTCTCCACTTCGGAATCGAACCGACGCCTGCACCCAATTGCGAACTCCCGACTAATTCCGTGACCTCGGCGTCAGTCTGAGCACGCAGGGCAGGGACGGCTCCGGCCACGTCCGCCAGACCGGCGATGAAAATGTGTTCAATGTTCAGGTGGTAAGTATCCTGGAAAAATACGACCGAGGGATAAACTTCTTCCGCTAGTTGTTCTCCGGTAATGGTCACGCCGCGCGGGTTTTCCAGGGTGCGAAAAAGCAACAGCTGATTCTTGTCAAGAATGGCGATGCTGGTGGTGCGCGCGTCCACTTTTACAACCAGAGTTGGACGGTCGGCGTCGGCCGCGCCCAGGGCGGCCAGCATGGATGGCAGCACGATGCCCGGGTTGTAGCCTGCATCACGGAACACGGATTCGTAGTCTTCGATCACGCTGGCCAGCGCCACTGCAGCCACTACCTTAATCCCGCTGGCGGCGGGTTGCGCGTGATAGGAAATCTTGGCTTTGTCGAGGTCAAAAGGCAGCGACTTCTTGAGCCGGAAGCGAACCACACTTTCGGCTTCGGCGTGTTTGGCGGGGAGAGCGTCAAAATCCAGCAACATGACGCGAACTGCGGCGTCGGGCAGCACCGCGATGACATCCCGCGAGCGATTGCTCACGCTGCCCAGAGTTTCCTGAATGGTGTCGAAGACGCGCTTGCGCTCGCGCAAGTTCGCCTCCATCAGGTCCGGAACCACGCTGCCTGTCGTCAACTCTCCGGTGGCGCAGGTCTCGACCGAGCTGCCACGTTCCGAAACTCGCCCCGCAATCACGCGGTCGGCTGCAATTTCGCAGGCCAGCTTCGGTTTGGAGCTCGAATTGAAATTAGAACGCACTATCGACACCAATCCCTGCAGCGATTCTACAAGTAAAACGCTCCGGCGCTCCTAAATGCAATAGCTGGAAGGGCACCAGAGGCATTGACCGAAAGGTCAGCCTACGCTCCGTCGCCCGGCGCTGAACTTTATCGCATGCTTTCGATGAATGTGACTTTATTAATCTCTTTCAATGTGGTCAGCCCGATACGGACTTTGTCCAGGGCAGACTCACGCAGGAACCGCATGCCTTCATCGCGGGCGGCTCGCCGGATCTCGGAAGTCGGCTTCTTCAGCAGAATCATCTCGCGGATGCGGTCGCTCAAATCGAGCAGTTCGTGGATGGCAGTTCGTCCGCGGAATCCCGTGCCAGCACATTCGATGCAGCCTTGCCCTTCGTAGAAATTGACCTCGGACCAGGTCTTCGGATCGAGGCCGCTGGCTTCAAGAACCTCCGGGGCATAGTGCGTCGCGGTGCGGCAGGATTCGCAAATCAAGCGCACCAGCCGTTGCGCCAGAATGCAGTTCAGCGCAGAGACGAAGTTGTAAGGCTCGACACCCATGTTGAGGAATCGCCCGATGACGTCGACCACGTTGTTGGCGTGAACCGTGGTGAAAACCAGGTGGCCGGTAAGCGCGGATTGGATCGCGATTTGCGCGGTTTCGGTGTCGCGGATTTCGCCGACCATGATCTTGTCGGGATCGTGACGCAAGATGGAGCGCAATCCACGGGCGAACGTCAGACCCTTTTTCTCATTGACTGGAATCTGCGTGATGCCGCGAATCTGGTACTCGACCGGGTCTTCAATGGTAATGATTTTATCTTCGTCGGTCTTGATTTCGCTGACGGCCGCGTACAGAGTGGTGGTCTTGCCGCTTCCCGTCGGTCCCGTGACCAGCACCATGCCGTAGGGTTCCTTGATGTAGCGGCGGAATTTCCGCAGGTCGTCCTCGTCGAAACCGACGACATCGAGCGTGAGTTTGTGGAACTTCTCGCTCATCGATTCTTTATCGAGCACGCGGAGTACAGCGTCCTCGCCGTGAATCGACGGCATGATCGAAACACGGAAGTCGATGGGCCGCTCGGGGCTGCCGTAGCGCACGCGGAAGCGTCCGTCCTGCGGAACCCGGCGTTCGGAAATATCCAACTCACTCATGACCTTGATCCGCGAAATGATGGTCGAGTGATGCTCTTTGGCGATGGGCGGCATGGCTTGCGTGAGCACACCATCGATGCGGAACTTGATGCACACCGAGTCGTCGCGAGTTTCGATGTGAATATCACTGGCTCGCCGCTGCAGCGCGGTAAAGATTGTGGTGTCGACTAAACGAATGATGGGGCTGATGTCACCTTGCTGCGTGGCCAGCCGGTCGATCGAAATACTCTCTTCGGTGCCGCTTTCATCTTCCCGGATTACATCGAGGGCAAAGCCTTCGCTCGCGTCTTCGAGAACGCGCTTCGACTGTTCTGTCTTCTTGAGAATTTCGGTGATCTGCGCCAGAGTCGAAACTTTGGTGACGATGCGCTTGCCCAGGAGCAGGCTGATCTCGTCGATCATCATCAGCTGGCTGGGATCGGCGATTGCGATCGCCAGGCGGCCGTCTTCGGTCTCTTCGAGGGGCACGAAGTTGTAGCGGAACATCAGGTGGACGGGAATCGTCTTGAAAAGATCGTGGTGCAGTTGGAAATTATGCAGATCGACGAACTGGCAGCGATAGCGCCGCGCGATATCCTGCGCGCGTTCCAGTTCCTCGGCGTGGGTGCCGGGCGCTGCCGTCCCGTTTCCACCCACGAATACCGCTTTGTTTTCTGTGGTTGTTGCCATTGCTAAACCCACCTAACCCAGGCCCGGAGCCCTATTTCTCGTTTAAATAACCATCTAGTGAATCGTGGATCCCAAAGTGAAGATCGGCAAATACAGCGAGATCAGTATTCCGCCCACAATCACTGCCATGAAAATGAGGATGATCGGTTCGATCAGGGCCATGGCCGCGCCCAGCGCGTTCTGCACGTCTTCCTCGTAAAACTCCGCCACCGAATTCAGCATTGCCGGCAAAGCTCCCGTGGACTCTCCCACTTCGATCATCTCCACCGACAACTCGGGAAACATTTTCTGTTCTTCCAGACTCTTGGCCAGCGGCTGCCCTTCGCGCACCCGAATCGCGGCATCCGATATTCCATTTAAGATGCGCCGGCTGCTCATCGAGGCGCCCGCGGTTTGCAGCGACGGCACCAGGGGCATGCCGCCCGCCAGCAGGGTCGAAAGCATGCGGGAAAAGTTTGCCACCTGATACTTCAGCCATATCTGCCCGAGCAGGGGCAGCGACAGAATGGCACGATCGATGCGTTCCGCTCCGCGATCGGTTTTCTTCCACTGCCAGAAAGACAGTAACGCGGCAACCACCGCGATCGCGAAAAGCGGGAAATACCGCTGCGCGTGGTTCCCGATATTGAGCATGATCAGCGTGATCGTCGGCAGGTCCGCACCCATATCCTGATAAAGCTTGGCAAATTGCGGCACCACGTAGGTCACCAGGAATATGAGCATGACCGTGACCACGGTGACCAACAGAGTTGGGTAGACCAGCGAGACCGCGAGTTTTTTCTTGAAGGTCAGCGCCATCCGCTGAAAGGCAATGTAGCGGGTGAGCACTTCTTCCATGTTGCCGCTTTTTTCGCCCGCCATCAACGTGCTGGTGTAGATCTTGGGAAACGCTCCCTGGCCGGCGAAGGCGTCGGAAAGCAACTCGCCGCCCTTGACCCGGTCGCGCACGTTCTGCAACAGGCTTTGCAGGTACGGATCCCTTTGCCGCTTGATCAGCAAATCCAAAGAATTCAAAATGGGCAGGCCGGCCTTGATCAGCGTAAGGAATTGCGAGTTGAAGATGAGAAACTGCCCCTGCTTGACCTTGCCACGCCCGCGCAGGTTGATGCCACCGCCCGAGAACACTCCCCGCGGCTTGACCCAGTACACCAGGAAGCCCTGCTGCACAAAGCGGTCGCGAACCTCGGCTTCCGAATAGCCGCTCTCGACCTGCTCCGCCAGGCGTCCGCGCTCGTCCGCGAGTTTGATTACGAATTCGGCCATGCCGTTCGTTTACCGTTGTCCACCTCAGTCTAGCATTCCCCGCTGTCAGCCATTTGTTAAATGCCGGTC
>DATNHO010000121.1:0-15150 GCA_035604895.1 Terriglobales bacterium | reverse complement strand
AGATCGAGTGGCTGTTCTTTATCGTCAGTAAATTTCTTCAGTATCCAGGATTTGACCTGCGCCCCGCGGTTTGTAAATGTGATGCGGTAGAAATCGTTGTCAACTACGGTTTCCGATTCGGAAGTCGCTTGCTTGGTAGCGCCGGCGTTGAGTGCCGGAGCTGCGGGGGGCGCCGCCTGGGCTTGACTGACAACAGTATTCTGCGGCGCTGGTTGAGGCTGGCTCTGAGTTTGTGGCGTCGGAGCCGGCGCTTGCGGAAGATACTTCTTGAGCAGAGGCTGGAACAGCACGATGACCAAGAAGGTCAGTGCGAAGACAAGGAGCAGTCGGCGCTCCATGCCTGGTTCTTGCTGAGGATTTTGGAATTCTGCCAAATTTAATGTCTCGATGACTGTAAAGATCGATGACTCTAAAGATCAATGACTGTAAAGATCGGTTTCGCGACTGTGCACCGGCACGACGAACCGGTCGGCTCGAATCGTCTTCGCCTCGATTACGGGATTGACGACTACGGGATCGACTCCACCCTTCGCCAGAGGATGGCAGCGCAACAGTCGCCAGATCGCCATCAGACTACCTCGCGCGACTCCGAAGCGGTCAATCGCTTCCATGGCGTACTCGGAGCAAGAGGGCACGTACCGGCACGCTGGCAAGAACATTGGCGAGACTGCCCACTTGTACGCTCGAAGTAAAAACAGCGCGACGGTTTTAGGGATTTGCTTCATCTGTATTCCGTCAGCCAAAACCAGCCCCGCCGAGCCTTGCTGCCCGGCACTCCTAAGTGGTTTTCTTCTCCACCGACTTTTGGATCACTTCAAACGCCTGTCCGACCTCGTTCCCTAACTCAGCAAACTCAAGTTTGAGCACTGACTTCTTGGGATTGATGACGACATCCACTGGAACCCGAACTCCCGGCCAACGCAAACGAACCGACTCCCGCAAGCGCCGTTTCATTCGGTTGCGCTCGACCGCTCCACCGAGCACCTTCCCCACGGTGAACCCAACGCGAAGTCCTTCGCCCTGCGCTCGCCGCAGATAGAACACAGTCATGTGGGCGGCAAAGTGTCGGCGCCCCTTCTTGTAGACCCGCTCGAAATCGGCGTGCCGGAGCAGGCGCATGCGAGCTGTAAATCTGGCCCGCGTGCCAGGACCGGACAGGTTGAGACCGCCGTTCGGAGCGAGACCGCTCACAATCACGATCCAGACTCAGGTTGCGGAATTGCCGGCAATTCCGGAAAAGGAAATCGGCTACTCACGGAAGCCGGGCTTCACCGACACCCGCTTGCGTCCCTTGGCGCGCCGGCGCGAGATCACCGCTTGGCCGCTCTTGGTCTTCATCCGGGTGCGAAAGCCGTGCGTCTTCGAGCGGTGACGTCGGTTAGGTTGGAAAGTGCGCTTGGGCATGAAACTTAGCTGCTCCTGATTTAGTTAGTAGGTGCAATAATGGCTGCAGGGCGAATGAGAAGTATAAATGACGCAAGCCAGTCGGGCAAACCGCCTTTGTTGCGACAGCCTCGGCGGAGCTGCAAATCGCCGGCGAAGTTTCTTCGGAGCACGTTTGTCGAATGATCCAACTTCGCCTATTTCTGCACCATGCCTGCGGCAGTTACAAAGTCGCTACTTGACAGAATTTTCTCTTCGCGTTTTGAATCGTGGAGGTCGAAGAAAATCTTTGTCGAAGATTCCACAAAGACATTTTTTTTGTGCTAGTATGCGGACCGTTCCTGCTCATTGAAATTTTTGTCGTTCCAGCGAAAAGCGCCCTGCAGTGCGAAGCTTGCTGCGCTGGAAAATGAGCGCTTTCTTTCTACAATCATTTTAGTTTCAGGCCGCTGATTTACGTAGCGCCACCAAGAATTTCTTATGTCGGTTTCAAGTCCAACTCTTGCTCCCAATCCGTGGTTGCGCATCCTTGACGCGCTGGAAAAAAAGATCAACCGGCATTCCTACGACACCTGGTTGAAGCCCACTCGTTACAGTCACTCGAGCGGAGGCACGCTTTTTGTGTGGGTGCCCAAGCCGGAATTCTGCCAGGTGGGCGACAAATACGCCGACTTGATCCAGGAAGCCCTCGACAATCTTGGCCTCGAGTATCAGGAGGTAAAGTTCGTTCCCCCCGGGAACGATCCAGCCGCCACGCCTCTCCGCCACGACGGAGGCCTTTCCGCCTACTCGGCTCCTGCAACTCATCCGTCGCAGTCGCGCTTCGATTGGGATGGAGCGGCGCAACTCAACCCGCGTTACACTTTCGACGCATTCGTCATCGGCAGCGGAAATCAGTTTGCCCACGCGGCCTGCCAGGCAGTCGCGGAGCGTCCTTCAAAAGCCTACAACCCGCTCTTCCTCTACGGCGGCGTCGGGATGGGCAAGACTCACCTCATGCAGGCGATCGGCCACGAGATTAGCAAGCGGCAACCGCATCTGACCATCTGCTACGTATCCAGCGAGAAGTTCACCAATGAAATGATCAACTCGCTGCGCTACGACAAGATGACCAGTTTCCGCGATAAGTTCCGCAACGTCGACGTGCTGCTGGTGGACGACATCCAGTTCCTGGCGCAGAAAGAGCGCACCCAGGAAGAATTTTTCCACACTTTCAACGCCCTGCACGAGTCCATGAAGCAGATCGTGATTGCCAGCGACCGCTCGCCGAAAGAGCTGGCCGAGATCGAAGACCGACTACGTAGTCGTTTCGAGTGGGGCCTGATCGCTGACATTCAACCACCAGATTTGGAGACCAAGGTAGCCATCCTGCAGAAGAAATCGGAGCAGGAAAAAGTCACCCTTCCCACCGACGTGGCGCTCTACATCGCGTCCAACATTCGTTCGAACGTCCGCGAACTGGAAGGAGCGCTCATCCGGCTGGTGGCGCACTCTTCGCTCATCGGAGCCGAAATCACGCTTCCTTATACCCAGCAAGTGCTCAAGAATTTCATCGATTCGCAGGCCCGGAAGGTCACGATTGAATCGATTCAGAAATCGGTTGCCGAGCAGTTTGGATTGCGTCTGGTCGAGATCAAGGCGAAGAACAACTCCCGCGCCATCGTCTACCCGCGACAGATTGCCATGTACCTGGCCAAGCATTTGACCGAAGCGTCACTGCCTGAGATCGGCCGCCAGTTTGGCGGCAAACACCATACCACCGTCCTGCACTCGGTCGAAAAAATCGACGGCGTGCGCAAAACCGACAAGGATTTGAACCGGTTGCTGAATAAACTGACCGAACAGCTGGGCGGATGAATCCCGGTCTGGATTAAATTTCTCTGTTTCCTGCGGTTACCGCTGGTTTTATAGGTTTTTGTTTTGATATAAGGGAAGTGTTGAAAGTAGCGCCACTCGGCGGGGGGCTTGGGTTATGCCGGTAGAAGCCATAGCATCAGCGGTGGGAACCACCATGGAGATTACGGTCAGCAAGTTCGAACTCCTGCGAGAGCTCACGGCGACCCAGGGCGTGGTCGAACGCAAGACCACCATCCCCATCCTGTCGAATTATTTATTTGAAGCCGCGGGCGACAAGCTCTCGCTCACCGCTACCGATCTCGATCTCAGTCTGCGTACGTCGTGCGTCATCAAGGTAAAGAAAGAAGGCGCCTGCACCATCCCCGCGCGCAAACTTCACGATTATGTGAAGTTGCTGCCTGACGCCGATATCACAATCAAGCTCCTGGAAAATCACTGGGTCAGCATTCGCTGCGGACGATCAAACACAAAGATGGTCGGCATGGCGCGTTCGAACTTCCCTAGCCTGCCCACATTCCCAACTGCCGGCGTAGTGAAAATTCCCGCACAAGTTCTGCGGTCCATGATCGCTAAAACCGGTTTCGCCATTGCCAGCGAAGAATCGCGCTACACGCTGAACGGCGCCTTAATGGTGCTGAAGCCGGAATCGATCACCATGGTCGCCACCGACGGACACCGCTTGTCGCACATCGAACGCAGCGGAGGGAAGTTTGAAGGCATTTCTGGCGAACAGAAAACCCTGGTTCCAAAGAAAGCGATGGATGAGTTGAAATCCTTGCTCGATTCAACCGACGTCGAGGAGATTGAATTCGCGAAAGACGAGTCCACACTGTTTTTCCGCATCGGCCAGCGCCTGCTGACCTCACGCCAGCTCACCGGCCAGTTTCCCAACTTCGAGGCGGTGTTGCCGAAGGACAATAACAAGAGCATCACTGTTCACGGAGAAGATCTCAGCGCAGCGATTTCACGCGTGGCCCAGTTTGCCGACGAGCGCTCGCGAGCCGTCAAGATGCGTCTGGAAAAAGGCGAGCTGAAACTTTCGGCATCCTCCACCGAAACCGGCGAGTCGGAGGATTCGCTCGAAATCGACTACACCGGCGACATGATTCAGATTGGCTTCAACGCACAATATCTTCTGGACTTCCTCAAAGCAACCGGCGGCGGAGACGTGAAACTCGAATTCAAAGATTCCCAGTCCGCCGGACAAATGCGCCCCGCCGAAGGCGAGGAATACAAGTACCGCTATATCGTCATGCCGATGCGGATTTGACCGTGGAGGACGGGTCTCCTCGCCCGTCCCGCGGAGCACCACAAGCTTGACGCAAGCGGTCATCCGCCGTAAAGTGGTCGCCACCTTAGGAGGATCGTCATGCTCAGCGGATTCAAGCAATTCATTCTTCGCGGCAATGTAATCGACATGGCAGTCGGCGTGGTGATTGGGGCAGCGTTTGCCTCGGTGGTCTCGGCTTTCACGAAAGATCTGCTCACTCCGCTCATCGCGGCGATAGTCGGTAAGCCCGATTTTTCTGCCATCAAGTTCACCATCAACGGCAGCATGTTCGCCGTCGGCGACTTCATCAACGCTGGAGTCTCTTTCGTTCTGGTTGCTACGGCTGTCTATTTCTTCGTGGTCACACCCATCAACGCTCTGGTCGCGCGTATGAGGAAAGCGCCCGCGCCCGCCGATCCGACCACCAAGAAGTGCCCGGAATGCCTTAGCGAGATTCCGATCGATGCCAAAAGGTGCGCCCACTGCGCCCAACCGGTTCCCTTCGGCCGGGCGGCATAATCCGGGCGGCATAACGTAGAGACGTTGCTTGCAACGTCTAGGCTCGCCTGGTCCAGGTTCGCCTCGTCTCCTGTAACATTGGACGAGATGAACCTCCTCGAACGCGCGCGCTTTCTTGTCGTGGTTCTGCTGGCCTGCACTTTAGCGGCGCAGCAAACCGGGAAGCCCGCGCCGTCGCACACTACTCCTTCATCACCAGACCCCGGCTCAATCACTAACGGCGTTTACCGCAGCTCAACATTCGGATTCACCTACAAGATTCCCTTCGCTTGGGTGGACCGCACCGGGGAAATGAGTGAAGACTCGAGTGCAGATGCCAACGCCTCCAAGAAATCAATTTTGCTTCTGGCCGTGTTCGAGCATCCTCCGGAAGCGGCTGGCGATTCGGTGAACTCCGCGGTTGTAGTGGCCGCCGAGCCCACATCGTCATACCCTGGCCTGCAAAATGCCGAGCAGTATTTTGGTCCGTTCACCGAGTTGACCAAGTCCAAGGGTTTGAAAGTCGTGAACGAACCCTACGATTACTCCGTGGGAACGAGAGAACTGGTGCGCGGAGATTTCAGCAAACCGCTCGGCAATTTGACGATGTACCAGAGCACGCTGGTGGCTATTGACAAAGCCTACATCCTTTCGTTCACGTTCATCGGCGGCAGCGACGACGAAATGGATGAGCTTGTTGAAGGTTTGAGCTTTGGCAAATCGTTGCCCGCGGTGCACAAGTGAGCCTGCGGCTGAGCCTGAATCGAGACCACGTTGCGCGCACTGACATCCCTCCCTAAATGGCACAAGAATCACGGTTTACCGGCTCGATTCCGGGGCTGAGAATGGGCGAGACTGTGGTATAATTTCTTATAAATCCTGCTGCCGTAAGTGTTAATAATTTCAGTCATTTGACCTCATTTTTGGGGCACAGGAAATGCGCGCCGGTCAGAGCTCGAATCCGGCATTCTCCACGGAGTTGAATGGCGACAAAAGAAATCGATACCGCGGCCATCGTCGATACCAAAAATCGAGCCGGCGGTCCGAACCCCGTCAACGGCGGCAACGGCGATTACACAGCCGATTCCATCAAAGTCCTCGGTGGAATGGAAGCCGTTCGCAAACGTCCGGCAATGTATATCGGCTCGACCGGTGAGATTGGGCTTCATCATCTGGTCTATGAAGTCGTCGACAATTCTGTTGACGAAGCGCTCGCCGGGTACGCCGACAAGATCGAAGCCACCATTCACCTCGATAACTCCATCACGGTCATCGACAACGGGCGTGGTATTCCTGTCGATTCGATGGACATCGATGGCGAAAAAATTCCCGCCGCGCAAGTGGTCATGACCACGCTGCACGCCGGCGGCAAGTTCGATGCGTCCTCATACAAAGTTTCCGGCGGATTGCACGGCGTCGGCGTTTCCTGCGTGAACGCGCTGAGCGAGGAACTCGACCTCGAAATCTGGCGCGATGGTTTCACCTGGGAGCAGACGTACTCCAAGGGCGAGCCAACCAGCAAGCTTAAAAAAGCGGGCGCAACTAAGAAGCGCGGAACCAAAGTTCACTTCCTGCCCGACAAAAGCATCCTCACCGTTACCGAATATAACTTCGATACACTGGCGCAACGCCTGCGCGAGCTTGCGTTCCTGAACAAGGGATTGTTGATTACGCTCACCGACGAGCGCACCACGGATCCGAAGACCGGCGAGCCTAAGACTGCGGAATTCAAATACAACGGCGGCATCGCTGAATTCATCAAGCACCTCAATCGCGGCAAACAAGTGCTGCACGACAAACCGATTTACATGGAGGCCGAACGCGACGGCGTGACCATGGAGATCGGTCTGCAATACAACGACGCTTACTCGGAAACCGTTTTCAGCTTCGCCAACAACATCAACACGGTTGACGGCGGCACGCATCTCTCCGGTTTTCGCACCTCACTGACCCGCACCATCAATTACGCCGGCCAGCAGATGGGTCTGTTTAAAGACGTAAAAGAGAATCTCACCGGCGACGACGTCCGCGAAGGCCTGGTCGCCGTGATCAGCGTGAAGCTACCGCAGCCCCAGTTTGAAGGCCAGACCAAGGGCAAGCTGAATTCCGACATTGCGGGCGTTGTGCAAGCCTTCGTGAACGAACGCCTGGGCGCGTACCTCGAGCAGAATCCGACAGTCGGACGAAAGATTATCAACAAAGCGATCGACGCTGCCCGCGCCCGCGAAGCTGCAAGAAAAGCCCGTGACCTCACCCGCCGCAAGGGCGCACTCGACGGCGGTGGTTTGCCCGGCAAACTGGCAGACTGCTCGGAGAAGCAACCTGAGCGTTGCGAGCTGTTCTTGGTCGAAGGCGAATCCGCAGGCGGTACCGCAAAGCAAGGACGCGACCGGCGCTTCCAGGCGATCTTGCCGCTGAAGGGCAAAATCCTCAACGTCGAAAAAGCCCGCTACGACAAGATGCTGGCGCACGAAGAGATTAGGGCCATGATTACGGCGCTCGGCACCGGCATTTCGAAAGAGGATTTCGACCCAAGCAAGCTGCGCTACGGCAAAATTATTCTGATGACCGATGCCGACGTGGACGGAAGCCACATCCGCACGCTTTTGCTCACATTTTTTTTCCGCCACATGCAGGAGTTGATCAAACGCGGCAACGTATTCATTGCGCAGCCGCCGTTGTACTCGATCAAGAAAGGCAAGTCGCAGCAGTACATCAAAGATGATCGTGAATACGTAAAGGTTCTGGTCAAGCGCGCCTCTGATGGTCTGGTCGTGCGCTATGGCGAAGGCGCCGCCAAGCTCGATGGCGCAAACTTGTCGCGCTTCATGAACGTCCTCGACGAATATCTCAAACTCTTCGACAAAGTAGACAAACGTTTGCGCGATGAACGTGTCACCGACATTCTCCCCAAACTCGACCTTTCCAAGAGAGTCGATTTCGAAGGCGACAAGAAAGCTGCGCCCAAGAAAATCGAGAAGCTGGAAAAGGAACTCAAAAAGCTGCAAAAGGAGCGCAGCTTCAAGGAAGTAGAAAGCCGCTTCGACGAAGAACACAACTTGTGGGCCGTGCGCTACGTGAACTCGCAGGGCGCCGAACACCTGATCAACTGGGAACTGGCTTCCACCGCCGAGTACCGCCAGCTGCTTTCGAAGTTCAAGCAGATTGAGCAATACATGGAACCGCCCTTTGTGATCGAGACCGTGGCGAAGATAAGCAAGGGCGAAGCCGTGAGCGACGCCGAGCCCGAGGATGGCGACGGAGCCGAAACGAAAGCCGCGCCAGACCTCCCAGCAAAAACTGCTGCAAAGAAGAAGCCCGAACCGCAACTGGTCGAAAAGTCCACCGCCCGCGATCTGTTCGACTACGTTCTCGCCGAAGGCCGCAAGGATTACATCGTGCAGCGCTACAAAGGCCTGGGCGAAATGACCGCGCCGCAATTGTGGGAAACCACCATGGACCCGGAGCGTCGCACGCTGCTGTCAGTCAAGCTCGAAGACATCGCCGAGTGCGAAACCATCTTCACCACCCTGATGGGCGAGGACGTAGAAGCCCGTCGTAAATTCATCGAAGACAACGCGCTCGATGTGAAGAATTTGGATATCTGATCGTGGAGGACGGGCGTCCTCGCCCGTCCAAGCCAAGCGCAGTTCACCGAATCTCCGCCACAAGATCGAATTCCCTCTGCGCCCGTCCGGCAATCACGCTCTTTCGTCAAAAGGCGATGCGGGAACAAAATCGCTTTTCTCCGGGTCTAACTTAAATGCTGGAGGAACTTACAATGGTGCCGGCCGACAGCTGTTCGTTACGAGAGCATCAGCTGTAAATAGCTGAACCGCGAATCGACTCGTCCGAGTCATCCCTCTTGGAGTAAACTCGTATTATAATGAAGATGGGTATCGGAGTATCACATGAAGCTCAAGCTGAGGTCGGTGGGCACCTCCACTGGTCTGGTCCTGCCAAAAGAAATGTTAGTCCGCCTGCGCGCCAAGAAAGACGACACACTGTTCGCCATCGAAACGCCCGCGGGATATTTACTCACTCCCTACGATCCCGAGGTTGAGAAGCAACTCGACCTTGGCCGGGGATTTATGAGTAAGTATAGGACCGTCTTCCGCGCACTGGCCAAGTGAGGAAGCCGCGTTGGTTGGACCAGCGTGCTCTCGTGCTACTCCACGCTGAGAGTCTCGCTGAACATGGTGGACTGTGGGGCTTGCGGGACGAAGCGGCGCTCCAGTCAGCGCTGGCGCGTCCCAGGAATGTCTACGCGTACGAACGCAGCGCGGATGCGGCGCGACTGGCTGCGGCATACGGATTCGGGCTTGTTCGCGGTCATCCTTTCAGCGACGGAAACAAACGAGCTGGCTTTCTCGCCATCGGGCTTTTTCTCGAATTGAACGGATTTGATTTCGAAGTTGATGAAGCTGATGCCGTCAAAACCATTCTGGGTTTAGCCGCCGGGAACCTGAGCGAAAAAGCTCTGGCGGATTGGATCCGCGCGCGAACAAAACATCGGAAATGATTCTGCCAGGTCCCAGGTCTGTTCGTCCCTAGGTATGCTCCCATGCCAGATCGTGCTGACGGTAGCTCGTCGGCCCGACGGAAGTTTCCCCAATCGACCCCGAACATGGTAAAACACTCGCCGTCCCTTCATGGCGAAATTTCTCACACGCGAACGCTTTGGCCGCCCGCAAGTGCTTGCCGGATTTCTCCTGCTCGCGTTCCTGGCACAATGTGGATGGTTGTTAGCTCGCGGCACACAGCCATCGGAAATCGACTCTTCCCATCTCTTCCGTGTGGTGGAAGGGTTGCAGCAGTGGAGCGGGCAATCGGTTGCCGGAACGCCGTCCGTAGAGCGCCTGGAGGCCGGAACCCCGACTCCGCCCGAAATCGATCACAACGACGGCTACGATCCCAATCACTCGCCGCTGTGGTATCTGCTTGCGTCAACCCCGCTGCTGGGCTGGACCGGCACATCGGAATCCGGATCTTTCCACTACTGGGGATGGCTGGCGCGAGCGCCTTATTTGATCTTTGGCGTGCTGCTGGGCGCGTCGCTGTGGTACGTATCGCGCAGACTCTACGGAAACGCCGGCGGCTACATCGCGCTGTCGCTCTACTGCTTCTCCCCTGCCGTTCTTCGCAGCAGCACTCTGTATTCCGCGCAACCGGAGATGGGCGCCGCATGGGGCGCGTTCGGCGCAATCTTCACTGCCATTGCGGTGGCCCACACTTTGTATGCTCCGCGCGAGGTTATCGTGTGGAACCGGCGCCGGATTCTACTGCTGGGCCTTTCATTGGCGTTAGCCATCGGCTCTCAGTTCCCGCTGGTCGTCCTCCTTCCCGTCGCCCTTGGGTTCATGCTCTATCTAGCGCCGACCCGGCGGCTCGCGGCAGTTGCAATCTGGGCGGCGGCATGCGCAGTCGCATTCGTGCTCTTGTTCGCGTCTTATCTGTTCCGTCCGGCTGTTTTCTGGCAGGGCCTGCGCCACGCAAGTTTTTTCGGAATCACATGGCAAGCGTTCACCATGTCCGCAACCTATGGACGGCTTCTTGCGCAAATTGGCCAGAGCGGACCCGCACTGTTGGTGCTGTTTCCGGCGGCTCTAATCGCATACTTCGCCTGGCGGCGCCCCAGGTATTTCGGCAATACCGCGCCCTTGATGATCGCGGTATTATTCCTTCTTTTCAGCCTCGGTACGCCGCATTATCCGGGATTCGGATTCCAACTGATGGCAACTCCATTCCTGTTTGTGTTTGTCGCCGGAATCGCCGCCGACCTGCTTGAGACTCAACAACGCGAACTGGTCGCGGCATGCGTCTGCGGACTTTTATTGGCGAACGCCCTTTGGAATCTCGCGGAACTCGCGCGCGTGGGCCGGCCGCTATAGCGTATGAAGTTAGAGAGCAACCCGCTTCGATCCAATGGGGCGCACCGACTTCCCAGAACTCCGTTCCTGGATAGCTTCCGGTTGGCCGACCAACCACCCCGGCGGAGCTGATTCTGCCATTGTCAGTGTGATGGCGATGTTACGCCAATTGACAAACCAGGGGAATAGGAACAAGATTGTCCGCACGTTTCAAGTGCGCTGCCTCTGGCGGGAAACCCAATCGCGGCTTGAACGAAGGGGGGAATATGTCCGACCCTCGGGAACGCTCTCAGCCAATCGCCTCGCATGTCTTCTTGCTCCTTGCGTGGTTGCTGCTCTGTGGTATGGCCAGCGCCACGCCTTCCATCACTCTCTCCAAGAAATCTGGACCGCCGACGAGCAGGATCCTGGTTTCGGGAAAAGGATTCAAGTCGAACGTGGGCGTGGACATTTTTTTGACACAAAAGACAAGGCGCTCGTAGTCACCAACATAGCGGCGCCATGCTGTGGAGCTACAGCACCGGCAGCGCCGTGTACTCCTCGCCCGCCGTGGCGAATGGCTTGGTTTATTTCGGCTCGGATGACTACAACCTGTACGCGCTGAACGCCCGCACCGGCGTTGAGCTGTGTGCCTATCCCACCGGAAACTGAGTAATCTCGTCGCCCGCCGTGGCGAACGGGATGGTTTATGTCGGTTCAATCGACGGCAATGTCTACGCCTTCCGCCTGAAACGTAGTTCGGAGCAGCCAGGCCCGCCTTCCAAACGCCCCGACCTGAAGATGCTTCACCCAGATTTCAACTCCAAGGTTTCCCAACCGGTCGCAACACGTCAGGGTGTCAGCGATAACTGACGAAACCAGGCCATAGCACCCACGACTGAGGAGAGGATCGTCCAGATTCTGGTCGTGTCACGGGCAAACCGAAAGCTGCTCCGGGCCAGAAGTCGGTTTCAGATCCCGGATTTTCAACTACTTAGCGCGGCCAATCGCTTCGCCCTGGCACGAAAGTAATTCTCTTTAGGTACGCAACTAAGTCCGCACTCCTATGTTCTAATATTTACAGGGGGAGTGCGCCATGCCTCAAAAACTGGAGTATGATTTCTCGGTGCGAAGGCTGAATCGAGCTACCGGGGCCGATCTTGCGTTGACGCTGTTCGTGCTCGGTTTTATCGCTTTGATGCTGAGTACTCCGGCGACCGCCCAGGTCAACGGCATGCCTGCGTCAGTGACTTCGCCAGGATTTGGTGGCCGCCAAGTCAACGGAGTAGCGCCGAGCGTCACTTCTCTAGGGCCACGCGGCTACACGCCCGCTTCTCCCACTTGCTGCTTCAGGGGAGTTACGGCAGCTCCCAATCAGCCGCACAATCCTCACCCCCATCGCCGCAACGGAACGTTGCCGTGGGGTGGAGTTTACGGCGTGCCATATTACGGCTATTACGACTCCGGAAATGACGTGGCCGACAACGCGCCCGATGATCAATACAACGGCGGTCCCACAGTATTTGACCGGCGTGGTCCCGGGACAGCCCCTGCGCCAGCTCCCGCGCCGTATTCCAGCCGGGCAACCAGTTCGCAGCCTGATTCGGGCGCACAGTCCGAAGCCGACCCGTCCTCCGATCAGCCTCAGACCATACTGGTATTCAAAGACGGTCACCAGCTCGAGGTTGCGAACTATGCGATCGTTGGCAGCACGCTGTACGATTTGACCGGCGGACATCATCAGAAGATTGCTCTCGCCGATCTGGACCTGACCGCTACGGCGAAGCAGAATGACGACCGCGGCATCGATTTCCAAGTCCCGTCTCCTGCTGAAGCGAACTAGCCTATGCGCGCGCCGCTGATGATCGTGCTGCTGGGAGCCGCGATTTTCGCGCCTATCTCAAACGCGCAGATGCGTGGCCCCGGCTTTGCGCGGAATGTCGGCGTCTCCTTTGGCGGACCGCCGCGTTCCCGTTCTTTCGGTCGCGATGCCATTTTCCTCGGCGATCCGTTTTATGCGGACTATGCAGTTGCACCCGTGACCGCCCCACCTCAGTTTGTGGTCGTGCAGCCCCCAACTGTTGCCGAGCCTCCAGAACCAAAATCCGAACCGTTAATGATCGAGCTGCAGGGGAATCGCTACGTGCGCATCGTCGGTCAGCAGTCCGCCGACCGAGGAGTGACTGCTCCTTCGGACTACGTCGAAGCCGGAGCGGGCAGCCGTCACGCTACACCTGAACTCCCACCCACTGTGCTGATCTTTCGCGATGGCCATCGCGAGCAGGTGCCCGAGTATGCGATTGTAGGCAGCACGATCTATGCCAGCGGAGACTACTGGCAGAGCGGCCATTGGACCAAGAATATTCAGCTCTCCGCCCTCAATATCCCCGCGACGATGCAAGCCAATCGTGACAAGGGCGTTAAGTTCACACTCCCATCAGCGCCGAACGAAGTCATCACCCGACCGTAAGTGTGCTGTAGAGACGTTCTTGCAACGTCTCTTTCCCCGCCCCTCGCAACAATCTTGCAAACCTCCCGCAATACCCCGATCATCATAGCCATGATGAAAGCGCCTTGCGACGAACTCGCGATCCAATCCCGGTCCATGACTGCCTCTGGCGCACCTCAAGCGGGAATCTGGATTCTGACCGCCGCGATTCTCGGCTCCAGCATGGCCTTCATCGATAGCACGGTAGTGAATGTCGCACTGCCCGCTCTCCAATCCAGCCTGGGTGCGACGGTAATTGATGTTCAGTGGGTAGTTGAGTCCTATGCCCTGTTCCTCGGAGCGCTCATTCTCGTCGGCGGTTCTATGGGCGATTTATTCGGACGACGCCGCGCCTTCCTGATGGGCGTCACAGTCTTCGCCGCGGCGTCCGCGTGGTGCGGGCTGGCCCCAAGCATTCATCAACTGATCATCGCTCGCTCGATTCAAGGGCTGGGAGCCGCGTTCCTGGTGCCGGGGAGCCTGGCCCTTATCAGCGCGGCATTCGACGAAAAGGAGCGCGGTCGAGCTATCGGCACCTGGTCCGGTGCTACTGCAATCACTACCGCTGCTGGTCCAGTTCTCGGCGGTTGGCTCATCCAGCATGCGTCCTGGCGATGGGCATTCTTCATCAACCTGCCATTCGCCGCCGCGGTGATCGCCATTTCACTGAAGCATGTTCCCGAGAGCGAGAGCACGACGGAGAAGCGCGTGGATTGGCTGGGAGCCGGCATCACCACCGTGGGCCTTGGTGGATTGGTTTACGGGCTCATTGAATCGGCTCGCCTCGGCTGGAGAGACCCTTTTGTCTTCGGACCGTTCGCAATCGGCGTCGCGTGTTTGATCGCTTTCTTTTTTGTTGAGGCCCGGGTCGCGGAACCCATGGTTCCCTTGCAGTTATTCAAGTCGCGGCCTTTCAGCGGCGCGAATCTTCTGACGCTATTCCTTTATGCCGCCGTAGGAATCTTTTTCTTCCTGTTTCCCTTGGACCTCATTCAAGTACAGGGCTATTCCGCAACCGCAACCGGCGCTGCCACGCTTCCCTTCATCTTGCTCATGTCTTTCTTGTCTCGCTGGTCCGGAGGCTTGGTCGCTCGTTACGGAGCGAGACTCCCGCTCATCGTCGGCCCTCTGATCACAGCCGTCGGATTCATTCTCTTTGCCGTGCCCTCTGTCGGCGGCAGCTACTGGAGCACTTTCTTCCCTGCGTTTATCGTGCTCGGTTTTGGCATGACCATCAGCGTCGCCCCACTCACCACCGTTGTCATGGAAGCGGTCGACCAGGATCGCGCCGGGACCGCCTCCGGGATTAACAACGCCGTCGCGCGTATCGCAGGCTTGCTCGCAGTTGCAGTTCTGGGAATCGTGATGGTTCGTTCGTTCAGCGCCCAGCTCGATCGCAGCCTGGCGCGCCTGCCCATACCAGCCGAGCAGAGGAATGACATTCAATCGAGCTACGTCAAACTTGCCGCTCTCGAAATCCCGCCGGGTGTTGATCGCAATACGGCGTCAGAAATCAAGGCTTCCGTTAACGATGCCTTTTTTTACGGTTTTCGGTGGATCATGCTAATTTGTGCCGGCCTTTCCGTCTTGGGTGCGGCGCAATCATGGTGTTTGATTCCCGGCAAACCGGACCTCCAACGGCAACCCCCGCAAGGCCCGAAAAGCGTCTCTCATATGCTATAATCGTGTCTATCCAATAGACTGATAAGCTGCTTTAGATGCAATAATTTACACTGGGGCCGAGTGGGCGGAAGCGAGCGCCCCACGATCACCTGAAAGAATATTTGACTGACAGCTGAGAGCCG
>DATNHO010000120.1:0-13274 GCA_035604895.1 Terriglobales bacterium | reverse complement strand
ACTGTGAGTTGGAGAACTCGCAGTGACTATCGACGAAGAACTAACTTTGCTTGAGTCGCAATTGCGCCGGCTCAAGATCGAGTACGAGTGCTATTTCAGCAACCCGACCAAGAAGCCCCCTACTGATGTCGAGTGGAAAGTGCTGAGCCTGCTGCGCAAATTTAGCGATGGCGGACGGATGAGCTTCCAACAGCGCTTCCGCTATAACGAGATGGCGCAACGTTACGCCATCTACAGCGACTTATGGCGCAAGAAAGCCCGCATTCGTGAAGAAGGATACCGCCGTCCGCAAGACGCGCTGCTCTCTGTGCAAGGTGTGCGTCCCACGGAGGAACATGAACCGACGCATCGCCCAGCTTATGGGCTGGGACATGCGGCTGCAGCAGCCGCAACCGCACCCGGTTTGAGTGAGGGACCGCTCACGATCCAGTGCTCCGATGCCCGTGCCGAACATGATCAGGTGAAGAAGCTCTACGAAGCGCTTACCGACGCCAAGAAAAAAGCCGGCGAGTCGGTCACCGGCAACATTGCCAGTTTTACTTCTTTTGTGCAGAAGAAAACCGACCAGATTCGTAAACAGCACGGATGCCAATCGGTGGAATATACCGTAGAGACGCAAGACGGCCAAGTGCGGCTAAAGGCGAAAGCCAAGGCCTAAGTCATGTGCGACGGGCGACTCGCCCGTCGAAACCGCGATGCGCACGTGGCCCCAGACGCCTCCTCCGGGTAGCCGCGAAGCTCGGTAATGCCCCAGTTTAAATTTCAGCAACCGCATTGTGACGCCGGCGGAAAACCAGTCATAAAGTTTTGACTGTAGGTTGCGTTCCGGTCTAGCATACAGCTGTTCCCTGTGGGGCACGTCGGCATCTCTGCCGAAAGGGCTAGGCCCGCCCGCTGAAAATCTCAGCAGGAGTGTGCCTATGCCAACCATCGAGACATACCGCAAGCAAGCCAAGTTGTTGCTCCGCTGGCATCGCGAGGGAGACTATTCTATTGGCGAAAGAGTACGCAGACTCGAACGCTACCAGTCTTTGACCGACCGCGAAGTATTGGCGCTGAAGTTCACTCTAACCGTGGCGCAGGAGATCGTCGCGATGGAAGCCGGATATCAGAGTTGGGCGGAACTGAAAGCGGCAACAGCCGGAGCACCCAAGACGCCGCGCGCTTCGTCTGGCCCGCTGATCCTGAAGAAGGTGACCCCGATCCTGCTGGTGCGAGATGTCAAGACATGCGCCGCCTTCTTCCAACAGAAGCTGGGCTTCGAGATCGACTTCCTCCATGGTCTGCCTCCGTTTTACGGCGCGGTATCGCGAGACGGCGTTTGTCTGCACATGCGCTACGTGCGACAACCCTTCTTCGCACAAGCCGCGGTTCAAGAGAAATCGCTGATATGCGCTTCTATTGAAGTCTCGAACGTGCAAGGTCTATTCGAGGAATTCAAGGCGCGAGGCGTGGAATTCGCGCAAACAGTTACCAAGCAGGCCTGGGGTGGAACTGACTTTCAGGTACGAGATCCCGATGGCAATGTCATTTCCTTCGTCACCTATGGGTGAAATCATCTTGGAGCATCTACACCCAAAGCTCTAGTGGGTTCACCACGCGAGCGTTCTGCTGATAAACTTTCCTGTCGCGCCATTCTCGGCCAAAGGTCTGCAATGTCACACACCTCGCACAAAATTCAGCGCGCCATTCTCAGCGTCACGGACAAAACTGGACTGGTCGAGTTCGCCCGCAAACTCTCCAGCCTCGGCGTGGAACTGATTTCGACGGGCGGCACGGCGAAGCTGCTGCGCGACTCCGGCATCGGCGTGAAAGACATTTCCGAGCTCACCGGATTTCCCGAAATGCTCGATGGCCGCGTCAAGACTCTGCATCCCAAGGTGCACGGAGGAATTCTGCACCGCCGCGAGAATCCGTCGCACCGTACAGCGGTTGCGGAACACGGAATCCTGCCCATCGATATGGTGGTCGTCAACCTCTACGCTTTTGAAAAGACCGCGGCTAAACCGAATGTGCACTTCGATGAACTGATCGAGAACATCGACATTGGCGGGCCTTCGATGATTCGCTCCGCCGCCAAGAATTTTCAAGACGTCGCCGTCGTGACTTCGCCCGCCGATTACGATCAGATTGCGGATGAGTTGACCAAATCCGGCGGAGAATTGTCCCCAGCAACGAAGTGGCGTTTGGCGCAGAAGGCCTTTGCGACGACCGCAGCCTACGATTCGGCGATCGCCTCCACGCTGGAACGAATCAGCGCCAACGGACGTTTCGAGTTTCATGAAGAAGCTGTCTTCCCGGAAACGCTGCGCCTGTCATTCAACAAGGTCATGGACCTGCGCTACGGAGAAAATCCGCACCAGCGCGCTGCAATGTATTCCGACGGTTCGGGTAAAGGCGTAGCCAACGGACGCCAGATTCAGGGCAAAGAGCTTTCCTACAACAACATCGTGGATCTCGAAGCGGCTTGCGATCTGGCTCAGGAATTCGAGGAGCCGGTGTGCGCAATTATCAAGCACACCAATCCTGCCGGAACCGCGACTGGCAAGACTTTGGTCGAGGCTTACAAGAAAGCGCTCGAATGCGATCCGGTCTCAGCTTTCGGTGGAGTCATCGGCGTGAATCGCCCCGTGGATGGCGCGACTGCCGAGCAGATGGCCAAGTTGTTTCTCGAAGTAATCGCCGCTCCGCGGTTCGACGAAAAGGCAAAGGCAAAGTTCGCGTCCAAGAAGAATCTGCGTCTTGTCGAAGTTAACGATGCTCGTCCGAAGTGGGTGCTGAAGAACGTTTCCGGCGGAATTCTGCTGCAGGATGCCGACGCACGCACGCTCACAGAAGCTGATCTGAAAGTAGTCAGCAAGCGGCAACCCACGGCGGAAGAAAAACACGCCTTGCTCTTTGCCTGGAAGGTTTGCAAGCACGTGAAATCCAATGCCATCGTCTATGCCCGCGACGGACAGACTGTCGGCGTCGGCGCCGGACAGATGAGCCGCGTGGATTCCTGCAAAATCGGAGCCATGAAGGCAGTACTGCCGCTGAAAGGCACGGTCGCCGCTTCGGACGCTTTTTTCCCGTTCCCCGACGGCGTCGAGGAAATCGCCAAGGCCGGCGCCACCGCCATCATCCAACCCGGCGGGTCGGTGCGCGACCAAGAGGTAATCGACGCTGCCGACCGGTTGGGCCTGGCAATGATTTTTACTGGGGTCAGGCATTTCCGGCACTGAGTGGAAGCACTCAGCATTCAGCACTCAGCACCCGGCCGTGGGCCTTCCCTAGACCGTGAAACTCTACGGCTGAATGCTAAGTGCTGAGTGCTAACTACTGACTCTTCAGCGAAAATCAACCATCCATTCGTCCCTGTACCTCCGAATCTTTCTGGTTCAGTTTCCGCAGCCTCTTTTTCGCTATCCTCATTGACGAAGGTTTACAATATCTAGAGCACCCACCTGAGGCGGTTTGGCATCCAATTGCCATGGGTTTGGGAAGCCGAAGGTTCTCAATGAAAAGCATGTGCCAGTCTGTTTTTGTGTTGTTTTTGGCGGCTGCCGCCGTAGCGCAACAAACTCCAGCGCCGTCCGCTCCTGCCGCCGCGACGCCGAAGCCGGCTACCGCAGCTACTCAACGAAAGTCCGACCGCGCCGCCGCCTACTATCACTACTCCGTGGCCCACATGTACGAGGACCAGTTTGCTGTGTACAACCGCAGCGATCTTGCGACCAAATCCATTGAGGAGTATCGGCTGGCGATCGATGCGGACCCGACTTCCGAGTACCTTACGGCGGGTCTGGCCGAACTTTATGCCAAGACCGGCCGCATCCGCGACGCCGTCCTTGAGGCCCAAGACATTCTAAAGAAAGACCCGAACAACCTCGAAGCGCACAAACTGCTGGGCCGTATCTACCTGCGCTCGCTGGGAGATGTCCAGAGCGGCAGCGGCTCCGACAGCGTGCTCAAACTGGCCATCGAGCAATACCAGGAAATTATCAAGCTCGAACCTGACAGCGTTGACGATCACCTGCTTCTGGGCCGGCTTTACCGCTTGAACAACGATCTCCAGAAAGCGGAAAGCGAATTCAAGATGGCGGTAAAGCTGCAACCTGATTCCGAGGAAGCGGTTACCACGCTGGCTTATCTTTACAACGAAGAGGGCGACACCGCACGTGCAGCCGAAGTTTTGAGTTCCGTACCGGACGCGACCCGTTCGGCAAAGCTTTATTCCGCGCTGGGCTACACCTATGAACAGCGCAAGGAATACAAGAAAGCGATTGGCGCCTACAGAAAAGCGATTGAACTCGATCGGGACAATCTCGACGCCATCCGTGGGCTGGCGCAGAACCTGTTAAACGACGGGCAGACCGATGCCGCACTCGATCAATACAAGATCATCGCAGAATCCAATCCCGAGGACGCGCAGACCTACCTGCGCATGGCTGAGATTTACCGCCGAAATGGCAAGTTTGACCTGGCACTGGACAACTTGAAGAAGGCCGAGTCCATGGTGCAGGACTCGATGGAAGTGCCTTACAACATCGCCGCTGTCTATCAGGCGCAGGGCCGCTACGATGAAGCCGCGCAAATTCTGCAAGACCTGGTGAAGAAAACCGATAAACCGGACAATGACTTCAGCCAGAGCGAGAAGAATAATCGCGCAGTATTTCTTGAGCGTCTGGGCACGGTCTATCGCGACAACAGCAACGAACAGCTCGCGATCGAAACATTTCGCAAGATGCTGCCCTTGGGCGACGACAACGCCGAGCGCGGCTACCAGCAACTGATCGACACCTATCGTGAAGCTAAGCAGTGGCAAAAGGCCACGGACGTCGCCAAGGAAGCGACCCAGAAGCTGCCCAATGATCGCGGCCTGAAGATGGTTTACGCAGCGCAACTCGCCGACATGGGTCAGGTGGACACCGGCCTGGATCAGGTTAAGGCCCAACTCAAGGGCACTGCTGATGACCGCGACGTCTATATCAACCTGGCGCAGATGTATCAGCGGTTGAAGCGCTGGCCGGAATCCGAAGCGGCTCTCGACAAAGCGGCCGAGTTCTCCACCAAAGATGAGGACAAGGAGTACGTAGAGTTCCTGCGCGGATCCACTTACGAGCGCGAGAAGAAATACGATCAGGCCGAAGAAGTATTTCGCAAAGTGCTGGTCAGCGATCCTCAGAACGCCGCCGTCCTCAACTATCTCGGATACATGCTGGCCGACCGTGGCACAAAACTGGACGAAGCGCTCATTCTGATCAAGAAAGCGGTCGAACTCGATCCTGCCAACGGCGCGTATCTCGATTCGCTGGGGTGGGCCTACTTCCGGCTCGGGAAGTACGAACTGGCGGAAGACAATCTGCTGAAAGCCTCGCAGCACATAGGTATGGATCCGGCTGTTCAGGACCACCTCGGCGATCTATATCAAAAGACCGGGCGCCTGAAACTGGCTGCGGTGCACTGGGAACGAGCCATCGACGAGTGGAACAAGACCGTGGCCGCGGAAGTTGACACCGATAACCTGACTCAAGTGACGCAGAAACTTGAGTCCGCCAAGATGAAACTGGCCAAGGAAGACTCGGGAAACAAGTAGGAAGTGCAGCGATCAGCACTCAGCAATTAGCCCCTTAACGTTTTAGCGTCTGTCAAACCTTACGGTGGCTGAGAGCTGAACGCTGAGTGTTTCTGTTAAACTTTCACCATGCTCGCCGACTACGCGGTGCGGGTGGAGCAATCCCGCGGACGCCGTTATCCCGAGCCGCAGCATCCCTACCGCGACGACTTTCAGCGCGATCGTGATCGCGTCATCCACTCCCGGGCTTTTCGCCGCCTCGAAGCAAAAACCCAGGTTTTTACTCGCCGCTACTCTGACCATTTTCGCAATCGTCTGACCCATACCATCGAAGTCGCGCAGATTGCCCGGACCATCGCGGCGCAACTCGGGTTGAACATCGATCTGGTCGAGGCCTTGGCCCTCGTGCATGATGTCGGCCATCCGCCATTCGGCCACGCTGGAGAAAAGGCCCTCGATCTCGCCATGCGCGAACACGGCCTCTTTTTTGACCACAACCTGCACGCGCTACGCATCGTCGAAGACTTCGAGTTACGCTACGCCGCCTTCCGCGGGCTCAACCTGACTTTCGAAGTTCGCGAGGGCATCATCAAACATTCCCACGATTACCCGGCTGACCAGTATCCTGAACTCGCCGAATATCTGCTCAATCGCCGTCCGCCGCTCGAGGCCCAGCTCATCGATGTCGCCGACGAAATTGCCTACAGCACCGCCGACCTCGACGATGGCTACGAGTCCCGCCTGCTCACGCTCGAGCAAATCCGCGACGGCGTTCCTGTTTTTGAGCGCTTCTACGGCGAAGTCGAATCGATCTATCCCGACGCAATCGACAAGCTGAAATTCAACGAAGCGCTGAAGCGCATGCTCAATCGCTGGGTGGGAGATTTAATCGACAACACGAAAGAGGAAGTTCAGCGGGCGGGCATCCGAAAGCTTGAAGACGTTCGTTCTTGTCTTGATCGTCTGGTCACGCTAAGTCCGCCGGTCGAGCAGGAACGCCGTGCGACCAAAGAATTTCTCTACGAGAATCTCTATTTCAGCGCGACGCTCGCCCCGGAAAAGAACGATGCCGAACGCGTGATCGGCGAACTCTTCAGGTTGTGGATGACGAAACCCGAAACCTTGCCGTCCAGCTACCAGGAAAAAGCCATGCAAGAGCCACTGCCGCGCATCGTCTGCGACTACATTGCCGGCATGACAGATAACTATATTTACGAGCAGTACGAGAAGCACTGCGGGCATTAGGAAAGTGAAAACCTCGCAACGGATTTCCGCGGATCACACGGATCAAGAAACGAGAAAGAATTATCCGTGAACATCCGTGTAAATCCGTGGCGAGGTTTTCTTAGTTGCTCGCGACGGTAGTGACGACGTCATACAGCACCCGGAACCCACGCCGAACTTCTTCCACGCGGATGCGCTCATTGTTTCCGTGCTCGGTGCTGCCTTCCTCCTCCGTCGATGTGTATGGCGAAAATCCATACGAGTTGATTCCCAGGGGACGATAGCGCTGGTTCTCCGTGTAACCGCTATCCAGCCGTGGCACCACGGGCGTTCCCGGAAAATACTGCGCTGACACTTTCCGGATCGCACTGAACAAAGCCGTGTTGGTAGGCGACGCATTGGCCAAACGAAAATCTGCGGTCAACGGTTCGACGCTGATGTCTGGATCGTTTACCGCGTGCCGGATGGACTCGAGAAATTCCTTCGGATCATCTCCCGGCAGAAGCCGCACATCCAGATTGGCCCAGGCTTCTGCGGGAATCACGTTGGTCTGCTCGGACCCACCGAGCATGGTCAGTGAAATTGTGTCACGCAGAAGATAGTTGAGAGATTCATCCTTTTCCACCTGGCGCTGGAAATCCTTGTCCTCCAAGGCTCGCCGGATGTTCCGAAACTGTTGCGCTCTCGCCGGAGCCTCGTAGGGTGCCATGGCCCGCAAGAATTCTTCAGCCACCGGCAACACCTTGAGCGGCGGGCGATAAGCGATGATCCGGTTCAATGCCCGCACCAGTCGGTTGGGCGCTGAGTCCGCAATTGGAAGCGAGCCATGTCCGGCGCGCCCGCGCGCCACGACGTGCAGCCAGAAAACCGCCTTCTCGCCTACATCGACGCCGACGTATTTGACATGGCCGTTCTCTTCAAGAAGGTTCTCACCACCTTCGTTGATCAGGAACTCGGCATTTCCCAGCAAGTCCCGCTGATGCTCGATGAACCAATCGCTCCCCGTGCCGTCGACTTCCTCGTCGCTGACAGCCAAGAAGATCACATCGCGATCGAGTTCCACCTTCTCGCGCTTCAGCATGACCATGACCATGAATTGCGCCAGGCCTTCATTCTTCATGTCCTGCGCGCCACGGCCGTAAATGGAGCCTTGAACAATCTCCGCGCTGAATGGCGGAACCTTCCAGTGGGACGCGTCGCTGGTGACCACATCCATGTGGTTCAGCAGAATGATCGGTCGCCGGGGAGACGCCGTGCTGTGCGGAATGCGCGCCCACAAATCGGCTCGCCCCGCAGCATAGTTGAACACCTGGTTCTCTATGCCTTCCTGGTCGAGGATTCTCTTAAAGAAATCTGCAGCGCGAGCCTCATTGCCGGGAGGATTGGTGGTGTCGATGCGCAGATATTCCCGCTGCCACTGAACTGCCAAGTCAGCATACTGCTGAAGACGATCCGGAGAAATGCGATCCGAGGCAAGACCTGGGCTTGCGGGAACAACTTGAGACCAGCCCAGCGCAGTAACCACTAGGACGAACCCTAAAAAGCAAACTCCTTCGTTCCCTTTGGGCATCCAATCTCCTGTGCTGCTTGAAGTCTGTGGGCCACGCAGTTTTTATACCAGCTTCGCCAAAATTACCCTCGAAGCGGATTATTCTTCTCCGCTCCCGAGCTTACAGGGCTACAATGTTATTGCAAGCCAATGAGTTAGCTCTGTGGCAGTTTGGCAATCGACCTGTTATAGATACCCGTGGGTGCCGGAGTCAAACGACTACCGATGTTTTCAAGTCGGCCATAAGCAGCGTCAGCGATGGCAGGCAATGCACCGCCAGTTTGGTTCAGTCAGTCATTTAGAAGACGCAATCACAAATCACGCAGCGCGCCCGTAAGGCGCGCCGGAGTAGAGCCCCCAGGTGCTCTCTCCCTCGGAGGAAGTTGAACATGAAGAAACATGTGCTTGTAGCGCTCATCGTCGCAGTTGTATTTGCCCTGCCAACCCTTGCCCAGCAGACGGGCTCAACCTCACAAGATCAACCGGCCGCTCAAACCGCGCCTGTCACTCCGTCGACCACCGACCAGGCGTCTTCCACGACTTCGCCAACGGTCGGCGCCACTGGAAAGCAACCTTTGCAAGCTGAGACCCACGAAGGTTTCTGGGGCCGGGTAAATCCGTTTGCCCGCAAGAAGTACGTGCAACGCCAAACCGAACCCATCCGCGACCGCGTCAATGAATTGGATGAACTCACCGCGGGCAACACCAAAATGATCAAGGACGTGGATTCACGCGCCCAGCAAGGCATTCAGCTGGCCTCGTCCAAGGCCAACGAAGCCGATCAGCACGCCATCGACGCCGGCAACAAAGCCCAGATGGCCCAACAGACCGCAACTCAGGCCAATACCCGTCTCTCCACGGTGGAACAGGTAGTGGGCAATATCGATCAATATAAGGCCACGACGCAGACTGAGATCCGCTTCCGTCCCGGCCAGAGCGTCCTGAGCCAGAATGCCAAGACCGCCCTTGATGACATGGCGACCCCGCTGAAGAGTCAGCGCGGCTACATCATCGAAGTGCAGGGCTTCTCCTCAGGCCACGGCCAAACTGCCATCGCGACTTCACAGAAGATGGCGGATTCGGTGGTCCGGTACCTGGTGCTAAACCATGACATTCCGGTATACCGGATCTATGTCGTGGGCATGGGCAACGCTCCAGTTCCGAGCGCAACCACCGATGACCAGGCCAAGACCAAGCGAACCAGCGGCGGCCGCGTCGAAATAAGCCTCCTGAAGAACGATCTGGAACAGCTTGCTTCGACCTCGACTGCGGATCAATCACCAGCAAAATAGTTTTTGGATGGTTTTTGGACGACCGGTCCAACACCCGGACGCCCTCCCCCCGAAAAGCCTCTGCGCGAGCAGAGGCTTTTTGCTGGTTGGTAATGCTTTTTCTTGCCACAGCCTATGCAAAGAAGATGTAGGCGCGAGCGCCTACATTCGCCACAACACACACGACTTCAGACCACGCTAGCGGTTTCCTGCTTCATCTTCTCAGCCTGATAGTGTGTAGTCAGCGCTTCGATCAGTGGCTGTAACTTCCCGTCCATGACTTCCTGAAGCTGATGGACCGTCAAGCCGATGCGATGATCAGTGACACGGTTCTGCGGAAAGTTGTAAGTCCGAATTTTCTCGCTGCGATCCCCCGAACCCACCATCGCCTTGCGCTCTTTCGCCAGAGCGTCCTGCTGCTTCTGCATTTCCATTTCGTAAAGCCGAGAGCGCAGCACACGCATACCTTTTTCGCGATTCTTGATCTGCGATTTTTCGTCCTGGCAGCTCACGACGGTATTCGTGGGGATATGTGTAATGCGAACCGCGGAGTAAGTCGTGTTCACCGATTGTCCGCCCGGACCCGATGAGCAAAAAGTATCAATGCGCAGGTCTTTGGCTTCAATCTTGACGTCTACATCCTCAGCCTCCGGCAGAACCGCAATGGTGACGGCCGAAGTATGAATCCGCCCCTGCTGCTCAGTCGCCGGCACGCGCTGCACGCGATGCACGCCGCTCTCATACTTCAGGCGCGAAAACACCCGTTGGCCTTCAATCAGCGCGATGACTTCTTTTAATCCTCCAGCGGAAGACTCGGAAGTCGAGAGCACCTCCACTTTCCAACCCTGAGTTTCCGCGTATCGGGTGTACATGCGAAACATTTCCGCGGCAAACAAGGTAGCCTCATCACCGCCGGTGCCCGCCCGAATTTCCAGGATCACGTCCTTCTCATCATTCGGATCTTTGGGCAGCAGCAAAACCTTGAGCTCTGCTTCCACCGCGCCGATCCGCGCCTCCAGTTTGTTCAACTCTTCCTGCGCGTAAGCCCGCATCTCGGGATCTTTTTCGTCAACCAACATGGCGCGGCTCTCCGCAATGCCCCGTTTTAAGTCCTTATATTCACGGTAGCGCTCGACGACGAGACTGATTTCACTGTGTGCCTTGGCAGTCTTCTGGTATTTCGCCGAGTCATTCGTGATCGTCGGCGAAGCCAACGCCTGCGTCAGTTCATCATAACGCGCCTCAATTTGATCGAGTCGTTCAAACATGGTGTACCCCGTAGAAACGTAGCTTGGTACGTTTCGGATGCTGAGAGACGTAGCAAGCTACGCCTCTACCGCTTATTGTTAACTCTGGAAATGAAAACTAGAGGTAGAAAGAGTTTTCGCGGCGGGGCCGCCTAGGCGATGACTAACTCACCGCCGCGCTGCTTTTCTAGCGACATTGCCTGGTCCAACGCGACGATGGCGCATTCCGCCTGCTCATCCGACGGAGGCTTGGTGGTGATGCGCTGCATCCACAAACCAGGCGCGGTCATAAGAGCAAACAGCGATCCGCGATGTTTGGCGGCAAAACGAATAATCTCGTACGACAAGCCGGTAATCACCGGCAGCAACACAATGCGAACCGCAAACCGCGCCCAGAACGTTGTGACCGGTACCAGCATGTAGACGAAAATCGAGATAATCATCACGGTCATCAGAAAGCTTGTGCCGCAACGCGGATGATAAGTTGAATACTTCTGCACCGCAGGCGTGTTCAGCGGATCGCCGTTCTCGAAGGCGAAAACAGTCTTGTGTTCGGCTCCGTGATACTCATACACGCGTCGAATATCCTTCCAAAGCGACGTACCCCAGATAAATAGCAGGAACAAAATCAGCCGGATGATCCCGTCCACCAGGTTGAAAACGATCTGCTCGCCGAAAACCGGATTCACGCGCTTCAATTCCGTGGTCGCCACTAAAGGCAAAAACTTGTACATGAAGATGAAGAAGCCGACGGAGAAGACAATATTGACGGCCGCAATCCATCCGCTGATTTCGAGCTTCTTCTTCTCCGGCTCACCGGGCGCGGGCGCAGGCTGCAATTCATCGAGAGCAACATTGGCGGAAAACTTCAGGGCGCGGAAGCCCAGCGTCATAGCGTGACCCAACGTGATGACGCCGCGCATAACCGGCCACGCCATCCATTTGTGTTTTTCGGAAAGCCGCTCCAGCGGTTCGCTGTGGGTCGAGACCTCGCCCGAAGGTTTGCGGCAGGCAATCGCCCACGCATGCGGCGACCGCATCATAACGCCCTCGAGTACGGCCTGGCCACCGACAAGGGTTTCCTCGCCGCCCTCCAGCGCGGGCAGAAGCTGAACCGCAACGAAGAAACGACACAATGTTCGCAAAAAGCGCATGATGATTGGATGATCTTTCCGGCGACAAAGCACCAGCCGTAAGAGTATCACAGCCCGAGTTGATTTAGGATGGGCTTGCAAAGCCCGCAAGTAGCAGGCTCTGAGTAACTTACAGCCGTAGCCAGGAAAATTGTGTAAGGACGGGCGACTCTCCCGTCCCACCAAGCAAAGCTGGGCGGCTCACTTCGAAGCATTGATTTGAAGCATTGATCAAACTCGCTTTCGGGCGCGAGCATTCACCATGCGCAAGTTCGCGGAAGCCTCCGAGCACATCGCCGGCACCACAAAGAAGTTAGAGAAAGTTGCAATCGTTGCGGACTACCTCAAGTCGATATCGACCGATCAGGCATCCGTGGCAGCGATTTTTCTTTCCGGCACGCCCTTCCCTGCGTGGGAAGAAACCACGCTGCAAGTTGGAGGCAGGCTGCTGTGGCAAGTAATCGAGGGACTCTCCGGAAAAAGCAGCCAGGAACTGACTGCCGCTTACCGCAAGCAGGGAGACCTGGGCGCCGCAGCCGCAGAGGTTCTTCCAAGCCGAGCGAAGCTCGGCAGCGATGAGGGTGTAAATCCCGCCGAGGACTCCAGTCCGAGCGTGCAAGAAGTGCAGGCCGCATTTCGGAAAATAGCTGCCGCCCGCGGTCCAGCCGCCAAAGCGATTCTTCTCCGCGAACTGATCTCGCAAGTGACCCCGCTCGAGGCTAAATACATCGTAAAAATCGTTACCGGCGACCTGCGGATTGGGCTGAAAGAGAGTCTGGTCGAAGAAGGCATTGCCAAGGCTTTTGGCGCCCCGGCAAAAGATGTCCAGCGCGCCAACATGCTGCTCGGCGACATTGGAGAAACCCTTCGCCTCGCCGCCGAGGGAAAACTGGACCAAGCCAGAATGCGCCTCTTCCATCCTATAGGCTTCATGCTGGCCAGCCCGGCGCAGTCCGCAGAGGAAGCGCTCAGTTATTTCGAAAATGCGCTGGTCGAAGACAAGTACGACGGCATCCGGGCGCAGGCCCACTGCTCGGGCGGCGAAGTGCGAATCTTCTCGCGTACCCGCGACGAAATTACGGAATCGTTTCCTGAACTTCCCGACGCCTTAGCCGGGCTTGCCCAGGACGCGATCCTCGATGGAGAAATCGTAGCCTGGAGCTATCTGGCTGCGGAGTCCGGAGAAGCGCGCCGTGCGCTCCCCTTCAGCGCATTGCAGCAGCGCCTTGGCCGAAAGAAAGTCAGCCGTCAAATGATGCGAAGAGTACCGGTCGCGTACCTCCTCTTCGATGT
>DATNHO010000119.1:0-7116 GCA_035604895.1 Terriglobales bacterium | reverse complement strand
GGCAGCGACGGCTTCGGCTACGTACGCGACCAAACGACAGGCCGTTATGAAAAGTTTCCCCAAGTCGGACGACTTGAGATCGAAGACGACGTCGAGATCGGAGCCAACACCACCATCGATCGCGGGGCGCTCGACGTAACCCGCATCGGTCGAGGCGCGAAGATCGACAACCTCGTCCACATCGGGCACAACTGCCAGATCGGCGAAGACGTTGTGATCGCCGCTCAAACCGGCCTTTCCGGCAGCATCACAATAGAAAAGAATGTCATTCTCGGCGGTCAAGTCGGCATCGGCGAACACGCCCGCATCGAAGAAGGCGTAATGCTCGGAGGACAAGGCGGCGTGCTACCCAACAAAGTGCTAAAAGGAAAGGGAATCGCTTTCTGGGGAACGCCAGCTAAGCCGGTGCGCGAATATCTGAAAGAACTGGCCACCGTAGCGCGCCTCGCGAGGAAAAAGTAGCGCCGCGTGTGGCGCGGGCGCCCTCGCCCGCGAATTCAAATCCTATGGCAATCGTTGTAATAGGCGGGCATTCGCGCAACGTAGGCAAGACTAGCGTGGTCGCAGGACTGATCGCCGCGATGCCCGAATATCATTGGACCGCGCTGAAGATCACCCAATACGGCCACGGCGTATGTTCGCTAAACGGCGAATCCTGCCACTGCGCCACCGACGATCACAGCTGGGGGATCTCGGAAGAGAAAGATCGTTCTGGCGATTCCGACACTTCTCGCTTTCTGCTAGCGGGCGCAGTTCGTGCCTGGTGGGTGCGCACCGAGCAAGGCCGTCTGGCCGAAGCGATTCCAACCATTCGCCGCAGACTCGCCGAATCAGAAAATGTGATCGTAGAGTCGAACAGTATTCTGAAGTTCGTGCGCCCGGATCTTTACCTGACCGTGCTTGATCCGGCCAACGCGGATTTCAAACGCTCCGCACAGGAATTCCTCAACCAGGCGGACGCCGTTATTTTGCACGCCCCGAAGGACAGCAATGGCAAGAAAGCGGCGTGGACGGGCGTCTCGCTGAAGCCAGTCGCGGGTCGTCCGATGTTCGACGTCCACCCGCCGGATTACGTGACTCCAGAGATCGTCGAATTTGTCAGAGACAGAGTGCGCGGACCTAAAGCCTGACGCCTGAGGCCCGACGACAGCGTTTTGTTATCCTTCTCAAGTGTTCCACATCCACAAGAGTGCCTGGTTGCTGGTTCTGCTATCCGCTACCGTGCAGATTCTGATTTTCCCGCTTCCCAATCTCTACATGCTTTGCTGGGTAGCGGTCACTCCACTGCTGATCGCAATCTTGCGAGCGCGGCAACCGCAAACCTTGCAACTCCGAGCGGGAATCAAGCTACTGCCGGCCACGCCGCTTCAGGCTTTCTTGTTGGCCTACGCCTGCGGGATCCTCTGGTACGCCGGCACCTGCTATTGGATTTACGGCGTCATGCACCAATACGGAGGTGTGAACACACCGGCGGGAATTGGCATTCTGATTCTGTTCTGTCTTTATCTGGCGATTTACCACGGTGTCTTCGGGCTGCTGGTGAGTCTGCTCGCGGGAAGCGGCCCATTCAACGTAAGGACGCTGCTGCTCTCGCCCGTGGTCTGGGTGGCCGTGGAGCTTGCCCGCACCCGCATCACCGGATTTCCCTGGGGCCTGCTGGGCATAACTCAGGTAGATAACATTCCACTGGCCCGCATAGCCGCGGTGACAGGCGTTTACGGGCTCTCGTTCGAGATCATGCTGGTCAATGCGGCGTTCGCGGCTGTCTTCTTGGTTCAACGCGGAAAACGAAAACAACTGTTACTTGCAACCGTCATCGCAGCGTTGATCTTGCAGGCCGGAAGCTTGGTTCCCGCGCCGGCAATTCCCACCGACCGCAACGCCCTTCTTGTCCAGGCTAATGTTCCCATCCTCGAGGGTTCCGATTGGACAAAGTCATATTTCAACGACACGTTGCACGACTTGAGTGCAATCAGTCTCGATTTACCGGTCGGCGCGTCGCATCCGGATTTGATCGTTTGGCCGGAAAACCCGGCGCCGTTCTATACCAGCGACCCGCTCTTCCGCGACGCCGTCAGCAGCGTTGCACGTCAGTCAAACGCGTGGCTGCTCGCTGGCAGCATCGGCATTCGCAACGCCACCGCGACCCCAGCCCAACCCACGGAAATCTACAACTCTGCCTCGCTCGTGAGCCCGAACGGCGAGTGGCTTTCGCGCTACGACAAAATTCATCTGGTCCCCTTTGGCGAGTATGTTCCCTTCAAGCAAATATTTTCCTTTGCTGGAGGTCTCACCAAAGAAGTGGGAGATTTTTCCCGAGGTACTTCGCGCGCGCCGCTCGATACCGGTGATACCAAGCTCGGCGTTTTCATTTGTTACGAATCCATTTTCCCAGACGATATCCGGCAATTCGCCAACAACGGGGCGCAGGTGCTAGTGAACATCTCTAACGACGGCTGGTACGGCGACAGCGGAGCCTACGCGCAACATCTCAAGCAATCCCGCATGCGTGCCGTCGAGAACAACCGCTGGCTGCTGCTCGACACCAATACCGGCCGCACCGCTGTAATCGATCCCAATGGACGAATCGTGGCCAGCGCCCCCCGCAAGACGCGCACCGCGCTGCGAGTTCCTTACGCGCTCTCGAACGCAACCACGTTCTACACCCGCCACGGCGACTGGTTCGCCTACCTGTGTGCGATAATTTCAGTAGTGGCACTATTCATGCAGTTGTTAGTTCGAAAGCGAAAAGAAACGTAGCAGCCTGTAGAGACGTTGCTCGCAATGTCTCCCGCGGGAATCTCAAGAGGAAGAATCATGGTCGAAGAGTTCGAAAAAGAATACACGCCCCTGAAAGACAAAGTTCGCGAACTTCGGGAGTATCTTTGACGCGGGCAATCTGCGCCAGCGTCTGACCGAGGTCGAAAAGCAAGCTTCTGATCCTAATCTCTGGTCGAATCCACAAAAGTCCCAGCAAGTCATGCGCGAGAAAAAGCGCCTGGAGGATATGCTGGCCAACGAAGCCAACCTCATCCGCCACAGCGACGACATTTCCGCTTACTTCGACCTTGCCCGCGAAGGCGAAAGCGTCGACGGCGACTTGCGCCGCGAAATCGACTCACTGCGTCAACTTGTCGATCGCCTCGAAACCGAAACTCTGCTCTCGGGCGAAAACGATGCTCGTAACGCCATCATGACCATCCATCCCGGCGCTGGCGGCACCGAATCGCAGGACTGGGCCGACATGCTTCTCCGAATGTATTTGCGATGGGCCGAGCGCCAGGGTTTTGAAACCGTGCTCTACGACTATCAGCCCGGGGAAGAAGCTGGCCTGAAATCCGCGACCTTCGCCGTCAATGGCGAGTACGCGTTCGGGCTGCTGACCAGCGAAATCGGCGTGCATCGACTTGTACGCATTTCTCCCTTCGATCAAGCCAAGCGCCGCCATACATCGTTTGCCAGCGTCTATGTGTCGCCGGAAATTGATGACAGCATCGAGATTGTCATCAAGCCTGAAGACCTTCGCATCGACACCTACCGCTCCAGCGGAAAGGGTGGGCAACACGTCAACACTACCGACTCCGCCGTTCGCATCACTCACATTCCGACCGGGATTGTCGCCGCCTGCCAGAACGAGCGTTCGCAGCACAAGAACAAAGACCGCGCCATGAGTATGCTCCGTTCCAAGCTCTATGAAAACGAGCTGGAGAAGAAGCGGGCGGCGACAAAAAAGATCGAAGACTCAAAACTCGATATCGACTTCGGTTCGCAGATACGCTCGTATGTCCTGCAACCCTATCGTCTGATCAAAGATCACCGCACCAAGATGGAAGTCGGCGATGTGGACCGGGTAGTCGACGGCGACCTGCAACCCTTCATCCGTGCCTATCTGCAAATGCGCCGCGGAGAAAAGCAAGCCTAGAGACCCAAGGTGGCCCGCGGGGCCGTCAGCAGCGTGAAGTGGGACGGTCCGTCCCATGAAATCTAATCTCTGCCCGGAATGGCCGACGGGTTTAAGCCGCATCGTCCTCGGACGATCGCAAAAACCACACCGATCCAAGTGCCCTTCGTAACGTTACCTGCCACAAAAATACTGGCAGGAAAGCCCCTCTGCGCGTCATCCTGTACTGTGCAGTATTTTTGGAGCTGACCAACAACTATGGCACGCATGATCGACCTCATCCGCTCCTCAGGGGCGTCTTCACACGTAATGCAAACCGCCGCCCGGGGCGCACTTTCCGTTCCTCCGCAGGAGATGATCGAAATCCTGGTGTACCTGGCAACTCAGACCAAAATCTTTGCCGAGCGTGCTCGCCTGACCTTGGCGGGATGGGACGAGACCTCTTCGCGGGCAGCCGCAGCCGATCCGCGCACCCCGAAAGAGGTGCTGGCCTACATGATCACTCCGGGAAATCTTCGACCCACGCTGCTTCCTGCGTTGCTGGAGAACCCGTCGGTCTCCGAGAACTCGGTGGCTGAACTCACTGCCGCCGCTTCGCGCTACATGCTGGAAACCTTGGTCAAAAGCGCACGGGTTAACCAGTCCCAAACGATCCTGAAATCTTTGAGCTCCAATCCGAATTTGAACCCGAATCAATCGGCGGCTGTCGCGGAGAAGCTCTCCGCTTTCAAACCGCCAACCACGGCGGAACCCGAAACAAAAACGCCGGCTTCTCCGCAAGCCGCTGCCGCGCCAGAATCTCCAGAGCCGAATGTTCCTCATCAAGCCGCCAGCCCCGGGTTGGACGACGTGCCCGACGAAACCGTCGCCGCATACCTCACCGAGCACGCCACCGAGATCTCCGCCGAGGCAGATAAACCGTTCCAGCCGATCGGAGGAATCGAGGAAATCGCGCCCGAAACCTCTTCTCACACAGCGTCTGCCGAGGTCCCGACCGAGACCGTTGCATCCAGCAGCGCAGGTGGTGCAGCCGCCGCAGCCCGGAGAGCCCCCACGAAAAAGGCTTACTTAAGTGCCGAAGAGCAGCGCGGGAGTGCTCTGCAGAAGATCTCTAAGCTGGGCATCACCGGCCGCATTCAGCTGGCGATGAAAGGGAGCAAGGAAGAACGGTCCATACTTATCCGCGACGGAACGAAAATCGTTTCTCTGGCCGTCCTCGAATCACCCAAGATTACCGACGGCGAAGTGGAAAAATTTGCCAGTCAGAAGAATGTACTTGAGGCGGTGCTGCGCGGCATTACGATGAAGCGCCGTTTCATTAAGCAATACGCCATACTTCGAAACCTTACCTTTAATCCGCGCACGCCCATCGACGTCTCTCTCGGCTTGATCAAGCACCTGCTGACCGCGGACCTGAGAAATCTCTCGGGTAACAAGGAAGTCTCAGACACGGTGCGAAAAATAGCGACCCGAATGTTCCGGCAGAAGCTGGAAGTGACCGGCAAAGAATAAACCGAACTTTGGCGCGAGCTCGTTGCGCCACCAGGACCAGAATTGGCGTCCGCCGTCCGCCGCTACTACAATACCTTCCTATGTCCTCGTCGCCCCAGCCCGATCCGATTGCCGACCTGCTGAAGCGCTCCAAGACCATCGCCGTCGTCGGACTCTCGAATAGCCCCATGCGCCCAAGCCACGGGGTTTCCGCATACATGCAGACCAACGGCTACCACATCATTCCGGTCAACCCTAAGATTAGAGGCGCTCTGGGCGAAAAGGCGTACGCATCATTGCTGGATGTTCCCGAGAAAATCGATATCGTGAATATCTTCCGCCGCCCCGAATTCGTCGAGGAGGTCGTCGATCAGGCGATCAAGCTCAAGGTCCCCGCCATTTGGATGCAGGAGGAAGTCATCAACGAAAGAGCCGCCGAGAAAGCCCGCAAAGCAGGAATGTTTGTCATCATGGACCGCTGCATCCTAAGAGAACACAAAGCCCGCTTCGGATAGTTGCCTCCTTTGTGAACCTTGGTGTCCTTTGTGGTTCCAGCCTTTGAACTTAGTCAACCACAGCGGACGCTACGCCTTCACCAAAATCACAGTAGCGTCATCCTGCAAGCCGGCCCCGTTGGCGAACGCCCGCACGTCCGCGAGAATGCTCTCAGGAGACGCGTCACCCCGGCGAAAATGTTTTTCCAACCGTGCCGCCCCGTATTCGTCGTCTTCCAGATTCGTCGCCTCGGTAATGCCGTCGCTATAGAACAACAAGCGTGAGCCTGGTGCCAATTGCACCTGAGCTTCGGAGTACCCTCCGGACCCAATCCCCAACGGCATACCACGCTCGGTATCGAGAAAACGCGCCTCGGTGCCCTCGATCAGAAGCGGACGCAAGTGTCCTGCACTCGCGAACTTCAGCGTCCGCTCAACCGGGTCGAGAATCGCATAGAGCATGGTCACGAACCGGCCAGAAGGAAAATCATTGACCAACAGATTATTCAGCTTGGTCAACACGTCGCTCGGGCAGCACGCGGATGCCAGGGATCGAAGCATGCCCCGAGTCGCCGACATCAACAGAGCGGCCGCCGTACCTTTTCCCGAAACGTCGGCCAGCACCAGTCCCCATCGACCATCCTCGAAAGGAATGAAATCGTACCAATCTCCACCCACCGCCCCAGCCGGAGTAGAAAGCCCAGTCACCGCATACCCCGGAATGTACGGCGACGACCTCGGCAGCAACGCTTCCTGGATCTTGCGCGCTTCGTTGGCCTCGCGGCTCATCTCCTGCCGCTGGTCTCGTTCCTGCTGAAACCGCCGAGCATTGTGAACCGCGACTGCTACGTGGCTGCATAGCGCCTGCAAGAGCCGAAGCTGCTCGGCAGGAAACGCGTCCAACTCAGGATGCGAAGCCGTAAACACGCCAATCAACTTCCCATCCACGTGCAGCGGAATCGCTACCTCTGACAGCGTGGACTCATCGCATCCGATGTAGTACGCGTCTTTTCGCACATCGGGCGCATAACGCATCTGTCCCGTACCGGCAACGTAACCGACCATGCCCTGTTTCCCAATCTTCAGGCTGTTGCCCGTGCCGCAGACCTCGCAACCGGCACATCCGTGCGCGCACGCCAGAACCAATTCCCCGCGCTCTTCATCGTGCAGATAAATATCTGCCTCGACGCAGCCAAAGGACCGCGCCACATCGTTCACGACTTTATCGAT
>DATNHO010000118.1:0-9723 GCA_035604895.1 Terriglobales bacterium | reverse complement strand
CGATCGCGCCGGTCTGCATGGCTTCGAGACACGCTTCGAGGAGGAGCTTTTCCAGAAACGGATCACCAACTTGCACGTTGGGACGCTTCTGCTTGGATTCTTCGGTGAACTCGGCGGATGCCATGGAAGCGCCGTGAATGCCGTCGCGGCCGGTCTTCGCGCCAACGTAAATCACCGGATTACCGACGCCCTTGGCCTTGCCGTAGAAGACTTCGTCCTTGCGGAAGACCCCCAGCGCGAACGCGTTCACCAGCGGATTGCCGTTGTAGCATTCTTCGAACATGCACTCGCCACCGACGGTGGGGACGCCGAAGCAGTTGCCATAGTGCGCGATGCCCGAAACCACGCCTTCGAGTATCCGGCGATTGCGCGGAATATCGAGCGGACCGAAACGGATGGCGTCCATCACCGCGATGGGCCGAGCCCCCATGGTGAAGATATCGCGCAGGATGCCGCCGACGCCGGTGGCCGCGCCTTGGAACGGCTCAATGAAACTCGGGTGGTTGTGCGACTCGATCTTGAATGCGATCGCGTAGCCATCGCCGATGTCGATGATGCCCGCGTTCTCGCCCGGGCCCTGCACTACGCGCCGGCTGCGCGTTGGAAGCCGCTTCAGATGCACGCGGGAAGATTTGTAGGAGCAGTGCTCGCTCCACATCACGCTGAAGATGCCAAGCTCGGTGATGGTCGGCTCGCGTCCGCCGAGAAGCTGTTTGACTTTCTCGTATTCTTCCGGCGTGAGGCCGTGCTCCCGGACGATGTCTGGAGTGATGGCAAGAGTGGAGGCAGTGGTCATGGGGAAACTCTATTGTCGCATTTGGGACGAGACTAGGGAAGGATGCTTTGCAGGACCGGATCAAGGAGTCGCGCTTGGTCCAGGTTTCACTGGCTGAATGCTGAGTGCTGACGGCGGGATGCTCGTGGGCGAGCTTACGCACCAACTATACTGTCACCAATGAAATCCGTCATTGTCGGCACCGCTGGGCACATCGATCACGGCAAGACCGCGCTGGTGAAAGCGCTCACTGGAATCGACGCCGACCGTCTTGAAGAAGAAAAGCGCCGTGGCATTACCATCGATATTGGTTTCGCCAATCTGGAATTGCCTGTGTCCGATGGCGAAATTCTGCGCCTGGGGTTCGTCGACGTCCCGGGGCACGAACGCTTTGTGCGCAACATGCTGGCCGGAGTGGGCGGGATTGATCTGGTGTTGCTGGTGATTGCGGCGGATGAATCGATCAAGCCGCAGACGCGCGAGCACTTCGATATCTGCCGGTTGCTTTCGGTGCGACGCGGAATCACGGTGCTGACCAAGTCGGACGCGGTCGATCAGGAAACGTTAGAGGTGGTCCGGGCAGAAGCGGAAGACTTCCTGCGCGAGTCTTTCCTTGGTCACCCCAGCCCCATCGTGGCTGTCAGTTCATTGACCGGTGCAGGAATTGCGGATCTCAAGCGGGAACTGCTCAGAGTTGCCAGCGAGATTCCTGCGAAAGATTCCAACGCGATTGCGCGCCTGCCGGTCGATCGCGTGTTCAGCATGAAAGGATTCGGCACCGTAGTGACGGGCACGCTGGTTTCCGGCGTCATCCGCAAAGAAGACGAGTTGGAGATTTTCCCCAACGGGCGACGAGTGCGAGTGCGCGGCGTGCAAGTGCACGGCAAATCGGCCGAGCAAGCAGTCGCGGGACAGCGCACAGCGCTGAACCTTGCAGGTGCGACCACGGCAGACTTGGCGCGCGGCATGATGCTCGCTCCCGCGTTGACTTTTCACGCTACCTCGCGTGTGGACGTGGAGCTGTCGCTGCTGCCTTCCTCCAAACCGCTGAAAGACCGCGCCCGCGTGCACTTCCATTCGTACACTTCAGAGACGATTGCCACCGTCGTGCTGTATGGCAAAAAGCAAGTAGGGCCGGGCGAAACCGCTTTCGCGAAGTTGCGTCTGGGCGAACCAACCCTGCTGCTGCCGGGGGATCGTTTTATCATTCGGCAGTTTTCGCCCGTAGTCACCTGCGGCGGAGGGGTGGTGATCGAGAACGCTCCGCCGAAGAAAGTGAAGGAGGCGGCCGGCTATGCTCACCTCCTGAAAACGCTCGCGGAAGAATTGCGTGCTGGCATGTTGCGCACCCGGGTGATGGCCAGCGGCGCCCGCGGTCTGAGCCTTGCCGAGGCAGTGGCTCGCACCGGCTGGCCTGCGCGGCAGATTGTTTCCGGGGCTTCGGCGAGTCCGGAGATTGTGCGCGTCGATGACATTTTCATCTTCAAGCCGGCCTTGGAACTCGTCCGAAAAGATTTGGTTTCTGCGTTGGACGCTTTTCATAAACACAATGCCCTGGTTGCCGGCATGAGCAAAGAAGAATTGCGTGGACGTTTTTCCGAGGTCGCGCCAGAGATATTTGCCAGCGTTTTCGACGAGGCGCTGGAGGCAAAGAAAATCGAAGTCGCCGGCGAACTGGTACGCCTCGCCGGCCGCGGCGTGGTGATGAAGGATGAAGAAGCTGAGTCGAAGAAGATCATCGAAGCGGCGTTTGCCAATGCCGGCCTCAAAGTACCAGCGCTGAAAGACGTGCTCGCGAGCTTGAAGGTGGATATGGCGCGGGCGCAAAAAATCGTCACCCTGCTGCTGCGCGATAAACTACTGATCAAGATTTCTGACGATTTGGTCTTTCATCGGGACGCGCTGCTGGATCTGCGGAAACGAATGGCTGCAGAAAAAACGAAGTCGCCTAAGCTCGATGTGGCACGCTTCAAAGACCTGACCGGAGTGACCCGCAAGTATGCGATTCCTCTGCTCGAATATCTCGACCGAGAGCACGTAACGCGGAGGGTTGGGGATGAGAGAGTGATTTTGTAGAGAGCAGCAATTGGCACTTAGCATTTGGCATTTAGCCGCTCAGGCTTCCGTCCGAGTAGCGGGTTTGGGCTAATTGCTAAGTGCCAATTGCTAAGTGCTGTCCCACTCAAAGGTATCGGCTGTCCAGAAAGTTACTTCTGTTTCCACAGCGCGAGGGAGTATGCTGCGCGCATGGGTGTTTTGGTCTCGGTGCTGGCCAGCGGCAGCCGGGGGAACAGCACGATTGTGCAAAGTTCGTCTACGCGCATTCTTGTCGACGCCGGAATTTCCTGCCGCGAGACCTTCAAGCGCATGAAGGCTGCGGGAGACGATCCTCACTCGCTTTCCGCCATCGTGATTACGCATGAGCACGCCGACCATGTTTCCGGCCTTCTCGTGCTCGCCCGCAAACTGAAGATTCCCGTGTTTATGACCGGAGCCACACACCAGGCTTGGTCGCGGTCAATGTGCGATGCCGCAGGGGAGCGTCCGCAACTGGCTCGGCTGGAATTGTTTTCTTCCGGCCACAGCTTTTGTATCGGCGACATTGCGGTCACGCCTTTCACCATTCCGCATGATGCGGTCGATCCAGTAGGTTTCACTTTCCGCGCGGAGGGCATCAAAATCGCGATCGCCACCGACCTCGGGCGGCTGCTGGCGAACGCGAAGGATAACTTGCGGGGTTGCGATGTCCTGGTTATCGAATCCAATCACGATCTGGAGATGCTGCGCAACGGGCCTTATCCCTGGTCGGTGAAGCAGCGGGTGGGCAGCCCTACCGGGCATCTATCCAATGAAAAGCTCGCGGAATTCTTTGCCACCGGCTATGATGGGCAGGCATCCTATATAGTGTTGGCGCATCTCTCAGAGCAGAACAACCATCCTGAACGCGCTTTGCGAGAGGCAGAAAAGGCTTTGGCGGGCCGCCGCACGCTGTTGCACAATCGGATCATGCTGGCGGCGCAAACCGAGCCGATGCAACCAATCCGGCTCTGAATTGATCTGTAGCAGGTAACACTGGTAAGGTAACACCAAATCAGCGGTCTTATGAGTCAGTGTGTTGATCCCGTTGTCGGCAAGATCCTGGCTGGCTGGCGCTATGATATTTCCGGCCTCGCGCCAGAGATGGGCAGCGACTACGAAGAGCATTTTGCGGCCTGCGAGCACTGCCGCGGGCGCCAGCGTCTGCATCGCACCATTGATATTTCGCTGATCGCTCTTGCTTCGGTTTCCGCGGGCGTGTTTCTGCTGGCTTTCGGAGTAATCCGCCACTTTGGTCCGCGCAACGCTTTCTGGCTGGAGATTGCCGCTCTGGCAGGTTTCGCGCTGTCGGCGCTGATCTGGCTGGTCGTCGCGGTGGCTACGCCCGCGCCCATGGCGGTGGTAGATGTGGCCAGGCTTGGCGCCCGCCATGTGCACGACCGGCTGCCAGCGGAGATTCGCGAGCGCCTTCCCGAGGAACTGCGGTTGAAGATCACTGGCTCGTAACCTATGCGCGTCATTTCTAAGGCGTTGGTGTTTCTGCTGCTGGCAGCGGTGATGGCTGCTCCTCGGGCGGCGCAGGGTCTTCGGTCCGACAACCCCGCGCACGAGCCGGCCGCAGGATGTCATGAGGACGGTGGGAGCGTTCCCGCGCCGGCACCCACCAGTCACAGTTGCTGTCAGGCCGGACACAGCCCTGCAATTTTGCAGCAGAGTTCGACCTTGCAACCGTCGCTGCAAGTATCCGCTCAGGTTGAATTTTCTCAGAATGCGGCTGCAGTGGCTGCCTTCAACCTTTTCCCCAGTTTCGTGTTCGTATCCGGCGGCCCGCCGCTTCTTTCCCCTTTGCGCGTCTAGACTGCTGGCTGCTGGGCGCTCAAACTTTCTCCGAAACATATTTCTTGAACACACTTTTCCTTTGTGTCCTTTGGGTTGATGCTTTGAATCCTTAACCGCAGAGACACGGAGGTCCACAAAGGAAAACGAGTTGGCACGAGAGTAACGAATGCGAAAAACAGTGTGGTGTTTCCCAGCGGTCGCGGTTTTGGCTATCTCATCCCTGGCCCAGAATACGGATCACGATGTGGATTCGTCCTCGCAAAACCAATCCGCGCAAACAACGCAGACCATGAACGGCATGAATATGGACGCGACGCTTTCGTCCATGCCTTCGTTTCACGCTTCCTCGGGCACCAGTTGGCAGCCGGCTTCGGTGCCGGAAACCATGTGGATGATTTCGCGCGGCCACTGGGACCTGATGCTGCACGGCAACATCTTCGTCGACTACAACCAGCAGGGTGGGCCACGCGGCGAGGGCAAGGCGGAATCGGAGAATTATGTGATGTTCATGGAGCAGCATCGCCTGTTCTCGGGCACGCTTTTGCTCCGGCAAATGTTTTCGGCGGAGTCTCTGACTTCGCCGCATCCCGGTTTTCCCGAGCTTTTTCAGACGGGCGAAACTTATCATGGCCAGCCGCTGGTCGATCATCAGCATCCGCACAATGTTTTTGCCGAACTGGCAATGCTGTACACGCTGCCGGTCAACGAAAAAGTTTCGTGGCTGCTTTATGGAGGCCCGTCCGCTGAGCCTGCGCTCGGCCCGGTAACTTACATGCATCGCCAGTCGGCGTCGGAAGATCCGGCCGCGCCTCTCGGCCATCATTTGCAGGATTCCACGCATACCAGCTTTGGCGTGGTGACGACGGGATTCATATTCAATCTCTCCAAGGCGGCGCTTTTTAAAGTTGAAGGCTCGGCATTCAACGGACACGAACCCAATGAAGAGCGCTGGAGCATTCAACTCGCAGCCCTCGATTCCTGGTCATTCCGCGTGACCGCCGCTCCTACGCGCAACTGGATTGCGCAATACAGCTACGGAAGATTGTTCCATCCCGAGGCCGCGGAGCCAGGCAACCAGGCAAGGCAATCCGCATCGCTCGAATACAATCGGCCGTTGTCGGCAGGGAAGATGGGCCAAGGGAACTGGGCTACGTCGCTGATCTGGGGACGAGTACAAAAGGAGTTCGAGCTTTTTCCTCTCAACAGTTACTTGCTGGAATCGACGCTGAACTTCCTGGAGCGAAACTACGCTTATACCCGCGTCGAATTAGTAGACAAAGACGAACTGTTTCCCGAGGCTGCGATTCATCCGGATTACCGCATTGGCGCATACACGTTCGGCGGCGTGCGCGACTTCGTGCACAACCAGCATTGGCAAATTGGATTTGGCGGGGATGTGACTTTCTATTCGAAGCCGCCCGTCCTCGATCCCGTCTACGGCAACCATCCGGTATCGTTCAATCTGCACTTGCGTATACGCCCAGGTGCGATGCCGCACGGCCACTAATCCGCTACGCCTTGATATGGCAGCTTGCCAGGCCCTTCTTTTCCAGATACTGCTGGTGGTAATCCTCGGCCTCGAAGAACGTTACCGCGGGAACAATCTGGGTCACGATGGGCTTGCTGAAGCGATGGGATTTTTCCAGCTGCTCCTTCGAAACCTCGGCGGCGGCTTTCTGTTCCGGGCTATGAAAAAAGATAGCCGAACGATACTGCTTGCCCCAATCCGGCCCTTGCCGGTTCAGCTGCGTGGGATCGTGGTTCTCCCAAAAGACTTCGAGCAGCTTGTCGTAGGAAAGCTTCGCGGGATCGTATTCGATTTCGACCGCCTCGGCGTGGCCGGTTGTATCCGTGCAAACCTGTTTGTAGGTCGGATTGGAGGTGTCCCCCCCGATGTACCCAACCCGCGTCGAAATCACGCCGGGCAATTGGCGGAAGGTAGCTTCGACTCCCCAAAAACACCCTGCGGCAAAAGTAGCTTTAGCCATATAGATGACTCCCATTTAAGAGTGTAGCGATTCTATTGGATGCGGCAAGCGGCGGAAAGTGGCACTATGCTCGCCGGTTACATGTGCCCCGTAACTGCCGGTGTTGAACGTAATATTCGAGTAGGGTCCCGAACCGTCTGCATTGTTCTCGACCAGCAACCCTACGCCACGAATCTGATACAGCGTGACATGGTCCACATAGCTATTTGGGCCGGCGTTTGGGTTCACGATGCCATTGACCGCGTTATTGCCCAACCCGTCAATCGTAAGCCGTTCGACTGAGATTCCGGAAGCGCCGGAAGCTGATCCAAACTGCATGATGTAACCGGGAGTTGTGTTGAAAGTGCTCGACACCTGAATCGTGGTGGCGGCGCTCGACCCGATGCCATCACCTTCTCCGATCAGGTGAGTATTGCTCGGTATGATCCAAGGCGTGGAAATGATGATTGGAGTCGGCGTGGCTCCCGAGGTTGCGGGTAGCAAGATGGTGGATGGAAGGTTGACCGAATTGCTGCCTTCGGACCACGGCGTGCCATGTGTGCATTTCAAGTTTGTCGCGCCGCTGATGCCGCGTGCGTCGATTACAGCGCCAGCCGAGGGATAAGCACCGACTCCCCATGCGTTAGTGAAAATACCGTAGATCGTGTCACACAGGTCGAGGCCCTGGCTATGTCCGATGAACTGACTAGCATCAATGAAGGAAGGCGAGAACGTGACAACAGCACCCGAACCGTACACAGCGTCATTGCCTTCGGTTTGTGCCCGCATTTCTCTAGGCCAAATCAGCAGTGCCCAGCCCACGACGACAAGCCCTGTGACAATCCAGCGTGACCTCAAATTCCGTTTGCTTCCCATTAGTTATTCCTCCTTCTCGCGAGGCCTTTCCCACGGCAAAACGGCGGACCTCACTTGTAACCGCCGAGCGAACTTTCTTACTTTTGCAACTCGAACACCGTTCCGCACCCGCCCGAGCACGACCCAGCCCCACCCCCAATCGTAGTGCTATAAATGTTGCCCGTATTGTCGAAGATGAGCCGAGCTTCGGGATAAGCGGCGGCCGGGGCACCCTTGAACTCATAAGGGATAGCGTAGCTCCATGTCCCCCCGCCGTTCTTGGGTGGTTCCAAGCGGTACACGAGGCCTCGGAAATATTGGCCCCATAGCGCCGAGCCGATTAGATTTCCAGCCGAATCTAGGGTCACTGGTCCGACGGGGTCCCTGCCGTGAACGTTGTCGATGAATGTATGTACAACAGCCTCGACCCAGGCTCCAGCGCTATTATGCGTTAGTTGGTAGACAACTCCATCCTGCTGAGCACCGCCTCCAGCAGTGCCATAGAGTGCGCCCTTAGCGTCAAAGATCAAGCCGCCGTTCGGAACGCCACCATCGTTCCCGCCAGTAAAAACCTTCACCCTTTTTTCCGCCCAGGTCCCGCTCTTTACTGTTGGCGGCCGAAGCTCGAATACGATGCCACAACCCACGCTGTAGTTGGTCATGCAACCTTGGTTGCCACCAGCGACGGTCGTGCCGTATATCGCGCCTGCGCTATCGAGCACTAAGCCGCCGTTCGGATTGCCGCCATCCGAGCCCCCTGCGAAACTGTGCAACACCTGCTCGGTCCACTTGCCGCCCTTGGTCTTCGGCGGACTCAGCTTGAAGACCGTTCCGCAATATTGGTAGTAATCAGGGTCGCAGGTTGTGCCTTTGCCTCCGCCGAACTCGGTTGATCCATAAAGATTGCCGGCGCCGTCAAAGACCAAGTCTCCGAAGGGGACATTGCCGTCTTTCCCGCCCTTAAAGCTGTACAGGATTGTGTACGTCCATGCCCCATCCTTTCTCTGAGGTGGAGACATCTCAAAGATCGTGCCGCAACCGCCCTTGATGCCCAACAACACGCAATCTCCGGTCCCACCGTAGCCGGTCGTGCCGTAGATATTGCCCACGGCATCGGCGATGATGCCGCCCCGAGGGAAATCGCCGTCGTCGACCGCCTTCCCCTGGAAAACGTGGAGGACGGTTTCAGTCCAAGAACCGCCATTCTTGGCAGATGGGGCCAATTGATAAACCGTGCCACAGGCCGCGACGGGTGAGCAGTTATCCGCGCCTCCTTCTTGCGTAGCACCGTAAAGATTGCCAAGGCTATCAAAGACCACTCCTCCGGCGGGATCTTGTCCGTCGCTGCCACCTTGAAAGCTGTAAAGTACTTTCTCTTTCCACCCGGCCGAGGCGGTCGAAGTCAGAACAAGAACGGCAACGAACGGTACCAACCAACGGGTTGTGAATCGAGAGTTTATTGTGTGAGTCATGGCAGGAAACCAACTCCTGGGAGGGATTTCGGGCGCGTCCGGCGGGGAACCGGCAACAGCGCTGCATTGCGCGATTTTACACCCGCTCGTTGGTACCGTCCACGGTCGCGTCACAAGTACCATGGGCGACCTTGGGTGGCTGGCTGGAGCGCTGGTTCCCTGCGGGGCGGGATTCGGGTTTGCCGCTTGTTGGCACGGTTTGAAGCCGTGCCCTCCCAGGACCCGAATTGGCCAGGCTGGCACGCGGACCGGATAGCCGGGGGCAGCCATCCCCACGCGGGTTGGGTAACTGTGACGTGGGTAACTTTGCTCTGGGAACCTAGTTACCCTGTCCGGGGTCTATATGTGTTAGCGACATCTGGGGTTGTGGTCGGGCTTGGTGGGGGAGTATGGCTCGAATTTTGGCGGAGGATGGCGGTCGAAAAGCACCTATAATGGGGGTTAGGCCATGAGCGTCATGGCAGGAGCAACCACTGTGGGTGATTTGGCGGCGGCAATCGGAGCGCGGGCCGAGGAAGCGGCGATTGTGGCTGAACTCAAGGCCGGTTCCGAGGAGGCGTATGCCTGGCTCATCGGAGAATTCCATCAGCCGATCTATGGTTTGGTTTACCGCATGGTCACCGATCCGGCGGATGCCGCGGACACCACCCAGGACGTGTTCCTGAAAGTCTTTCGCGGAATCAAACATTTCCACGGCGAGTCCAGCCTGAAGACTTGGATTTATCGCATTGCGGTGCATGAGGCATCGAATCGGCGGCGCTGGTGGTTTCGACATAAA
>DATNHO010000117.1:0-8754 GCA_035604895.1 Terriglobales bacterium | reverse complement strand
GGTTGGTTGCGGGGGGTGGATTTGAACCACCGACCTTTGGGTTATGAGCCCAACGAGCTACCAGACTGCTCCACCCCGCGGGTTTATCATAGCAACCTCACTCGGAGGCGTCAATTTTGACGGCGGCGCGCATGGGCTTGCGAACTCTTAACGAGATCTTTTTTTCGATGGTGGATCGGAACGACCGCGTGGTGGTGATGCATCGGCGGGCGATTCAGTGGGTTTCTATTTCTTCGGCGGAGCTTTACCAGAGTGTGGTGGGCGTGGCCCGGGCGCTTCGCGAGTGGGGCATTGGCAAGGGGGATCGGGTTGCCATTCTTGGCGAGAACCGTCCGGAGTGGACGATTGCGGATTTTGCCTGTCTGCTCATCGGAGCGGTGGTTGTGCCTGTCTACACTACTTTGACGGGTGAGCAGACGGCTTACATTCTGAGCGATTCGGGGGCGCGCGCGATTTTTGTCTCCACCGAAAAGCAGCTTGAAAAAATTAGGGTCATTCAGGGGAACACCGGCGTCGAAAAAATCGTAGTGATGGATGCCGTCGAGGCTCCGCATGCGTTGCAGATGCAGTGGTTCATGCAGGGAGGCCCGACAGAGCGCGATGCGCAATTCGATTCTGCGGCGCGGGCGGTCGGAGCGGATGACCTTGCCACCATTATTTACACGTCGGGAACGACGGGCACGCCAAAAGGGGCCATGCTTACGCACGGGAACATGGCCGCGAATATTTCCTGTTCGCTTTCGGGGTTTGCCATTCGTGGCGGAGAAATCAGTATTTCTTTTCTTCCTTTGTCGCACGTCACCGCGCGGCACGTGGATTTCGCCATGCTTTCCCGCGGAGTCACGCTGGCCTATGTCTCCTTTGTCGATCAGCTTCCCCAGGCTTTGTTGGAGGTTCGTCCAACGATTTTCGTGGGTGTGCCACGGGTTTATGAAAAAGTGCACGCGCAGGTGGATCTTAAGGCGAAAGGTTTTCCGAAGAAATGGATCTATCGCTGGGCGCTGTCGGTCGGTCGCGCCCATCGGGCCGAGATTCTGGCCGATCAGACGCCGTCGTCGCTGGCGTGGAAGCTATGCAACCGTCTGGTGTATGCGAAAGTGCGGGCCGGCATGGGCGGACGTGCCGAGGTTTTTATTTCCGGAGGGGCGCCGCTGGGACGCGAGCTGGCGGAGTGGTACGCCGACATTGGAATTCGCATTGATGAAGGCTACGGGCTCACGGAGACTTCGCCGGTGATCGCGGTGAACAGTCCGAAGGCGCATAAGCTCGGAACGGTGGGCCAGCCGCTCGAAAATGTTGAGATTCGTGTGGCTGAAGACGGCGAGATTCTGGTTCGCGGCCCTTCGGTTTTCACGGGCTACTGGAAACGGCCGGAGGAAACGCGGGCGGCGCTGGACGATGGATGGTTCAGGACTGGCGACATCGGCAATCTTGATGGCGATGGGTTTCTGTCAATCACCGACCGCAAGAAAGATCTGATCAAGACTTCGGGGGGGAAGTTTATCGCTCCGCAGCCGCTGGAGAACTCCCTCAAGCACAATGCTCTGATCGGAGAGGCTGTGGTGTTGGGCGATAAGCACAAGTTTCCGGCGGTGCTGATTTCGCCTTGTTTCCCGGTGCTGGAGGACTGGGCGCAGGCGAACCAGGTTGGATTCTCTTCGCGAGAGGTACTGGTTGCGCATCCCAAGGTGCGGGCGCTTTATGAGGGAATCGTCGCGGACTTGAACCGGAATCTGGCGCGGTATGAACAGTTGAAGAAGGTGATCCTGATTGCCGAGGAATTCTCGGCGGAGAATGGGGCGCTGACGGCGAGCATGAAGTTGCGGCGGCGGGTGGTGGAGGAGCGATATCGGCTTCAGATTGCGGCGATGTACGCGGCGGCGGATGTTTCAAAGGGCGATTGAGAGTTTTGGGGTTGGAGTTGGACCTCTTTTGCAGAGACCGTTGAGAGGCAGGAGTTGCGTGCGCTTCAGGATCAAAATCTAGAGTCAAGGGCGGCGGACAGGAGTGTCCGCCGTACACGGGATAGTGGCGGCCCGTCTGAAGCTGGGCCCTTCCCAAGACCAGCTTTTGAATAGCGTCAAAGTCCCCACCCTAACGTCGAAAAGCACGACGTTAGGATGGGCCACCCGCATTTGAATCAGGATCAAAAGCTTTTGTCAACGGTGGACAGGAGTGTCCGTCCCACACTTACCTTTGATGGCTTACGGCTGCGCGGCAGGACTGGACGTCGCTTCCGTTGACCGGAACGCTGATGGGCTTGCCATCGCGAGTGGCGCTGCCTCCGCCTTTGACGACCGGGTCAAAGCAATCCTTCCAGAGGCCGTTGTCCTTTTTCCACTGACCCGGAATGAATCCCAGATTCTTGCACTCTGCGATTATCCGCTGGCAAGCGGGGTTCTGTTCAGCAGCGGCGACCATGTTTTGCCCGCCCTTGTGAGGCGCGGTTTGCGGGGCGCCGCCGGTTGCGGGGGATGGGGTCATTTGTGCCGCAACATCCGCGGCGAGGATGACCGATACCAGAAACACGCTTGACAGTAAAATCCTGAGCGTCTGACTGCTCATAATGCTTCCTCCGGTTAGAAGTGTGGTTCAAAAGTTGGCTGCCATTTTACAACAAATCCTGGCTGGTCGGGGCATGGAACGTGCCGGACGAGAGTGTTTTCAGATTCGATTGCGGGCTGGCGGCGGGCTTGAGTTGTTCGGGCGTACCTACCTAACGTCGAAGAGCACGACGTTAGGATGGGGCACCCTTTAGCGCTTCCTGGGCCCTTTAGTGCTTCCCGGAGCCCCTTTGAGCCGAGCTCTTTTGGATCAACGGCGGCGGACAGGAGTGTCGGCTCTCCGAATCAGGATCAACGGCGGCGGACAGGAGTGTCCGCCCTACACGGCGGCCGGGTTTTGCACAGAGGTGAGAGTGGGTGTGGTGGAGGTGCGATTGGGATTTATGGTTGAAGTGTTCCTAAATAGCTTGGTACAAAGGACTTGCTTGACTTGCGAGAGGTGACTGGAGGGCGGTTACTATAGATTTGGCATATAGCCTGAAAGTGCCATTCCCGCCCTGCTGGCAGGCTGTTACATTTGTCCTCGAGCAGACTTCGGGGGAGGGCTGCTTCGACGAACGTCTCAAACTCTAACCAGTTTGAGGCGTTTTGTTTTGCACGCGATAAAGACGTGATCCCCGAGTGCCGTCCCTGACGGGACTGGGGAACGTGCGACGGAGCGAGCGGGACATGGACCGCGTCACCGATTTGCTCCCCGGCTTCGCTGTGTTGGGAATTGAGCTTCTTTGTTGCCGTATTCTGATTTCATCCCTAACTTGCTCTCCAGCATGAATCCGATATCGCTGCTTATGAGGCGCGGCATTCCCAGCCTGAAACATGACACGTGCCCCTCCCAAGAGTCCGGGTAGAGCGAATTTCGAATTGGCGTTGAGGTCTTCTGCGTCAGCAACTCTGTGCTCGGGTACAATACTCTGACCCTTATAGACAGCAAGGTGGTGGAGGAGAATGGCCGAGGCTTGGAAAAAGTGGGAAGGCCAAGTCGTCAACCGGGAGTTCGAGTTGCTCCGGTATCTGGGCGGCTCGGAGCACAGCGCGGTGTTTCTGATCAAGCGCGAGCGCGAACCTCGCGAAGTGGCGATCAAACTGATTTCGGCCAATGCGGAGCCTGAACTTCAGCTCTCCTGGTGGGAGCTGGCTGCGAAACTGTCGCATCCCCACCTGCTTCGGCTTTTTCAAATGGGCCGCTGTGAGCTGGACGGCACGGAACTGCTTTACGTCGTGACCGAGTACGCCGAGGAGAGCCTGGCGCAGATTATTCCGTACCGGGCGCTCACGCCGGAAGAATCACGGGACATGCTTCAGAGTGTTCTGGATGTCCTTGCCTACATTCATGGCAAGGGTTTCGTGCATGGTCACATCACGCCCTCGAACATCATGGCGGTTGGCGACCAGATAAAAGTTTCGGGGGACGGGTTGTGTGGAGCGGGCGAGTCGAGTCGAGTGCTGGGCGCGACCAGTGGATATGTGGCGCCGGAGATTGCGGATGGCGGAGGCATGTCGGCGGCTGCGGATGTGTACTCGCTGGGTATGACGCTGGTTGAAGCGCTGACTCAGCATCGGCCGGTTTGGGAGGGAACAGAGCAGGCAGAGTTGGTTGTGCCGGAAACGTTGCCGGATCCATTTTTCGATATCGCGAGTCATTGTTTGCGGCGCAACCCTCAGGGCCGCTGGACGGTTCCCGAGATCGCAAGGAGGTTGCAGCAGCCCACGCTCGCGCCTCGCGCAAAAGAGACTGTCGAGCCCAAGAGCAAGCCGGCGAAGTGGGGTTACATCATTCCAGCTGTTGCAGCCGGAGTTCTGCTGGTCATTCTTGGGTTGAGAGTAATGCATCGTCACGCGGGCGCTGAGCCGGGAGCTTCCACGATCGAATCCACGGCGGCACAGGCAGAACCCAAGCAGGGAAGTGACGCGGGGCAGTCATCGCCAGTCAGCGGAGACAACGATAAAAAGCAGGCTCCGGCCACTCCCGCCGCACCGAAGGCTGCGAGTTCCAGGAGTGCGACAAAGCATGCCGGAGGCGAGAACTCCGGTGGTAGTCGGGCGCAGGGCGAAGTGGTGCAGCAAGTTCTGCCTGACGTGTCGCGGAGTGCCTTGCGAACCATTACCGGCAGGCTGAAGGTGAGGGTGAAAATCGCGGTGGATTCATCCGGCAACGTGACGGCGGCGCAGTTCGATTCTCGGGGACCGAGCAAGTATTTTGCGGACCGGGCCTTGCAGGCCGCGCAACGGTGGACATTCAAGCCGCCGCAAGTGGGCGGGCAGGCGGTTCCGAGCGAGTGGGTCCTGAGGTTCGAGTTTGTGAAAAGCGGAACCATCGTCCATCCCGAACAAACCTCTCCTTAAGACATGTTTGTGATCAGGGCGCTTCGCTTGGCTGCCCGGACGGGCGTCCGGGGCCACGTGGGCGTTGTTGGATAGGATTGAATCACTTCGATCAATGCTTAACGCAATGTTTGCTTGACACTGGCCGTATATGGTGGTAGAGCTGTCAGACCACAGTTTATGCGGATTGTCTGTCGATGAGCGCGCCTGAGTGTGCGAAACCAGGGAAATACTTACAATTCGCAAACTGGACATTCTCTGTTGACGCACTAACGCGCAGTTTTTGAACATGCAAACTCTTGCGGAGGCGTTTATGTCTTCCCGGACCACAGCCATTCGATTGCTGGGATTCAGTCTTGGCGTACTTCTGGCTTGTCTGCCGCTATTCGCGCAGACTTATAACGGCCGTATTCTGGGCGCGGTTACGGACCAAACCGGGGCGGCGTTGGCTGGAGCCGAGGTAGTCATCACCGACACGCAGCGAGGCGTTACTCGTACTTTGACCACGGATCAGGCCGGAGAATACGTGGCTCCCGATCTTTCTCCCGGGATATATAAGGTGCACGCCGCGGCGAAGGGATTTAAGTCGGTCGAGCGGCCTGGCATCCAGTTGGAAGTAGCCAAGGACGTCAGGATCGACCTGGCGTTGCCGCCCGGCGAGATTACTGAGACAGTCGTCGTTACCGGCGAAGTCCCCTTGCTGGATACGACTTCGTCCGTGCTGGGTGGAACTCTCAGTAATGAGGCCATCAACGATCTGCCTTTGAACGGGCGAAACTACGAGAACCTGCTGCAGTTGCGGCCGGGCGTCGTGCGCTATCCCGGCGGCGGTTTCTCGACCACCAGTACCGACGGACTTCGGGCCGAGGACAACGCCTACGTCATCGACGGCCTTTACAATAGCGAACCATTCTCAGGGCAGGGAATCATCAATGGAGCCGGCATTGCGGGAGATTCCGCGACCATCCTTCCGATTGACGCGATCCAGGAATTTAACTTACAGGAGAATCCTCCGGCGGAATATGGCTGGAAGCCGGGTGCGATCGTCAATGTTGGACTGAAGTCGGGCACCAATGGCTTGCATGGTACGGGATTCGCTTTCGGCCGCGACGGCGATGTGTTCGATGCGCGCAACTATTTCAACTGTGCCAGCAATCCATGCGCCTTCAGTCAGTCGCCGAGCCCGAAGAATCCCCGGACGCTGGAGCAGTTTGGGGGATCGTTCGGCGGGCCGATCATCAAGGACAAGGCCTTTTTCTTCGGAGCGTATGAAGGGCAACGATATGATGTGGGCAATCAGTACGGCGGCGTAACCAGCCCGTCAATGGTCGCGCTGCCCACGCCTGCGACACCCACTTGCACGTCTCCGCTGGTTTCTGGTGACTGCGCTAACAGTATTCCGAGTGCGATTGCTGATCTGGTAGCGAACCATGTGCCGATCAGCGCGGCCAGCCAGATAATCTCGGGTTGCACCGTGACCGGTTCGACGGTCACTTGCAACGGCACGGGATTTCCCCTGAATAACAATCCAACCATCAACATCGTGAATGGATTTCCGAATCAGGTGGGAGTCGATAACGTCGTTGCCAAGGTTGATTACAACCTTACTCAGCGCCAGGTCGTGAGCGGCATGTACTTTTTCGGAAACAACTCAGGGACGGTCGAGGACTTTCCCGAGCTGCAAAACAAATGGCGATCCGACATCCACACGCGTGCGCAGGTGGTCGGAGGAAGCTGGATTTTCACGCCCAGCGCGCGCTGGGTCAATGAAGCCAGATTCGGTTACAACCGCCTTTATCAACCTACGCTGCCGGGCGATCTCAATACACCGGCATCAGCTTATGGCCTCGATACGGGTGTGAGCGGTCCTTTCACGGGAGGGCTGCCGCGCATCGGCTTTGCCGGGGCGTTCATCCCTGGCTTAGGCGGCTTCAAATGGCCAAAACTCCAGGGGCCCGATAGCATTATTCAGTTCATCGACCACGTTTCCTATACTGCCGGGAAACATGCTTTTAAGTTCGGTGGCGAACTCCATCGTAGTGAGGTCAGCGGCGGAGCCTTTGGCAACGCCAGAGGGAGCATCACTTTCTTAGGTGGCGTCGCATTCCCGACATCCACGGCGTTGGAAGATTTTTTCGCAGGCGATCCCTTTAAGGCGTCTGTGCAAACCGGCAATCCCACGCGGCAGATCGACAACTGGGCCTACGCAGGTTTTTTCCAGGACGACTGGCGAGCCACCAAGAACGTGACGATCAACTATGGGCTGCGTTACGAGTTTAGTACGGTCATGAAGGACGCCAACAACCAACTGGGCAATTTCGATCCGAATTCGCCGACCGGATTGATTCAAGTCGGGATAAACGGCGTCAACAGTCCGTACAATGCCGATCACACGAACTTTGGCCCACGCGTGGGCTTTGCCTGGGACGTGACGGGGAAAGGAACAACGGTATTGCGAGGGGGCAGCGGCCTGATCTACGAGACAGTAAATTGGGAGTCGATGCTCGCCTTTAACAACAGCTTTGGCCTCTCCAATGTTCCCACGGGAGCTATCATCTCTGGCACTGGCACGGCTAATCCCGTCACCGCTGGAGGCACGATCACGGCCGGAAATTTGTCCATCGCTCCCGGCAACATCCCGCAGTGGGACAGCGCTACGCCGCTCTATGGCAACGTCAGCGGGAGCACGATCAACTGCGATCCCAACGCCTCAGGTCCGTGTCCGATCATGAGTGTGGTTCGCGACCTGACTACTCCCTACGTGTGGAACTGGACTTTGAACGTTCAGCACGCCTTTGCGCCCAACGTTACGCTCGAAGTCGGATATGTGGGCAACCACGGAGACAATCTCGTCGGAATTCGCGATGCCAATCAGGAAACACCGGGTACCGATTCACAAGCCACTCGACCCTTTAACGCGAAGTTTCCCTACCTGAGCAATATCTTTCAGATGGGGAACTTCTATAGATCAAACTATAACGCTCTCCAGGCGACGCTGACCTCGCGAAACTATCATGGCCTGAACCTGGTCGCTGGGTACACGTACTCCCACGCGTTGGATGATGTTTCGGCGAACTGGGATTTCGGCGCGGGATACGGCCTTCCGCAGAATTCCAACAATCTTGCGGCGGAATATGGGAACAGCGACTTCGACGCTCGCCAGCGGTTTACGCTGTCGCTTACCTACGCCATTCCGGGGAAGCAAGGTTACGCACAAATGCTGGAGGGCTGGGAGATCAATTCGATCGCAACTCTGCAGAGCCCACAATTTTGGGGGCCGATTGATTTGACGACTGACATTTCGGGGCTGGGTGGGCTACCCGTCAGCCCGCCGCAGGCTACGCCTCAGCGCTGGGATTTTTTTGGCGACCCCAACGATTTCAAGTCAGGACCAACACCCATCCCGCATTACACGGTGGGCAGTTTCCCGACGGCGTGCAGCAGCGACGCCGCCGCGATTGGCGCGACGTCAACGCTCGATGCCTGGGGCTGCTACGCCAAAGGCAACTCGGTTATGATTCCGCCGCCGCAGGGGCAGTTCGGGACTATGCCGCGCAACCTGTTCCCCGATTCAGGTTTCCGCAATTTGGATTTTTCGGTCGCCAAGAATTGGCATTTTGGGGAACGCTTGCGAGCCCAGTTCCGGGCGGAGTTCTTCAACATTTTGAATCATCCGAACTTCGCCAATCCTTACGGCGGGCAGAATGGATTTGGGTTGAATGATCCCGGGGCGGCAAACTTTGGTTGTGGATGCGCCACGCCGGACATCGCAGCGGCGAACCCGGCTGTGGGCTCGGGCGGTCCGCGCTCGGTCCAGTTGGGACTGAAGCTCGCGTTCTAGCCGTAGCACTGAAAAATGGGCGAGGGC
>DATNHO010000116.1:0-6832 GCA_035604895.1 Terriglobales bacterium | reverse complement strand
ACGGGCAACGGACGCCCCGATCCCGTGATCGTGAATGTCGGACACAAACGCAAGCTTGATCTCGCGGTCGAGGTTCCGGCCAGCCAACTCGGTCCCATTGCTACAAACGAAATGTGGGATGAGATTTACGACCGGCTCGTGCAACTGGTCGAACAGCATCGCTCAACTCTTGTTTTCGTGAACACGCGACGGCTTTCAGAGCGAATATCGCACCATCTCGCTGAAAAATTAGGTGCGGACAATGTCGCTGCCCATCACGGCAGCCTCTCCCGCAAGTTGCGTTTGACGGCGGAGAAGAAGCTAAAAGATGGCGAAGTTAAAGTGCTGGTCGCAACCGCATCGCTGGAGTTAGGAATCGACATAGGTACGGTCGACCTCGTTGTGCAGATCAGTTCTCCGCGAGCCATTGCCGTGGCCCTGCAACGCGTGGGACGGTCCGGGCACTGGCGAGGCGCAATTCCCAAGGGACGCTTTTTCGTAACCACTCGCGATGAGCTTCAGGAGTGCGCAGCCCTGGTGCGAGCCATCCGCCACGGCGACCTCGACCGCATCATGATCCCGGATTCGCCGCTGGATATTCTGGCCCAGCAAATCGTCGCGATTTGTGCAGCCGGCAGTGGTGGTTTGGAGCGGGCACCCTCGCCCGCGTCTGACTATCGCGAAAATCCCGCTGTAACTGAAGAACTATCGTTAGCGTCCCCAGATAAGCGGGCGGAGGCGCCGGCTCCACACGATGATGGTTGGGATGAGGACGAGTTGTTCGCTCTGGTGCGGCGGGCGTACCCCTATTGCAATCTCTCGCGTGAGACGTATGAGGCAGTTCTCGAAATGCTTTCCGAAGGTATTGCGTCGCGGCGGGGACGCTACGGCGCTTACATCCATCGCGATCGCATCAATCGCAGGCTGCGGGCGCGGCGGGGAGCACGGTTAGCGGCGATTACCAGCGGTGGTGCCATCCCTGAGACTGCGCTGTTTACGGTGGTGGCTGAGCCTGAGGGAACGGTGGTGGGCACACTCGACGAAGATTTCGCCGTCGAGAGCAATGCGGGCGACATCATGCTGCTGGGCAACAGCTCGTGGCGAATTCGCCGGGTCGAGGGCAAATCGGGACGCGTGCTGGTAGAAGATGCTCACGGCGCGCCGCCCAGCGTTCCCTTCTGGCGTGGCGAAGCCCCGGCGCGGACCGAAGAACTGTCGTTGCATGTTGCCGATCTGCGACAACAGATCAGCGACCGACTGCCGCACACTTCGCCGATCGGAGTTTCTCCCAGCCAGCCTGAAGTCGCGGAGACGGTTGGCTGGCTCAAAGAAGAATGTGGCGTGGACGACTCCGGCGCCGAGCAAATGATTGAATACATCCTGCAGGGCCGCGCTGTACTCGGAGCGGTGCCCACGCAGCAAACAATTATTGCAGAACGCTTCTTCGATGAAGGCGGAGGGATGCAGCTGGTGATCCACGCTCCGTTCGGAGGACGAATCAATAAAGCGTGGGGATTGGCCTTGCGCAAGCGGTTCTGCCGCAGCTTTAATTTTGAACTGCAAGCTGCTGCTACAGACAACGGATTGAACATCGCGCTGGCCGAGCAGCACAGTTTTCCTCTGGCGGACGTTTTTCACTTCCTCAATGCCGAGACCGTGCAACCGATTCTGGAACAAGCCGCGCTGGCGTCTCCGTTTTTCGGAACGCGCTGGCGCTGGGATGCGAATCGCGCTCTGGCGTTGTTGCGTTTTCAAAGTGGTAAGAAGGTTCCGCCGCAGATTCAGCGTATGCGCTCGGACGATCTGCTGGCCTCAGTGTTCCCGGACGTTGCCGCTTGCCAGGAAAATATCGCGGGAGACATCCAGATTCCCAACCACCCTCTGGTGAACGAAGTGATGAAAGATGTGCTCACGGAGGCCATGGATCTGGATGGACTGAAGAATTTGCTGCGCGGAATGGCGGACGGCCGCATTCGTTGCGTAGCCGTGGACACGCCTGTGCCATCGCAGTTCTCACATGAAATTCTCAACGCGAATCCGTATGCCTATCTCGACGATGCACCGCTCGAAGAACGTCGCGCCCGCGCGGTCGAGATGCGGAGGATTCTGCCGGAATCGGTTCTGGAGGAGGTTGGGAAACTTGATCCGGCGGCGATTGCGCAAGTACGCGACGAGGCGTGGCCTGATGTCCGCGACCCCGATGAACTGCACGATGTGCTGCACACCCTGATTGCAGTTCCGACAGATCGCGTAGGGACGGACGCCCTCGTCCGTCCTGCGGAGCAAAGCTACGCAGACAACAGGCGGAATAATCGTTGGGAGGATTACTTTCGTAGATTGCTCGATCACTGCCGAGCGATGACCGCATTCGTTGCCGACAGACGTTACTGGGTCGCGGCCGAGCGAGCTCAAACGTTTTCCTTGCTCTTTCCTGATGCCAGTTTTGACCGAGCGATTGTCGAGATCGAGAGCGCAGTTCCCTCTCGCGATGATGCATTGCTGGCGCTGGTCACCGGCTGGATGACGCATCTGGGCCCTACAACCGCGCGACAACTGGGATCGCTGCTGGGCCTGCCAATCTCTGAAATCGAACAAGCTTTGCTTCGCATGGAGGCCAGTGGATCCATTCTGCGTGGGAAGTTTACCGATCAAGGACCGCGGACAGGAGTGTCCGCGCTACATGAGATCGAGTGGTGTGAGCGGCGTTTGCTGGCGCGAATCCATCGGCTCACGGTTGCGACGCTGCGAAAGCAAATTGAGCCGATCTCAGCTGCGCAGTTTATGCGCTGGCTGCTGCGTTGGCAGCACGTGACTCCAGGAACGCAGGTGCAGGGTGAGAGGGCGACGCTCGAGGTGTTGCGGCAGCTTCAGGGATTTGAAATTCCTGCGAATGCATGGGAACGGCAAATCCTGGCAAGGCGCATTGCGGATTACGATCCGAAATGGCTTGATCAGCTCTGCCTGACGGGCGCGGTGGGCTGGGGACGTCTGTCGCCGCATCCGGCCACGCTCGAGGATTCTGCCGCGGGCAAGCGGCGAGTGATTCCGACCAGTGTGGCTCCCATTACATTCTTTGTGCGCGAGGAGGCGGATTGGATGACTGCGCACAATCCAAAAGCTAGTCAGCCCGAAGCGCGAGGTCTGAGTGAAGGAGCGCGGCAGGTGCTGGATTTCCTGCAGCAGCGCGGAGCCTCATTCTTTGCAGACATCGTTCGAGGCACGGATAAACTCAAGGCCGAAGTGGAAACGGGTCTCTGGGAACTGGTGGCTGCGGGAGTGGTTACCGCGGATGGTTTCGATAACCTGCGTTCTTTGATTGATCCCAAACGGCGCGCCGGGCAGGGCAGGGGACGCAGCGCACGCCCACGACACAGCTCTGGACGATGGGCACTGCTGTATACCAATCAAGCTGTCGAACGGAACCGGGCAGTCGAGGCCACATGCTGGATGCTGCTGAAACGCTACGGAATTGTTTTCCGCGATGCACTTGCACGGGAGACCAATCTGCCCAAGTGGCGTGAGCTGCAAATGGCATTTCGCCGGCTGGAAGATCGCGGCGAAATCCGCGGCGGCCGTTTCGTGGATGGATTCCTCGGTGAACAGTTTGCTTTGCCGGTTGCGGTTGGATCTCTGCGGGCCACGCGCAAGATGCCGCCAACCGGAGAAACCATCACCCTGTCTGCATCCGACCCATTGAACTTGGTCGGCATCCTGGTTCCGGGTGAACGCATTCCGGCGATCTCAGGAAGAACCGTGAGTTTTTGCGATGGAGTTCCTCTTGACGGCGCGGACGCTCAACTGTCGGTACAGCCGTCGGCTGTCGCTGGCTGAGAAAACCTTCCGCTTCGGAACTTGAGCTGTTGGGCATCCCTGAGAATCTGACTTGTAATGGCGACGGGGAGCAACTCCCAGGAGCGCATGTCCCCGGTCTTGTCCCGATATGCCTGCAGCGCCTGGTCGACGAAAATAGTGTCCATATTCCGACGGAATAAAATCGGGAGTCCTGACGAGGGGGTCTCTCAGGCTCCCGATCAGCCTTTCCCTGGCAAGACTGCCAAAAGCGCTTCCCCCATCGCTTCGCCAGGTCAGGGCTTATGCATGTCGATGCACGTACCGGACCAGATCCAGCGTTCGATTCCAACTCGGCCAGTCTTTCACAACTAACTGATTTAGCTAGATTTGCTTCGTTGCGAAACGCTAATTGCCCAGCGTCTACATCGCCTGGGTCTATCCGATCAGCTAGCCCGACTATCTGTTCGGATAGTGGAACGCATCGCAGATAGTTTTGCGAATCCTGCAGAAAGTGTGTTAGAGAGGATTGCAGGCAACGGGGGATGTTGTGAACCCAAGGCTTCTGGCAATTGCTGGCCCGCTTAAAGATTCGACGTTTGCCCTCCCCACGGGGGAGATTCATGTTGGACGCGATCCCTCCAATTTGCTTTCCATCAGCGACCCTTCTTTGTCTCGTCGCCATTGTGCGCTCAGTCGAGACGGCGACGGTTACAAGATACGGGATCTCGATAGCCGCAACGGCACTTCGGTAAACGGAGTCGCGGTGAAAGAGTCCCGATTGCGTCACGGAGACCAGATCTCAGTCGGAGATTCCATTTTCCTGTTGCTGTTGCACGAAGATGAGGAGGATTCGACGGCGGGCCGGGTCGAATATGAAGATAGCTTGACCCAGGCCACTGCGCAGCTTAGTCCCCAGGACGTCCTTTACCTGCAGCCAGATCGAATTCTCAAAGAGCTCCCTGCGAGTTCTCGCGTGGCCCGCAACCTGAACGCATTACTCAAGGTCAGCCGGGTTGTGCATTCCATCCGCGACCTCGATGAGCTGCAGGGACAAATCCTGAATCTGATTTTTGAGGTAGTGCCCGCCGAACGCGCCGCCATACTACTTGACGGCAAAGGGGATGAACATTTCAGCTCAGTCTTCTCCCGCCATCGCGTCGCCAAATCGCCATTGCCGGTTCGCATTAGCCGCACCATTGCCCGTCAAGTGATGCAAGAAGGCCTGGCAGTTCTGGGAGCTGACGTCCCCGGCTCGAATGATCTGGCTGATGTCGAGAGCTTGATCCACGGCCAAGTCCGTTCCCTGTTGTGCGTGCCTTTGACCATGTTCCAGAAAGTAACTGGTTGTATTTATCTGGACACATGCGATTCCGCCAGCCGCTTTGACGAGGATCACCTCCAGCTAGTGGCAGCCATTGCTGGCACTTCCGCAGTCGCCCTGGAAAACGCTCGCCGCATGCAATGGCTGGAACAGGAAAACCTCCGCCTTACGGCCGAAGTCAGTCTCGACCACAACCTGATTGGCGAGAGCTCCCGCATGAAGGAGGTTTATCAATTCCTGGCGCGCGTGGCGCCGACTGAGTCGAACGTGCTGTTGCAGGGCGAAAGTGGAACCGGAAAGGAATTGGCGGCTCGAGCCATTCATCGCAACAGCCCGCGCTCAAGTAAGCCCTTCCTGGCTCTCAACTGCGCCGCGATTCCGGAAGGCCTGCTGGAGAGCGAACTATTCGGCCACGAACGGGGAGCGTTTACCGGAGCTGTGGCGCAAAAGAAAGGCCGACTGGAGATGGCCGACGGCGGGGTCGTCTTCCTCGACGAAATCGGAGAGCTAGCGCCTGCTCTGCAAGTGAAGCTGCTGCGTGTGCTGCAGGAACGTGAGTTTGAGCGCGTGGGCGGGATGCGTGCCATTTCAGTGGACATACGCCTGATCGCCGCAACTAACCGCGACCTCGGCGAAGCAGTCAAGACTGGAGCGTTCCGCAAAGATCTTTTTTATCGCCTGAATGTTCTCTCCCTGGTCATGCCCCCACTGCGCGAACGTCGCGAAGACATTGCCATGCTGGCCGATTACTTCGTGTCCAAGTACATCAAGAAATTCAACCTCAGGGCCCGGAGACTTTCTCCCGAGGCCATAACGTGTCTGGTGAACTATGATTGGCCGGGAAATGTGCGCGAACTGGAGAATGCCATCGAGCGCGCTCTGGTGCTGAGCGTATCGGATGTGATTCCGCCCGAGGATTTGCCCGAGTCCATTCTGGAGAAAGGCCTGACCCCGGCAATTGAAGGAACAAACTATCACCGTCAAGTGAGAGAGTTGAAAAAACAGCTGATCCTCAACGCCTTGGAGGAAACTAAGGGTAACTACACCGAAGCGGCGCGCACTCTGGACATACATGTAAATTACCTGCATCGCTTGATTCGCAATCTGGATCTCAAAGACGCGCTCCGCTCATTGCCCAGCCTGCGCCCCGGAACGGAATCGACTCGTCGCAGAGAATCACGGCAATTGGAGACTTAGCAAAGTTGCCGGATTCAGGTACACACCCTGCCAGCGCACTGCCACGTGCAGATGAGGTCCGGTGGCGCGCCCGGTTCCACCGCTCAATCCGATCTTCTGGCCACCGGTGACGTGCTCTCCCTCTTTGATCTCGATCTTCGAAAGATGCATGTAGAGGGTGAGTAAACCTTGACCATGGTCGAGCACGACGCAGCTACCCTCGAAGAACAACGGCTGTGCCAGTAGAACCGTTCCGCTATTCAACGCCGCAACCGGCGTGCCTTCCGGGACGGCGTAGTCAAGCCCCTGATGCACGCTCTGCGTCCGGCCGTTGAATGTACGCGAGGTTCCAAAAACGTCGGAGATCTTTGCTTTCACGGGGGCGTGGAAGGCACCTCCCCACTCCCGTTCGGGAGTCAACCCTGCAAAGGCGTGTTCCTTCAGGGTTTTGTCCTGACTGATCTTCTGGAGTTGTTCCGCGTTCGGTTCCGTATATTGTTTTGGAACGCTGGCCACGATGCTGTGATACTTTCCTTTGCCCACCGCAATCTGCTTCTGAAACGA
>DATNHO010000115.1:0-18160 GCA_035604895.1 Terriglobales bacterium | reverse complement strand
ATCATCGGCGTCATTCCAGCTTCGTTTCGATTGCATGTGTTCAACTTCAGAACCGCCGATGTCTACGAAGCCCTCGGGGAAGAAACCGATCCGACCTTTTACCTCCGGGATTCGTATCGGGGCATGGATGCTATTGGCTTGTTGAAGTCTGGGGTCACGCTTGCGCAGGCGCGTGACGATATGAAGAGAGTGAATGCCGGCCTCGCTGATGCCTATCCCACTGTTGACGGCAATATCAAGGCCTACATCATCCCCTTGAAAGACAATATCGTTGGTGACATGCGGCCGGCGTTGCTGGTGCTGCTGGGAGCGGTGGGATTCGTCTTACTGATCGCCTGCGTGAATGTCGCCAATCTGCTGCTTGCCCGGTCAACGGCGCGCCAGCGCGAGTTCTCAGTTCGTGCCGCGCTGGGTGCGGGGCAGATACGGATTCTGCGCCAACTGCTTACCGAAAGCGTTCTGCTGTCGGCGCTGGGCGGCGGGTTCGGGCTGGTTCTGGCGAAGTGGGGAACAGCCGCCGCCCTTGCGGCGGTCCCGGAAACCGTTCCACGTGCCGAGGAAATCGGGATCCATCTCTCTGTGCTGCTGTTCACCATCTTCGTTTCGGTCCTCACCGGAATCATGTTTGGTTTGCTGCCTGCCATAAGGATGTCGCGGACCGACATCAGTGGAAGCCTCAAGGACAGCGGGCGCGCCATCTCCGGCCCCCGGACACGCATGCAGTCTGCCTTGGTGATAGGCGAAATGGCCATGGCGCTGGTGCTGCTGGTGGGCGCGGGGCTGATGTGCCGCACGTTGGTGCAATTGTGGAAAGTCGATCCTGGCTTCGATCCGAGCAACGTGTCACTTTTTGCGGTGACGCCACCGCCTTCTTTAAGAAATCAATCTTCGGATGCGATCCACGCTGCGCTTCGGCAAATCAGCGCGACACTCCATAGTGTGCCGGGAGTTGAGGCCGTGTCCTTGCATTGGGGCGCCAATCCCATGGAATGGGACAGTGAGAGGGGTTTTTTGCTCGAAGGGCAAGAGCCGCCCACGCAGCGAACTGAGAATATTCAGCTGGCTTTGGAACACACAGTAGAACCGGAGTATCTGAAAACCATGCGCATTCCCCTCCTTCGAGGCCGTTTCCTAAGCGACGAGGACAATGAGAACGCTACGCGCGTGGTGGTGATTGACGCGAGCTTCGCGCAACAATATTTCGCCGGCCAAGACCCGATCGGCAAACACATCCGCATGTTTGACTTCGACAGCGATTCCAAGCAACGCGTCTTTGTACCTCTGGCGATTGTTGGTGTGGTTGGGCACGTGAATCAGTGGGGACTCGCCGAAGACGTTAGCCATCCCCTGCAAGCCCAGATGTACTGGCCAATCATGCAAAATGGGGCCCGCGACACCAAGAGTCTCGCCCAGGGATTCAATGTATTTGCTCGCTCCAAAACCGCGCTCGCCCCTGAAGCTTTTTTCGAGTCGATTCGCCAGAAACTCCTGGCAAGCAACCGGGACACGATCGTCTACGACAACGAATCCGAGGGGGAAGTGGTGGCGGACTCCATCGCCAGCCAGCGTTTCTCAGTCATCCTGCTGGGCGCATTCGCAGGGCTGGCTCTGGTGCTGGCTGGCACCGGAATCTATGGCGTCCTGTCGTACCTGGTCGGGCAGCGTACACGAGAAATCGGTGTGCGCATGGCGCTGGGGGCGCAGCGGCTTGATGTACTGCGCATGGTGCTGCAAGACGGAGCGCGCATGACGCTGGCTGGCACGGCGATTGGAATCGTCGCTGCCCTGGGATTGACCCGACTGATGGCGAGCATGCTGTTCGGGGTTAAGCCGACCGACCCGATTACATTCGGCCTGGTCGCGGTGGTTTTGTGCGGCATCGCCTTATTGGCCGCTTATGTGCCTGCGAGGCGCGCAGCCAAGGTCGATCCCATGGTGGCGCTGCATTACGAGTAATCGCTCACCAATACCTCAGCACAACTCTCATGCAGCCTAGGCGGACCATGCCGAGATAGTTCTCGATGTGATATTCGTAGCGCGTGACCAGTCGCCGGAACCATTGCATCCAGGCAAATAATCACTCGACACACCGACGTCGGCTGTAGCGTCGCAACTTGCGCCCGTTCTGCGGCGGCCTTCTCCGCCCGTGGCAAGGGCGCAAAAGTGGGCCACCCGCTGGCGGGCCTGGAGAACCGCGTGACCTGTCCGGATCGGACCCAGCAAAGGATTGGCGTTCATAAGAAAATCAAAACCCTCGATTCCTGGAACCTGGTAAATCGGCGAGTAGATGTGGGGAGACCCGGATTGGTCGAGACCATCATTCTTAATGTCCTTGACGATCCCAACAACGCTCCACCACGTGGCCGCGCGCCCGATGCTCAAACGCCGGCCAATCGGATCGCGGTCTGGCCAGAACGCACGAGCCGTACTTTCATCGACGATGACGACCGGTTGTTTGCCGGGCTGATCGTCCTCCGCGAACAAGCGTCCGCGCAGCAACGGAGCTTGCAACACCTTGAAATACTCCGGAGTCACGCTGGTGACTTCGGAAAACAGACCCTTGCGAGATTGGTCCGGACGGTCCTCAATATTGATGGGGAAGCGCCGTGACAGGTGGGCAACCGGCAAATCGGTGGTCACCGATGCGAGATCGACGCCCGGGATCGCACGCACGCGCGGCACAGCTTGCACCAAGGTGTTCAAGTTCTCAGGCTGCGCGTAGCGATTCAATTGGGGTTGTTGGGTACTGGAATTCGAGTATTGGCAGAGACAATTCTGGATGGATTGAAACCGGGGTTTTCCTGGCAGCAGTCCCCAAAACGTGCGCAAGAGCAGCCCCGCTCCCACCATCAGCACCACCGCAAGGGCCGATTCGGACGCAATCAGCAAACCCCGCAAGCGAGTGGTTTTACCACTGGTGCCGGATCCCCGGGCTCCTTCCCGCATAGCCATTGCGATTTCGGCTTTTGAGCATTGAAGGGCCGGAACCAAACCAAACCCGAGCCCGGCAAGAACGGAAACTAACAGGGCGAAAACCAGCACCGTCCAGTCCACCTGCACTTCGGCCAGCCGGGGAATTCGGGCGGGCAGAAACTGTACAAAATGCAAAGCCCCGATTGCCGTCAGGACCCCGACAACACCGGAGACCAAAGACAGAATTACCGACTCGGTGAGCATCTGCCGAATCATGCGCGAGCGGCTTGCGCCCAGCGCCAGCCGCACCGCCATCTCGCGTTGTCTCCCTGAGGCCCGCGCCAGGAGAAGGTTCGCAACGTTGACCGAGGCCAGGAGGATAATCAGGACTACCGCACCCATCAGCACCAACAACATAGGCCTGACATTGCCCACGATCGACTCCTGCAAGGGTTGAGCCTCAACCGACCAGTCAGACCCCGCAGGATAGTCGTTGGGATATTCTGCCCGCAGCTGGGCCGCGAAAGCATCTAACCTCGATTGTGCCTGCTCCCGGCTGATTCCGGGCTTCAAAAGTCCGATCGCTTCGGGGCAACAGTGCCGCACGGTGCGAGCTGGCCTCGAGAAAGGATCAGCCCTGAAACCCGCGGTTGCCCATACTTCGACATCCGTCGCAACTGTGCTTCCCGGATGGCGGAACCCGGGTGGGAGGACACCGACAATCTCGTAGGGATCGTTGTCGATTTGCACTTTTCGTCCCAGAATTTCGCGATCTCTGCCGAACCCGCGGGCCCACAGACTATCGCTGATTACCACCGCTTCCGCGAAACCCTGCGCCTCGTCGCCCGGGCCAAACACCCGCCCGATGTGCGCCGATGTGCCGAGCATGGAAAAATAGTTAGGACTCACAACCCGTAGTTCGAGGCGTTGCGGACGATCTCCGCCGGTCAAATTACCGTCGCCTCCCCCGGTAACGGTCACTTGGTCAAAGACGCCTGCCCTTGATTTGAGATCGTCCAGCTCCGGAACGGAGAACCCAATATCCCGCGCGCCCACGCCGCGATTGCTGCCGATGATCTTCACCAGGCGCTCCGGATGGGGAAACGGAAGAGACCGCAACAAAACCGCATTCACGATGCTGAAAATCGCCGTATTCGCACCGACGCCCAGAGCCAGAGAAAGAACCGCAACAATGGTAAACCCCGGACTCTTCCAAAGCAGTCGCAGTCCGTACCGCATGTCCTGCAATAAAGTACTCATCAGAACCCCCTCGAGTGGGTTGATATGCAAGCAATCATTCTAAATTTCGCCATTCGAGTGGCTCTCCTCAGATTGCTCGGATAATTCAGATTGCTCGGATAATAAAGATGTCCAGCTTGCAATCCGACCCCAAGGGGCACTACCGCGACTCCGGAGGCACCATGTTATTCGCGCGGTAGTACACCACCAGCTGTCCGTAGTGCTCGCCGCTATCTTCGATGGTGAACATCCAGTTGTAGGAATTGTGGACCAGCATGTTCCCGAAGGGAAATTTCGTCGTTTTGTCCAGGCCCGCGTCGCCCTGCTGTTGAATGAGGTTTGCTCCATCCGCGACTGCCTGCTGAATCAGCTTCACCACGTCGGCTTTGGTTTTGTAAACGTCTCGCGACGGGTCGTACTTGTTCTTGCCGAAGTCGGGCCCAATGGTTGATCCGGAAATCAAACGCATCAGGTCGTAGTCAACGGCGGCGACATGCAGAATAGTTTGTGCAAAGGTGCGCTCATCTTTCTGCACCCTGAAATCGTACTTGTCTTCGGGAAAATCCTGGGCCATGGCGATGAGTTTGTTCCCGATGTCGTTCCACATTGCCAGCGTCTCGTCCGCTCGTGAACGCGCTGGACTCGGCGCTTGATTCTGCGATTGGCCCTGAGTGTAAAGACTGGTTCCGGCGACGGCAAGCAAAGTGACCGCAACTAGCGCAAGCGAAGACCGCTTCATCGTAATTTCTCCTTTGGATTGGCAGCAAACTGCGAAAAACACAACCTAGTCACTGAAGCGCTCTAGTCCTGTCGTCGATCTCTCCCGATATCCAGACGATTGACTACCCCCATCGGGAGACGCCGCGCGAGCATCACGTTGAAAATTCATCTTGCGCATCAAGTCTTTAAACCGGGGATCGTCGCGGAGCGGGTCCATCACCGGATCGACATTCAACCGGTTTAGCCAGTTACTCCGCTGCCGGTAGTCTTTTTCGATGAGTCTGATCGCTCGATCTCTGTCGCCTAAAGCGAGATAAATCGCAGCCCTACGATACGGGACATTCTTGGCCCCACTATGGTGTTTCAACCGCAAGAGCACATTCTGTGTCTCCGCTTTATTGCCAGACATGGCGTAGGCGTAGCCTAGACCCGAGAGCGAGCCGGCATCGCCCCGCACAGTGGATAGCTTGAACTCCCGGATTGCGTTTTCGAACTCACCCTTATGGATATAGGCAAAACCCATGATGAAATGAGCGTAGAAGACTTGTGGGGCCTTGCGCAGCAGCTCTCGGCCTTGTTCCAGCGCTTGATCATCCTGATGCCGCCAATAGTAGATCTCCATCATGTCCTTATTAGCGGACGGGCTTAAGGGATCGAGCTTCTCCGCCAACTTTACCTCTGCGATGGCTTCCTCGAACCTTCCCTGGGTTGCAAGGAAGGTAGCGTACCCCGAGTGAGAGGTCACGCTGTTCGTCATGCTGATGACCCGCTTATATTCGCGTTCGGCGCTCTCCCAGTCGTACGCGTTATCGGAGTAAAGGCTGGCGAGCAGGGAATGGACACGGGGCAGGTTGTCGTCTAATTTCTCGGCCGTGAGTGCGGCAGCGATCTCGTGCGGGTAAAGCTTGACGGCGGGCACACTGCCGGGAATCGAGAATCCAAAACAATCCCAGGCATCCGCCAGGCCGAGGTACGCGAGTGCGAATTGAGGATCTTTCTTCACAGCCTGACTGAAGAGGCGGACCGCTTCGCGCGCGTTGATCAGAGAACCGCCTTCCATCCATGTGTCGCTCTTGCTCAGATACTCCAGACCCCGGATGTAAAGCGCGTTGGCCTCTGGGACCTGGGAATAGACTATTGGCGCGCCTTTCGCGTCGCTTGGATTTTGGGCGGGAGAACTCTGCGATTGCGCAAATTGCGTGGCTGCGATGATCAGCAGCAGACATAACAATCCTGAAATGGTTCTCATAAATCCGAATTCTCCTTTTGTTCCGTGTGGGCTTGCCGGCAAGTTTCGCATCCTGTTGTTTTCAACTCTCACGCAAAGCGACGATCGGGCTTACCCTTGCCGCCCGGCGCGCCGGAATGTAGCTCGCCAGAAATGCAACCACCATCAGAATGAGCGGAACAGCAACAAAGACCTCGGGATCGATGGGTCGGACTCCGTACAGCAGGGTGGAGATCATGGGTGCCATTATTCCCGACAAGATCAGACCGATCATCACTCCCATCCCGGTCAGCCCCAGGCCTCGGCTCACAATCATTTTCCCAATCGTAGATGGCATAGCTCCCAACGCCATGCGCACTCCAATCTCATGAGAGCGTTGACCCACCATATAGGCCAACAGGCCGTAAATTCCCACCGACGCCAGCAGAAGGGCCACGAGTGCGAACACCCCCATTAACTCGGCGGAAAAGCGGCGGGAAGCCAGAGAACCGTCAATGACCTCATTCATGGTGCGGACATTGAATACCGGCAAACTTGGATCGATGGCCTCTATCTCACGGCGTATCTGTGGCTCCAGGCTGGTGGCAGACAAAGATGTTCGGACCACCACACTTAAATACCTGGTTTCTGGAAACTGGTAGATCGGTGAGTAGATGTGGGGATCTCCGTATTGGTCGAGGCCATCATTCTTGATGTCCTTGATCACGCCAACCACGGTCCGCCACGGCGGGTTGGTGGCCCTGGGACCAAAGCTCAAACGATGGCCGATGGGATCGCGGTCCGGCCAGAAGGTACGAGCGGTACTTTCATCGACGATGGCCACCAGTTGTTTACCGGGCTGATCGTCTTCCGCGAAGAAACGTCCGCGCACTAACGAAGCCTGCAACACCTTGAAATACTCAGGAGTCACACCGGTGGCTTCGGAAAACAGACCTCTGCGCGACTCGTCCGGCCGGTCCTCAATGTTGACGGGGAAGCGCTGCGACAAGTGGGTGACCGGCAAATCGGTGGTCACGGAGGCGAGATCGACGCCCGGGAGAACCTGCACGCGCCGCACAGCTTCCCGCACAAATGCGTTCACGATCTCGGGGTGGGAGTAGCGATCCATTTGGGGATCGTTGGGTTGTGATAACCGGGTGCCGGCAGTGACAATTCTCGAGGGATTGAAACCAGGGTTTTCCTGCAGCAGTCCCCAGAACGTGCGCAACAGCAGACCCGCCCCCACCATGAGCACCACCGCCAGGGCCGATTCGGACGCGATCAGCAAACCCCGCAAGCGAGTGGTTTTACCACTGGTACCGGATCCCCGTGCTCCTTCTCGAATGGTCATAGCAATTTCGGCTTTCGAGCATTGAAGGGCCGGTACCAAGCCAAACCCCAGCCCGGCAAGTAGGGAAACCGACAAGGCGAAACCCAGCACCGTCCAGTCCAGCTGCGCCTCGGCCAGCCGAGGAATTCGGGCGGGTAGAAACTGTACAAAATGCAGAGCTGCCATTGCTGTCAGTACACCGATGATGCCGGAGACCAAAGACAGAATCACCGACTCGGTGAGCATCTGCCGAATCATGCGCGCACGGCTTGCTCCCAAGGCCAGCCGCACGGCCATCTCCCGCTGTCTTCCGGAAGCCCGGGCCAGGAGAAGATTGGCCACGTTGACTGAGGCCAGGAGGATGATTAGCGCCACCGCACCCATCAGCACCAACAACATAGGCCGGACATTGCCGACCATCGAATCCTGCAAGGATTCGGCCTCAATCGACCAGCCGGATCCCGCAGGATAGTCGGTGGGATATTCTGCCCCCAGTTGGGCTGCGAAGGCATTCAGCCTCAGTTGCGCCTGCTCCCGGCTGACTCCAGGCTTCAAAAGTCCGATCGCTCCGGGCACTACCCGCGCGCTGCGAACTGGTTTCGGGAAGGGATCCGTCCTGAATCCCGCTGTTGCAAATATTTCGACATCCGTCATCACCGTGCTGCCGGGATGGCGGAATCCGGGGGGTAGAACACCGACGATCGTATAGGGGGGATCATTCTCGAGTAGCACCTTGCGCCCCAGAATGCCGGGATCTCTGCCGAACCCGCGGGCCCACAGACTATCGCTGATCACGACCGCCTCGGAGAAACCCGGCTGCTCGTCGCCCGGGCCAAACACCCGCCCGAGGTGCGCGGAGACGCCGAGCAGGGAAAAATAGTTGGAACTGACAGCCAATATCTCGAGACGTTGCGGATGCTCTGAACCGGTAAAATCAGTGCCCCCGGAGACGATACCGCTGACTTGGTCAAAAATTCCCGCCCTCGATCTGAGATCGTCCAGTTCGGGAACGGAGAACCCAATATCCCGCGCGGCCGGCCCGCGATTGAGGGCCACGATCTTCACCAGACGCTCCGGATGGGGGAAGGGTAAAGAACGCAACAAAACCGCATTCACGATGTCGAAAATCGCCGTGTTCGCACCGATGCCCAAGGCCAGAGAAAGAACCGCAACGATGGTGAACCCGGGACTCTTCCAAAGGAGTCGCAGTCCGTACCGCATGTCCTGAAAAAAGTCCGCCAAGATGCTTCCGCCGCGAGCGTCTCGGCACTGCTGTTCGATCTGCGTAATTCCGCCCAAAGTACGCAGGGCAGAGTAGCGCGCCTCCTCTAGCGACAGGCCTTTCTCAACGTTCTCCTCGATTTGTCGCTTGAGATGCCCATCGAGCTCTTCCTTGAGTTCTTCATCCATCTGATTGGGATGGAGAAAGGAGCGTAAACGCACCGGCAAGGAATAGAGCCATTGTTCGATGCGCATATTCAGGCCTCTTTGAGTTTGACTATGCCGGAGATGGCGACTGAGACGCGGTTCCAGTTGGCCGTCTCTTTTTCGAGCTGCTTCCGCCCGAGCTGCGTTAGTGAATAAAACTTTGCGCGCCGGTTGTTTTCACTCGGCTTCCACTGAGCCCGAATCAACCCCCGATGTTCCAGCTTGTGCAGCGCCGGGTATAACGAACCGTCGCTGACTCCCAACACATCGCTGGAAATCTGCTTCAGCCGCTGACTTATGGCCCATCCATTCAAAGGCTCCAAAGCCAATATTTTCAGTACCAGCATGTCAAGGGTCCCTTGCACCAGGTCCGAAGGTTTGGTCACGACTCTCCTCTCGGTTACCGAGTTAGACTACACTTGCTCCTCTCGGTTAGCAAGAGGTCGCTCCAATTTCGACTTTTCTGATCAGCTGAGCGTCACTTTCGTGTCGTATTCCAGCGCGTCTGCTCATGTCCAATGAGACGCAGTTCATTCGGAAAGGGTATCGCTAGATCATGCTTGGGCCGCAGGCGTAAGAAGTTATATGAAGCAAATTCGCTAACTGTCTATGTGAATGTAAGTTCTGCCCTCCGGGCACGCGCGAACAATCGGGTGATGGCGCCATCTGGCCTGGTTTCCCAGGCGGGCATCCGTTCTTGGGATGTCCAGTCCCGACACATCTTTATAGTTTGTCCCGACGCATCCTCTGCAGTCTCGGTTAGGGGACCGGCAAAAGGTTTTGCGGTGGTTGCGAATGAAGTGAAAGAGCTAGCCAAGAAGACAGCCAAAGCCAACAAGAGAGACAGTGCGGTCACGACTCAAGCCCAAGCCAGGAGAGCCCGCGCCGGTTACCCACGGCAGTCATTGGACACTCGGCAGGCTATAATTACGCCGACCCATGGCTCTCACTGCTGGCACGAGACTTGGCCCCTATGAAATCGTTGTGCTGCTCGGTGCGGGCGGCATGGGAGAAGTGTACCGAGCGGTCGACACGCGGCTCGGACGCGACGTTGCGGTCAAGGTGCTGCCCGAAGGCTTGGCAAAAGATCCGGACCGATTGCGGCGCTTCGAACAGGAAGCGCGAACTATCGCAGCGCTGAACCACCCGAACATTCTCGGAATACACGACATCGGGACACATGACGGTGCACCATTTCTGGTCAGCGAACTTCTTGAAGGGCAAACCCTGCGAGAGAAGCTTGAGGCCGGGCCGCTGCCGGTGCGACGCGCGATTGAATATGCGCTTGGCATTGCCCAGGGACTCGCGGCCGCGCACGAGAAGGGAATTGTGCACCGGGATTTGAAGCCGGAGAACGTGTTTATCACACGCGACGGCCGGGTCAAAGTCTTGGATTTCGGGCTGGCGAAGCTGGTGCAGCTCGAAGAAAGCCATGAGACTGTGGCGACGCTGGCAAGTCCGGCGACCTTGCCGGGCATGGTGTTAGGAACAGTCGGCTACATGTCACCGGAGCAGGTGCGGGGTGAGCCGAGCGACGCGCGCTCCGATATTTTTAGTTTTGGTGCTGTGCTGTACGAGATGCTTACCGGAAAGCGCGCCTTCAAACGCGAGACATCTGCCGAGACGATGACCGCAGTTCTGCGGGAAGAGCCGCCGGAACTCACCGAAACGGGTTGGCAAGGTCCGCTGGGACTGCAGCGGATTTTGACCCGATGCCTGGAGAAGAGTGTCGAGCGACGTTTCCAGTCGGCAAGTGATCTGGCGTTTGCCATCGAATCGCTGGGCGGAACGTCGTCAACAAAGAGCGTAGCGCAGTCGAAGGTAAAGCGAGCCTGGCTGCCATGGACAGCGATGGCGCTGGGTATGTTGGCGCTGGGAGCAGGGCTGTGGCTGCTGGGACGGTGGTCTGGCGCAAAACCACAACCGAAGTTTACCCGGCTGACCTATCGACAGGGCTATCTGGCGAATGCACGCTTTGCGAAGGATGGGCAAACCGTCGTCTATAGCGCGCAGTGGAACAGCGACCCGTTGCAGGTCTACACCGTGCGGATGGAGTTTCCGCAATCCACGAAAGTAGATCTTCCGAGTGCGACTCTGCTCTCTCTTTCCGCCAGCGGAGACATGGAACTTGCAGTCGACCCGGTGAGCGGGCCGTACTTTCTGAGTGGCACGATGGCACAGGCGCCGATTGCAGGTGGTACGCCGCGCTCGCAGGAGAAGGACGTGATTTCGGCGGACTACGCGCCCGATGGCAAGACACTGGCGCTGGTGCGTCGAGCAAACCGGAAAATACAGCTGGAGTATCCGGCGGGGAAAGTCATTTATGCAACCGCTGGCTACCTCGATTATGTCCGCGTGTCTCCCTCCGGCAAGGAAGTCGCATTTGTGGAACATCCGGTATACGCCGATGACCGGGGCTGGGTATCCGTTTTCGATGCTACGGGTGAACGTAAGCAGCTGACTCGGGAGTACGCAACGTTACAGGGGCTGGCGTGGTCGCGAAATGGCAAGGAGATCTGGTTCACCGCTTCGGATTCGACCGACCGCCAACTATACGGGGTGACTCTGGGAGGAAAGCAGAGGGAAATCCTTACGACGCCGGAAGGGACGCGGATACTTGATATTGCGGCCGACGGTCGGGTGCTGGTTGCGAGTGAGCAGCACCGCACGGATATCTCCGGGAGCGACCCCGTCACGGGCAAAGAACGGCACGGCCTCGAATGGTTCGATGGATCCATGTTGGGAGACATCTCGCCGGACGGGAAGGCCATCGTCTTCCTGGAATGGGGAGGACCGGCAGGACCGTTGTACCTGTCGGTTTACCGGAAACTGGATGGCTCTCCGCCGGTGGCGCTCGGACCTGGAGGGGGGCCGAAATTTTCTCCAGACGGGACGATGGTTGCCACCAGAATTGTGACCAGACCGCCGCAGGTGGGCCTGAACCCGATTGGAACCGGGGAAAGCCATCGGTTGCCAGTGGGAGACATCACCAGTCTGGGGAATGTCGTTTGGTTCCCCGATGGCAAGCATCTGCTGCTGACTGGAGCGACAGAGGGACAACCGTTGCGCTCATACGAAATGGATCTGGAGGGCGGAAAGCCGCAGCCGTTGGGCCCTCCTGATTTTGTCGGCAGTGCCATTAATATTGATGGAAAACAAATCGCCGGACGGAATGGTTCCGCGGAGGCCGTGGTATTTGATCGACAGATACAGAGGCTGCAAGTGGTCCCGGGCGTGGAGCCCCACGATCAAATTGAAAGTTGGACCGTAGATGGAAAAGGTCTGTTAGTGGTTTCGGCGACACCGTGGGAAGGCCGCATCTACCGTGTGGACACGACGACCGGAAAGCGAACGCTGCTTCAGACCGTGGAACCCAACGAGAAAGCAGGGTCAACCCAAGACGTCAGGCTGGTATATGCCGAGCACAGCAAGACATATGCCTATAGCACGGTGCGAGTTCTTGGGACGCTGTACGTACTGGAAGGATTGGAGTGAAAGAATTGGGGTATACCTGCACTCACAACGGGGAATACTACTCTGGCGTACACACGAAAGCTTTCATGCTGAAGAGTTCAGCGGGTTTTCTAAGATTCATGTCGGGTCGCAGATCGCGGTGCGCGTCAAACCAACCGACCCCGAAAAGTCGATTGTTGCCGTTGATGAGTGAAATCGCGTGGCTGTTGAAAAACTCACACCCTAGAATGTAAGTCTCCGATGCCGGGTCATCGGTCACGCCCTTGCCACGGAACAATTGTGGTGGTTTGGGAAACATCGTCGTCGCATAGTGAACGGGTGGCTGCCCAGGAAGTCCGTGACGCAAGGCGCAGTGCTGTTTGTTTATGCCGGCACCTTCAAGAAAATTGATTTCATCTGCGGGCACGGGAGACGGAGGAATGTGCTCTTTCTCGATATTTGAAATGTAGGAACACTGCCCGTGAGTTACATGAAATTCTCTACAATGGTAGTAACTGCGTTTACGCAGCTTGGAGAACACTAACGGGCAGCGATAACGTTACAACAGCGCCTCCGCCCGGACGTTCTGAAACTCGCGTGCCACCGCCGTGTGCCTGGACAACCGCATCCACAAATGCAAGTCCGAGACCATGACCTGGAGACTGTTTTCCTTTTACAAATCGTTTGAAAACGCGTCCGCCGATATCAGCAGGAAATCCCGGACCGTTGTCTTCAACCACCAGCAGCGCTGATCCTTGATGCGAATAGAGGCGAATCTTCACTCGGCATCCCGCTGGCAAATGCGTTAATTCGTTTTCAAGCAAATTGCTTACGACGCGATTCAGCAGGGTTACGTCTGCATCGACAACAACGTGCTCTTCCAAATCAGTCGTCACCTCGTGATGGTGTACGGCCATTGCCGGCTGGTAAATATCAACGAGTTGTTTCACGACATCCGAGAAGTCGACCGGACCGCGATCGATGTGAAGAGCACCCGCCTCTGCTTCCGCCAGGTCCAGCGTCGTGTTCAACAACTGCAAGAGCCTGTCCAGGTTTTCGACCGCCTCCCCCACCGAGTCACGCCACTTGTCATTTCCTTCATTGCATAATGCGGATTCGAGCGTTCCACGAATCAAAGTCACCGGGCTCTTGAGGTCGTGCGCGATACCTCCAGTAACCGTGCGAAGCTGATTCACCGAAGCCTGCAGCCGGTCCAGCATGTGATTAAAAGTCTTAGCCAATCGCGAGATTTCATCTGAGTTCACCGGTTCGGGCAACCGTTCCTCTAACCCCTCGGTGCCAATTCGTGCGACAGTTTCCGTGATTCTTTCAACACGATGCAGCGTTCGACGCGCGCTCCAGTAGGAGATAACGAAACCGAGAAGGAACATGCCACCCCAGACCATCAGAAGGCGGCGACCCAATGTGTGCAGTACATGCCTGGCGCCATGATCCGATAATCCGAGATAAACAGTTCTTCCGTTTTGCGCCTTCTCAACCACTCGAAACCTATGCGGATATCCATCTACTGTTATGGATTTTAGAAGTCCTGGGACCAGGTTCGCCTGTCGAATCGCTATGACAAAAGCATCTTTAGAGCCGGGCCCTACCCATAAGGGAGCTTCACTGTTATTCGGATCTGAGGCCAGGAAGAATACAGAATTGAGTCTCTCACCGCGAGGGGTACGCTCATCCGGTACTTCCCGAGTTGCAAGCTCAGCCACCTCTCGCACGATCCTGGTGTAGAGATGATCGCTGGGCGTATCCGCCGAGACTTGAGCCAGAACTTCAGCTTCGCCGCTGAGCCAAGTGTCAGTGCGGTCCCTAAGACCTTGCGCGATCAGTAAATAAACTATGGAGAATGCACCGGCGGTTCCGAGTGCGAACGCCACAGTTGTCCAGATCGAAATCCGCCAAGCGGCGGTCGAGCGTAAGTTCCTAGGCATGTCTGAGAACGTAGCCAACACCCCGAATCGTATGAATCAGGGGTCGCGGGGTGTCGTGGTCTACTTTGCTGCGCAGGCGATAGATGTGAACGTCGACCACGTTCGTTGCTGGGTCAATCCTCATTTTCCAGACATGGTCCAGAATCATGGTCCGCGTCACCACGCGACCTTCGTTGCGGCAAAGATATTCCAGCAGAGAGAATTCCTGGGGAGTCAGTTGCAGCAAATGATCGCCCCGTCGCGCTTCCCGACGTACCAAATCGAGCTGTAAGTCAGCAGCTTGCAGGCGCACCGATTCAGTCTGTGGACCAGCGGACCTGCGCAGGAGATTTCTCAATCTTGCCAGCAGTTCTGGGAGAGCGAATGGCTTCGTGAGGTAGTCGTCTCCGCCCTGCTCCAGCCCACGAACCCGTTCGTCCACGGAACGCCTGGCGGACAAGATCAGAACCGGCGCTGCATTACCTTGAGCTCGGCAATGCGCAATGAGGTCCAATCCATCCAGGTCGGGAAGGCCAAGATCGATGATGAAAGCATCGTGAATGCCCTCCAATGCCATGGTCTCCCCAGCTTTCGCTGTACTGGCCGCATCCACCTGATATCCGGCCTCCGTCAGCGCGCGACTGAGGAACAGCCGAATGGAAATGTCGTCTTCTACGACCAACAATCGCATGGGAGATCCCTGCCCATCCAAAACTTTACACCTCCAGGTAGGATGTAGGAAACAGAGCGCTGGAAAGTTACCTAAACCAGAAAATCCAGCATTCACTGCGGACCCCAGGTCATGTCCACTCGCACCGGAATGTCGTTCTTGACTGGCATTGTCAAGAGCGACGGTGGATCGATCTTGAAATCGGTGAGCGTGGCCGGAATGGTCCCGGTGATATGCGTCTCGTGGCCCTGTTTTTCCACTTTGAAAGGAACCTGTTTGTAATGGGCAGTCTGGCCAGCAAATTGAATCTCAAGGTCGGCGTTGATGGTCGACGCCGCGGCATCGGATTCAGGCAAGCGAGTACGCACGGTGACCAGCGGAAACTCCGCACCGCGCGTGACCTGAATCATGTGGAGGTCGCGGTTGCTGTCTCCAGAATCAAACGACTTGACGGGTACAGCAATCAGGAATTCGCACTGGCCCGCGTGGCAAACACCCTTGCCCTTCGCCCCATGGCTCACACCCTCAGACTGGTGCAGTGGATGGGACACATGGTAAGTGAGAGTGCTTTGTTGGAGGATCCATTGGGTGTCAGCTTCAGCAAACGCAGTGAGCGCCACGAACGATAGCGCAATCAGTATTCTCTTATTCATATGCTGTCTTTAGAACTTCAATGAAACCGAAAGAAGAGCAGCCCCAAACGCGCCGGCGGTCACGATGGCCACCGGTCCATGCGCGGAGGCGATACCATGAACTTTTTCGCCGTTGTTTTTTTGATCGAAAGCCATAATGCCCAAGATGGGCGTCAATATCATTCCTGGGCCGTGTATCCAAGCCATCGCCTCGTGAAATTTTATCGGACCGCGCTTTTTGGTTCCGGGTACCCTGGGCGCACGGATTGCGTAGTACGCTGTGATGCCATACAAATCTCCCGTTAGCCCACCGAGGGCAGCATGCAGGTCGCGGGAGGCCGAGCTCGTGTTCTTGCCCCCGGCATTGAGGGATGTGGCAACGGTAACAATTAGGGGGATGGTCGTGATTAAACCCATTCTCTGATGGATCTTTAGCATGTGTGTTCGTTTATCCAGCAAGGCTTGCTCACGGGCGTTCCCCTGAGTCTGTTCCGGAGAAAGGCCTAAATCTGAAAGCGAGGGAGCTGTCGTACTGCTCGACGGCGCTTTCGGTAGGTTTTCCTGTTCTGTTGGCGTTGGTTTGCCATTGACCTGCTCGCCTTTCTCCAGTTTGCCATCCAGAACTTCGGGCACGGTTGCGCTGACCGTTGCTGAAGACACCTCGAACGTCTTGAAGCCCGGGGCTTCGAACATCAGCCGGTAGATGCCTCCAGGCAACTCCAGTTTATACCTACCATCAGGTCCTGTATTCGCGGTTTGTTTCTGACCAGTATCGATGCTCGTCGCCGTCACGGAAGCATTTGCAACCGTGCCACCAGACGGGTCAGTGACCCTACCTGTCAATACACCCTTTCCAGCCGTCTGAGCGATTAGAGACGGAGCCAACATCCCGAAGAGAGAGACGACAAGGAGGCCAGAGACAGAACTCCGCCAAAGATTACTCAACATCCTTCACCTCATTCTTCTTCTGATCCCGCAATGATCTCGTAACGCGAAAACACCCAAGACCAAGATTATGTCCACCACATTACCGGAGCCTTTCCAAAAGATGACAATTTGTTCATCCAAGGGCTATTTCGAGCATTTTTCTGCTCTTTGCGGTTACGCTTTCTTCGGCGAACTTTGCTGAGTTACAACCATTTGCCCTGTCTGCTGCTTCGTAGAAGACACGGCTTCTTTTCGCCTCTCTGCGGCGTCGTGCATTCGCAAGCTTGGGCTTGTGGTTCACGCAGCCTTGAACTGCACCCCTTCTTATGCGAAACAAATCTGGAGTCATTCGAACGGGAATTTTTCACCAGTGCGTAAAGTGCATGTGCAGTTTGACGAATTGGTGATGGCCGATGGGGAAACGGTGGCTTTGCATACGGTCGCGTCTCCTGCCCCTGATGGAGTGCTGCGGTTCGTCTCTGCAAATGAGGCGGACAAGAAAAAGAACAAAGTGCAGCAGGCCGCGTCGAACAAAGTTAGCGCCGCGCGGACACTGCCAAGTTATTGCAGCTTCGCGTACTCTGCTTTGGCTTGTTTCAGGATCGGGACATCCGGATCAGCATCTTTCCAGAGCGTGAGGAAATCTTTGTAGGCGGTCTTGGCTTTGGTCTGGTCTCCGGAAATGGCATAGGCGCGGGCAAGCTGCAGGTGAGCCAGCGAGCCCAGCAGAAAGTTCTGCACGATTCCAGGATGATCGAGAAACTTCTGGAACTCGGAAGCCGCGGCCGTACCATTCTTCTCGTCGAGATACGCCAGACCGCGAAGGTAGGCGGGATGCAGAGTGCCAATGGCTTCGGGAGGAGGATTCCCGAGTTCGTAAGGCAGAGCAGGCTCGAGGGCGATGACCGCCCGGTCGGGAGCATGTTGCGCAATCGCCATGGATGCTTCGAGCACCGGGAACCAGTAGATCTTGAGGAAAGTATTGCTGGGTTCGGATTTCTTCAGCGCAGCCATAATGGTTTTCGACTGCGAAGATTCGCCGGCGCGGGCTAAAGCCAGCGCCGAAAGAACCTTGACATCGCGGCCGGGGTCGAGCGCCAACGCGCGCGCAATGGCTTGGCGCGCAGCGCTCGCATTGCCCACTTCGACCTCGCGGACGGCCTGGAAGGCGAGCCATTGCGCCGCTGTTTCCTTGGCATCCGCGCGCACCGCAGAATCGGCGGCCTGGCGTGCGAGATCGCGCGCCTTCGTCATGCGTCCGTAATAGGCCTGAGTATCGGCGTCCGTGTTTAGCATCTGGTCTTCCTCGCCTGGCCGCCCCGCTGCCCATGCGACCTGCCGTTCCATCTCGGCGTTGTCCCCGGCGAGGAATGCGAGGGAATACAGATCACTGCGAATGAACAAGCCGTCAAAGTGGTTGCGTTGCGCCTCCTCAAGCGTCAGCCGCGCATCCTTGATGCGATTGACAGAGATGTAATTGCTGGCCAGGTTGGCGTAGTCCGTGATGCTCGGTTCAAGCCGCTGCGCCGCTTCGGTTTCCGCGATGGCTTTGTCGTACTGCCCCACAGAAGCGTAGAGGCTGCCGAGATTGCCGCGAGGCACCATCTCACGCGGATAACTCTTCGCCCACAGTTCGTAAGATTCAATCGCCTTGTCCATTTCTCCGGTGACGTATTGAAAGTAGAAGGCGGAAATGCGAAACCTCTCGCGGTCGCT
>DATNHO010000114.1:0-15727 GCA_035604895.1 Terriglobales bacterium | reverse complement strand
TGGAATAAGTACATTCCCACGCCTCCGATGATGCCGCCGCCGCCGAACGCATGGAACGAATTGATGTGGGCGCGCGAATATCCGCTGGCGTTTTTTGAAATGAGTTTTCTGCTACCGCACTTCTTGAAGGAAGGCCGGGGCAAGCTCGCCGTGTATTTTTCGCGTGTCTATAACCCGGTGTGGACGAATCCGGATGGCCTGAGCTGGATTGAGGCGCTGACCGACGAGAGCAAAGTCGGGCGGCACGCCTGCCTTACGCCGACCTGGAGCGAGACGGCTTGGTTTGCCGACTACGTTCTGCCCATGGGCCATGCTTCTGAGCGCCACGATTTGATGAGCCAGGAGACGCATGCGGCTCGTTGGATCGGTTTCCGACAACCCGTACTGCGTTTGGCGCTGGAGAGGCAAGGCAAGAAATTCAACTTCACTTATGAAGCGCATCGGGAAGCCGGACTGGGTGAAGTTTGGGAGGAAGACGAATTCTGGATTGAGTTGTCGTGGCGTGTGGATCCGGATGGGTCGATGGGCATCCGCCGCTTCTTTGAATCGCCTTACCGTCCTGGAGAAAAACTCAGAATCGACGAATACTATCGCTGGATTTTTGAGAACAGCGTTCCGGGCTTGCCCAAAGCTGCCGCTAGCGAGGGGCTGACGCCGCTCGAGTACATGAGAAAATACGGCGCCTTCCTGGTCGAAAACAATGTTTACGAACTGCACCGGAAGGTGCTCAAGCCGGAGGAATTGCAAGGCAGCGCGGTCGATCCAGTAACGCACGTAGTCAAGAAGAACGGAGCTCCAATCGGAGTTCAGATTGACGGCAACGCCGTCGCTGGCTTTCCGACGCCGTCACGCAAACTCGAGTTTTATTCGAAGACGCTGAAGGACTGGCACTGGCCGGAGCATTCGATTCCCGGCTACATCAAGAGCCACGTTCACCGCGACAACATCGACGCAGCGAAAGGCGAGATGCTTCTGCTTCCAACCTTTCGCTTGCCAACGCTGATCCATACGCGATCAGGCAACGCAAAGTGGCTGTACGAAATCTCGCACAAGAATCCCGTCTGGATGCATCACGAAGACGCCGAGCGCTTTGGCGTCGTCACCGGCGATCTGGTGCGCGTGCAAACTGCGATCGGCTATTTCATTGACAGAGCCTGGGCAACCGAAGGAATGCGCCCTGGCGTCGTTGCGTGCTCCCATCATCTTGGCCGATGGCGCTTGAAAGAAGATTTTGGCGGCGAACGCTGGTCTACAGCGCTGGTCGATCTGAAACAAGTCGAGCCCGGCAAGTGGATGATGCGTACGATCCACGGCATTCAGCCTTTCCAGAGCGACGATCCCGACTCATCGCGCATTCACTGGGAAGATGCGGGCGTGCATCAGAACCTCACTTTCCCCGTCCAACCCGACCCGATCAGCGGGCAGCATTGCTGGCATCAAAAAGTCACAGTGAGCAAGGCGCGTGCGGAGGACCGCTACGGCGATGTCTTCGTGGACACGAACAAGGCCCACGAAGAGTATCGCCGCTGGCTGCAAATGAGTCGCGGGGCACCCGGCCCCGGCAACCTCCGCCGCCCGCTGTGGATGATTCGGGTGTACCGACCTGCGCCCGAAGCTTTTTATCTTCCCTAACGTGTGAGGCTGGCCAGTGTGATCCGGGCCTGCTCCGACCCCACGGTGTTCAACTCAGCTGCCTCGCGCAGATAATTCTCGGCCGCGGTTTTGTCTCCGGACTTCAGCGCGATCTCCCCGGCGTGACGGAACATCTTTGCGTCCCGGACGCCGACTGCCAGCGCCGTCTCGATCTGCTTGCGAGCTTCGACGTATTGCCCGTTCTCATACAGCGCCCACGCGTAGGAGTCCAGAGTGAAGACATCGTGTCGGCGGGCGATTTCTCGCTGCGCCACTTCCAATGCTTTCTCCGGCTGTTTCGCATAGTCGGCATAATAGAAGATCAGTTCGTGATTGGAATTGTCGCCACGGTTGGTTTCGAGCAGGGACTTCTGCTCAAACTCGGCAAAAGCTTTGCTCGAATCCTCAGTTTTTCCGGCCAACTGCAATGCCTGCGCAAGGTCGTAAAGATTCTCGGCGTGCGGGGCTGCAGCGTAGCGCTGTCTCAGCAACTCCACTGCCTCGTCGTATCGTTTCTGCTGAATTCTGACCTTGGCCAAGTTGCCGAGGGCGTAGTGATATCCGGGAAACATTGTCAGCGCCTGCTGTGACAGCTTCTCAGCTTCATCGATTTTTCCGATGGCCAGGTTCAGATGTGCCATCTGGGTTACGATCCAGGCTCCGTCTTCGGCTTCTCCCGGCGGCGTTGACTGATATGCCATGTTCATCAATTCCAGCGAGCCGTCAATGTCGCCATACAATTCGCGGAGATACGCAGCCCGCGTCAACCCCGGCGTGTTTCCGGGTTTCAAGTCGAGCATCCACTGCGCGGCCGTCTCCGCATCCTTATAGTTGCCGAGTTCTACGTTAGCATCGGTGAGAAAGCCATAGAGCATCACGTCGTCCGGCACTTTCTGGTTAAGCTTTTTCGCTGCGTCCAACGCCGCAGCGAACTCGTGCTTGCCGAGCAGAAGCCAAACGTGAATTCTCTGGCCGTCAAAATTGTCGGGAGAAACTTCAAACGACTTCTGCAATGTCTCTTCCGCTTGTGCGTAGAACTTCACGTCGGAAGTCTCGCGGGCCCGGCGCGAAAGTGCCAGAGCCAGGGCGTTGTATGCTTCGAAGTCCTTCGGGTTCTTGTCGATTAACTTTCTTGCCTGGGCCATACTGCGCTCGGCAGGAGAGAGTGTGGTTTCAGCAGGGGCGATCGGGCCTTGTGCAAATCCAGCAACCGTGCCCAGAACCAGCAGTAGAAGAGCCGCAATTCGTTTCATGACATTCCTCTCGTTAGATATGTGAATTCTTGGAAAAAAATCGTGGCCGCCGCGTGTGGCAGCGGCCACGAAGCAGGATTACTTTATGGGACAAATATCATTGGGCTGGCCGGTGCAACCTTTTTGTCCAGGACCAATGTGGTGGCTGTCACGCCCGCTGTGAGCCGGTTTCACCCACGGGAACGTTGTGCCATAGCCCACGTCGTTGAGTTGAACGCCATCGCCAATGCGCGTGCCGTATTTGGTTGCGTCGACCAGAATGCCACCCACGGCGCGAGCGGCGATATCGACCACGTCATCGATCGGTCGGCGGCCATCCGGAAACCCAGCCAGGTCTCCCACCAGAAAGCCGAGACGCTTCTGGCTTCCTATGGCAGTTGGTGGAATGCCGGTGTTCAAGCGCAGCAAGTCCGCGACCGGTCCAGCGTCATTCGGGCCACAACCCTGACAGATTGGCGGTTCGTACTGCACCAGCAAGAGCAGGTCATTTCGCGGGGGCGGCGGAACGGGAATCCCCAACGAAGCGAAAAGCTGAGCGAGCAGAGGATTGAGCACGAAATTGGCAAACTGCTTGTCGTTCACAGGGAAGTCAGTGCTGAACTTATCTTTGGAACCGGTTCCAATGATCACTTCATTGATGAGCGAGTTGCCTTCGCGGTTGACCTGCCGCCACTGGCTCGGGCCGTCATCAGTTCCCGAGACTCGACGCACAGTGACGCGTTGGCGGGACGTTGCTCCGTAGGTCCCGATCACCGCATCTTTGTCGTTTGCGTTGTGCAGTTTCCCGTCGACCGTGAGCATGGTGATCGGAACTTCGAGCACAATCGAGTTCACGTTGAAGCCCGCTACCGCATCGGGCGCGTAGTTGTGAGTGTCGTCGGCATCTTCGGCGGGGGACAATACTCCGCCGACGCCCATGCGGAAGTTCAGGGAATCAAGGGTTGCGCCCAGATCGATGAAGAAGGGATCATCGACTGTTCCCGCGAACACCCGCACGTCATTGCCCAGATTAAAAACTCCCTGTTTAAACAGTTCGTTGTAGTTCGGCATGGTTTGCGGGCCGACGTTGGAAGGCACGGCATAGAGCGTTTTGCCTTCGCCCAGATTCGTCTTGACGCCGTTCTTAATCATCACTACCGAATAAGTCTGCCGAAGGCTCAACCCTTCGGATCCTTTGCCGGTTAGCGAAGTGATCGGCGGAATGCCGTCGATGCCGCCGACAAAGCCGGTGAAAACGTTCGGCATGCGAATTTCCGTCTTGAAACGGAATTGAAAAGTGATGTCAGGAATTCCGTCCCGATTGTTATCGATTTGCATTTCATAGAGGACGTTGGGATCGAACGGAAAGTAGTTGGGGCCGTTCGAGGGTTCCAGGAACCCGTCGACGTTGAGAATCATAGTTACACGATCGGGGTGGTCGTAGCTGACGAAGGCGTACCAGTCAGTCACGTCCGCGGTGTGATCGAGGGCAGAGATGGGGGCTTCGCGATGGCTGGACGCGAACAGGCTGGCTGGAACCAGCATGAACAGCGCCACGGCCAAGGCCACCATCGTTTTCAGTTGCTTCATAAGGTTTTCCTCGGGGATTGAATTCATAGGCATCGCCGCTTCGCGGGCTAGACCAACGGGGCGCGGCGCCACGCCCCAGCGGTTTACGACCGGCTCTGTCTACTGCATCAAGTACGCGCAGGATCACAGATTGGATTTCCTTAAGAAATTCGTGTGGAGTGGACACTTTTGTCTGCCGCTGTTGGTTTGAAATTGGTTTTGATTTTGACTTGAATTTGGTTTTGACCTTACGGTCTGGAAAGCAACGTCAAGAGCAGCGGACAAGAGTGTCCGCTCCGCACAAAAGGCGCTCCACGATTGGGAGCGCCTGCTGTACAGCCGAACCAGAGGTTAGTTCGGCAAAAGCACTGTGTCGACTACCTGAATGACGCCGTTCGACTGAAAAACATTGGGGATGGTCACGGTTGAGATGTCACCCTTTTCATCCTTCAACACGATGTTCTTGCCTTGCATCATCGCGATCAGCGTGCCGCCGCTTACGGTTTTCAGCGTAGCCTGTCCATGGCCGTCGTGTATTTCTCTCTTCAGGTCCGAAGCGCTGAGCCGGCCAGCTACCACGTGATAAGTAAGAACTTTCGTCAATGTATCTTTGTTCTCGGCCTTGAGCAGGTTCTGCACGGTGCCGGCGGGAAGCTTGGCAAAGGCTTCATTCGTGGGCGCAAAAACGGTGAAGGGACCGGGCCCTTTCAAAGTGTCAACCAGGCCGGCGGCCTTCACTGCCGCAACCAGCGTGGTATGATCCGCCGAATTGACGGCGTTGTCGATAATGTCCTTGGTCGGGTACATTTCCTGGCCACCAACCACGGGATTCTTGGAACCGGCCAGCGCCGCAGTTGCCGCAAGAGCCATAATACTGAGCAATAAGACTGCAATTTTCTTGTTCACGATGCCTCCTTTGAAGTTGAACTGCTTTCAGAATAAGTACGCAGGACCAGCCGGAATGGATTTACGCGGCGGCAAACAGCTCTCGGCGCTGGGGATGGCGCGAAAAGGCAGTACGCTCGGCAGACCTAAGAAGTATTCTTAACCGCGTGAGTAAAGTCGGCGAGACCACCGCGAGAAAGCGGACAGGAACAGACTTGACGCTTTGGGGACTCCTTGCGCTCTATGGCATTGCACGAGTCTTACAGGTTTTTCCCGGGAAGGTTCCCATCCCGGCCGTTGTTGCGTTGCATGTCCTTCCGCCCATCGTATTTGCGCTGATTCATGGGGCAATGTTCTACCGAACGCGCGTCATCGTTATCTTCTTTGCCATCTGCCTGGTGGTTGCGAACATTTTCGAGAACCTGGGTGTGCGGACCGGCTTCCCCTATGGACACTACTACTTCACGGATCTTATGGGGCCGAAGCTGTTCGCCGTTCCTATTCAACTTGGACTCGCGTATCTGGGTATGGCCTATCTTTCCTGGGCGCTGGCCCGTCTGATTTTGGGAGACGTGCGAACGACCCTCGCTGGGTCCCGCGTTGTGACCCTGCCTTTGGTTGCAGCATTCATCATGGTCGCCTGGGATTTTCCCAGGACCCAGTCTGGTCGACCATCTTGCATTTGTGGATCTGGCGGGACGGAGGAGCCTACTTCGGAGTGCCCGTCAGCAACTTCCTGGGCTGGTATCTCACGGTGTATGTCTTCTACCAGTTGTTCGCACTCTATTTGCGAGGCCGCTCAGCCAATCCCAAACCTTTGCCATCGAGTTATTGGAAACCGGCAGTGCTCTTCTATGCTGCGTCCGCGGCCGGAAACGTGCTCCTTCTCGTTCCGCAGGCTGGACCCTCGGTAGTTCTCGATCCCAGCGGGGCGCAGTGGAAGGTCAGCGATATCACTGGCACCTGTGCAGTAGTCTCGATTTTCACGATGGGCGCATTCACCCTGCTGGCGTGGGTGCGGCTAGCGACCAGTAGGCCGAAGAGAAATGCCGGAGAAGAATCGGCTGTAGCTTGACCCTCTTAATCCATCAGTACCCGCGCGAACACGTCGTGGTCGACGTTGCCCCCGGTGGCCACTAGGCCCACGCATTTTCCTCGCAAGTTGTGTTTTTCCTTCAGCGCGGCCGCCAGCCCTGCCGCGCCAGCTCCCTCTACGACATTGTGTGTGTCAGTGAAGTAGACCTTCATGGCCTGGCACATTTCTTCTTCGCTCACGCGCACTACGCGTTCGACATTCTCGAGTACCACCGCGAGCGAGGCATCATCGGGTACGCGGCAGGCCATTCCGTCGCCCAAAAGCGTGGTCGCCGGAGCAGCGATCTTACGCCGCGCTTCGAACGAGAGCGCATAAGCCGGCGCTTCTTCAGCTACGACGCCCACAATCCGCGTCTGGAGATTCAAACCATTGCGAACCGCGGAGCAGGCGCAAATACCCGATCCCTGTCCGATAGGAACGTAAACAATATCCACATTGGGGACGGCAGAGAAAAACTCAAACCAATAAGTGGCGACGGCCTTGACCATGTCGCGGTGATACGAGGGCACGAAGTGCCAGCCGTTTTCCGCTGCGAGTTTCTGAGCGTGCTCTTTGGACTCCTGATAGTCGCTGCCAAACTCGATAAGATTGGCTCCCTGCGCGCGCATCGCGGCATTCTTCTCCGCGCTGTTTCCCAGTGGCACAACGACGTGCGCCGGCACCTTGAACCTCCTCGCGGCCAGCGCGACCGACTGGCCGTGATTGCCGCGAGTGGCCGTGACCAATCCCTGGATGCCTTTCGATTCACGAAACAGCTCCGCCACATAGACCACCGCGGTGCGCGCTTTGAATGCCGCGATGGGAGTGTGGTTCTCATGTTTTACCCATACCTCAGCTCCCAGACGCTCACACAGCAAGGGCCAGGCAAACTGCGGCGTCGGCGGCATGACCGCATATACCAACTGCTGGGCATCCTTGATTTCGTCTATGGTTGGCAAGGACGTGGTTGCCAAATGCGTTGTTACAGTCGATTTGTTGATCATAGGAAAGCGGTCACTCATAAACAAGATTAGTTTTTGCTCGCCGGCGTTACATTCTTTACCCGGCTACTACTTTTGCAGCAGGGGCAGGTAACTTCGGCGTTCTTATCGGCCATCTCTTTCAAGAATGCGGTAAACGTCTGGCCGCAGTTCTTGCACAATACTTCCATTGTAGGCTCGTCCATAGTCTCCTATCCCGTCGCTCTGATGGGTCTTAACATGGTCGACGACTTGCCGTATTGGATGCTACAAGCGCATTAGCAAGTTCCAAAATTTCAACTACACTAAATGTTTCACAGACGAGGACTAACCCGGTGCACACGTTTGCCAACAGATTTCGGTGTTTGCTTACGACGTTCGTTTCTTTCATTGTCCTGACCTCTGCCGCAGCACAACCGATTCCCTCCGAGCTGTATAGCGGACTCAAGTGGCGTCTGATCGGGCCATTTCGTGGCGGCCGGGCGATCGCCGTGGCCGGATTCCCGGGAAGCTCAACCACTTTTTATTTTGGCAGCGTAGGTGGCGGGGTTTGGCAAACCACCGACGCCGGAGTGGTGTGGAAGCCAATTTTTGAAGGGCAACCGGTAGCTTCGATCGGCGCGCTTGCCGTAGCTCCGTCTGATGCCAAGGTCATTTATGCGGGCACGGGAGAGGTGGACATTCGTTCTAATCTGTCGTCCGGCGACGGTGTTTATAAATCCGCAGATGGCGGCCAGACTTGGACCAACGTCGGGTTGCGCGATTCCCGCCAGATCAGCCGCATTGTCCTAGACCCCCAGAATGCAAACATCGTGTACGTCGGTGCGTTCGGACACGCGTATGGACCAAACAACGAGCGCGGCGTGTACAAGTCGAGCGATGGCGGAGCCACTTGGGCGAAAGTCCTAGATCAAGGCCCGGACATTGGCGTTTCTGATCTTGCCATCGCTACTGAAGACTCCAAGCTTCTTTTTGCTACAACGTGGCGAAGCCACCGTCCGCCATGGAGCACGTATGCCCCGCTCGACGGCCCCGGCAGCGGTCTTTTCCGCTCGCAGGACAGCGGGCAAACGTGGTTAAGGCTCACGGGGAACGGATTGCCCGAGGGCGATTGGGGCCGCACGGCAGTAGCCGTCTCGCCGAATGGCAAACGAGTGTATGCACTGATCAGCGCGTCCAAGAAACCTGGACTCTATCGCTCCGACGATGGAGGCAACACCTGGACGCTGCAGAACGAAGACCGCCGGCTCACCAGCCGCGCCTGGTATTTCGGAAATATCACGGTCGACCCAAACAATTCTGATGTCTTTTACGTGCCCAACGTCGCGCTTTATCGCTCCGAAGATGGCGGCAAAACCGTTTCGGTCCTGCGCGGCGCACCCGGCGGCGACGACTATCACCAGATCTGGGTTGACCCCAAGGACTCCTCTCGAATGATTCTCGGCACCGATCAGGGCGCGACCATCAGCCTGGATTACGGACAGACGTGGAGTTCCTGGTTCAACCAACCGACCGGACAGTTTTATCACGCGATTACAGATGACCAGTTCCCCTACGTTGTTTATGGCACGCAGCAAGACAGCGGAAGTGCGGCGGTCCGCAGCCGCACCGATTCCGGATTGATAACGCCTCGTGACTGGTTTCCCGCGAGCGGCAGCGAGAGCGGATACATTGCACCCGACCCGAAAGACCCGAACATTCTCTATGTCACCGGCACCTACGGAGACGTTGCCCGCTTCAATATTCGAACCTCGTTCAGCCAGAACATTACTCCCTGGCCGATGCTGAACTTTGGCGTCGACATCGCCGCTCGTAAGTATCGCGATCCATGGACGCCCGTGCTGCTGTTTTCCCCGTTCGACAAGAAAACACTTTACCTGGGAACTCAATACGTGATGAAGACGCTCGATGGCGGACTGCACTGGGAAATCATCAGCCCGGATCTGACTGGATCGACCCAGCATCCTGGCGATAAAAAGCCCGAGGGTCCGACCGCGGTCGAGAATGCGAAGGAACGCGGATACGGAGTCGTCTATACCATCGCGCCTTCCAACTTGAACGGAAATCTGATCTGGGCTGGCACCGACACCGGCCTCATTCACCTCACGCGCGACGGCGGGAAAACCTGGGAAGATGTCACGCCCACGGGCATCGGGGATTGGAGCAAGATATCGCTGATCGAAGCTTCACACTTCGATCCCGCAGAAGCGTATGCGGCCGTGGATCGGCATCGCCTCGATGACCAGAAACCTTATCTCTACCGCACTCGCGATTATGGTGCGACCTGGCAACAGATAACCGATGGCATCGGCGCAGCTTCCTTCTTGCGGTCGGTTCGCGAAGACCCTCAAACCCGCGGGCTGCTGTTTGCCGGAACTGAACTTTGCGCTTACGTTTCATTCGACGACGGCGATCACTGGCAATCGCTGCAATTGAACTTGCCCGTAGTTTCTGTCCACGATTTGGTCATCCACGGAGACGATCTCGTAGCCGCGACCCACGGGCGCGCGTTCTGGATCCTCGATAACATCACGGCTCTGCGGCAGGTGCACGATGCTCTGCAAGCAGGTGGGCCATGGTTTTATCGGCCTGCCACAGCGATCCGGGTCGATAACGATGCGTTCCTCTCTTCTCCCTTACCCCCGGAAGAGCCAACCGCGAAGAATCCGCCTAATGGCGCCGTTATCGACTACTACCTCAAGACGGGCGCAAGCCACATCAAGCTTGAGATCCTTGATGAGAAACAGAACCTTGTTCGCAGCTTTTCTTCCGACGATGCGATAGAACAAAAACATCCTTCCCGCCCGATCGCCGATCGCTGGTTTCCGAAACCAGAGGTGCTCGAGATTACTCCCGGCATGCATCGCTTCGTGTGGAATCTTGCATGGGGCGGTGCGGATGGCAAAGCTGCAGAGCCTTTAACCGAAGACGATTCTCGAACTCCCCGCGGCCCGCGCGCCATTCCGGGCATTTATCAGGCCAGGCTGACCATCGACGGAAAGACCTTGACTCAGCCGCTGAAGATCCTGATGGATCCACGTTCGCCCACAACTCCCCGCGACCTTGAACAACAGTTGCAACTCGGCCGGGAGATTTTCACCGATGCCATCACCAGCCGGCAAACGTTGTCCGAGATCAGGTCGGTGCAGAAACAATTGTCTGGTTTGGAGCAAAAGCTCGCCGGAGGTCACGCCGATCTGAAAGCTGCGGCGTCGCAACTGGAAACTGAAATCCGCAAGATATTGACCGGCAGCGAAGATTCCGCGACTAACGGAGCTGGACTGGAAAACGCCAGCTCTGGACTAACTTCCGCATTGGCCGTGGTCGAGAGTGGCGATCGTGCGGTACCTTCCCAGGCCGTCGCTCTGTACCACGAATCGAGTCAGGCGTTGAAGCAGCGCCTTGCAGATTGGAATCACGTCAAGACCAACTGGCTGCCGCAACTCAACCAGCACCTGCGGCAGAACAATATGGTGCCAATTGTGATCAGCGAAATTGCGGAAGAGGTGGATTTAGGTTGACGGCGCACTTGTCAATCGCGCCGCTGCCGCGCTAAACTCGCGGCTCTCAGGAGAAACAAGTGAAAACTTTCGCCGCTGGCGGCAGATATATCGTCTTGTGTTTGTTGGCCTCGCTCTTTGTCATGCCAGCCCTGGCGCAATATACCGATCCCGTCGTGATCAACGATCTTGGGGGACCGCAGGAGTTCGCGCGCCGTCGGCAGGAACTCGCCAGGCAACTGAAGACTGGCCGCCTGATCCTGTTTGCGCGCACGGTCCTTCCCGAAGCCAATCACTATCGCGAAGACAACGATTTCTTCTATTTCACCGGGCTGGGAGATCCCGGCGCCATCATGGTCATGGATGCGAGCAACGGCGACACCATGATTTTTGAGCCCCAGCAAGGACCGCGCGGAAAACAAGTTTACGGTGCCAACTTGCTCTCCATGACTCCCGAAGCACAGGAAAAACTTGGCTTCAAGGCGGTGTTACCGCTTGACAGCCTCGACGGCATCCTGGCATTTTTCCTGGGCAAGGAAACCGACCTGTGGTTGCGGTTGACATTCCCCGACAAAGCTGATGGCGCCCGCTTCGAAATTGGCCGCGATTACGCTGCCGACTATTCAAATCCCTACGGCGATCCCACGCCCGGCGACCGCGCCGCTCTCAAGAAGTTAGCCGAGCGCTATCCTGCCGCTCACCAACGCGACGCCACAGCGTTCATCGACGACATGCGCAACATCAAAACTCCGCAGGAAATCGAAGTGCTCCGGCGCAATGGCAAACTGAGCGCGGAAGGAATCAAGCAGGCAATCGAGCATGCCCATCCTCCCATGTTCGAATACCAGATCGAAGCGCAAGCTGACTATGTATTCCGCAACGGCGGCGCTCAAGGCTGGGCATATCCCGCCATCGTCAGCTCAGCCGAAAACATCAACACCTGGCATTATTTTAATGACCGCCGCCAGATTCAGCCGAACGAGTTGGTAGTCTTCGATTTCGCCGCCGACCTCGATCACATGACCATGGACATCACGCGCACCTTCAACATCAGCGGGAAGTTCACGCCCGAGCAGGCTAAATGGTACGCCGTGGATCTTGAATCGCAGAAGGCGTCCATCGCAATGCTCAAGCCCGGAAACACCTACGAACAGGTTGCGGACGCGGGCAAGGCCGTTTTTGAAAAGAACGGTATCGTGAAACAGTGGTACGGTTTCCCCGGGCATTTCGTAGGCCTAGCGACCCACGACGTGAAGATGCCAACCGGCCCGGTGAAGGCTGGTCAGGTCGTTACCGTCGAACCCATCGTCGAGTTCCCCGACCAACACATGCACTTCCGCGTGGAAGACACAATTCTTGTGACCGACAACGGTCCCGAAATACTGTCCTCCAGCGTGCCCAAAGAAATGTCCGAGGTAGAGAAACTCGTAGGCAGCGTAAAATAAAACGCCAGACGTAGCTTGCTACGCCTCGGCGCAACAGGCCGCCAGCTAGCCGAACAAATCCGCCTGCCACAATTTCTGCCCGGCCAGGGCATTGTAAAATCCCCAAACTGCAAGAGCAGCAAAACCCAACACTGGAAGCCACGCGCTGCTAAAATACCAGGCGGAAAAATCCAGAGTAATCGGCGCGTTCCCCAGCAACTCTGTGGTAAATATTCCGACACCCAGCGTAACAAACCCGGAACGAAACACGACGATCGTCGCGCCTCCGTAGAGGGTGGCGTTGGCAAACCCTTCAATCCACGGATAATCGCTGCCCAGCGTTTTCAATGTTACCCAGATCGCCACGAACACGACTGCAGCCAGCCACTCTTTCCTCAGCAGCACGCGCAACACGAAAAGCAGAAAAAAGAAAATCAGCGTGGCTTCAATTGAATCCGGAATTTGAAACAAGAATGCCCCAAGCACGTGGCGTCCACCCAAAAGATAGCTCGTCGAAAAGAATTGTGGAGCCGCGCCTTTACCCATCGTCAGAACTTGACTGACTTCGAAAATCAGCAGCCACACAACGCCCAGGATTACGCCAAACAAAACATCGCGACCCACCAGCGGATCGTTTAGCCGGCCCATCACGACCCGGCTCCAGGAGACCAGCGCTTGCGGCCAGTGTCGGCGCACATAGGGCTCGAGCGAAAGATAAAGCAGCCATATCAGGCCAGAGAAAAAGAGCGCCGTGCTGATGGCGATCGTGAACAGAAAGAGCATTTGCAGTCCCGGTATCATGTGTCCACGGCATAACCACAACCCGATCAGGGTTGCAAAAAGCACGAGGGCCAGCCGAAAGGCGCCGCGCCGGTCGCCTCGCCCTCGAATGTAGTTTCTGCGCGCCAGCAGTGCAGCTCCTGCCACCATCAACACAACCATGACCAGCAGAATCATGTTGGCCGTTCTTTGCCCCGGGGTCGTCGACGAGCCCGGCTTCATGCGTTGTGGCCGGGTCCAAGCTCCAATCAGCGAAAAGAAGACCGGCTTGCCTTCCAGCGATGCCGCCTCAACTCGCAATGGACGACTGCTGCCCGGCCAGGTTCCAGACCACGCCGCCCGCGTGTCTGAAGTAGCGAGCGAAGTCCAGAGCGGCTGCGTTGGCTTGAATTGCGCAGCATCCAGACCCGCTGCATGAAATAGCACGGTCCAGTCAACCGCCTGCGCGTGCGTTCCGCTCCCATCGCTTTGCACCTGCGGCGGGATCGCCTGAAAAAACGTCAGCCGCCCGCGCGGGTCCAGTGTGAGGTTGACCATCCCCGAGAGAACCGGCGGCGGAGAGTCATCGGTTACGATTCCCGGAGTCAGCGTCGTATCATTGAAATCAGTTGCCACCATGTATTGCGGGCTTTGCCGATACACGAACTGCATTGGCGACGGCTGCCCGGAGAGCACCGCATCCCATTGCGGGCGCGGCTTGTCGTTCTTTCCCGCGTAGTCCAGAAAGTCCTTGTCAAAAGAAAAGTCGACAGCGGTGTCCGCCGGCTTGTCCGTGTATCCAAGCTGACTGACGATTTCTTTTGCCTCCTGTGTCAAGACTTCCGGAGATTGCTCCAGACCAAGTTTTCCCATGCCGCTCGTCCTAATCGCCAAATAGGCAACCAAGCCCAAACCAAAGAGCGCCGCCGCTAGACAAAGCACCGCAGTTCGCGGCCGCAGGCCTGTGGTTTCTCCCGCCGCCGCAACCATCTGCGGCGATGGCGTTTCGCCCGCTGCCAACGCAGCCGCCAGCGGATCACCGCCAGGCAACGCCGCAGCCACACTCAGTACCGAGCTCATCCGGTTTGCCGGATCGGCCTCAAGACAACGCAAGATCACGCGCTCCACCGCGGGATCGAGATCTTTCACCAGCGTAGACGGCTTGCTGGGCGCGGATTCGCTGCGCACTCGCACCAGTTCCGGCAAGGACTCCACACTGAAGGCCCGCTTGCCGGTGAAGATTTCGTAAAGCACCAGGCCGAGCGAGTAAACGTCCGTCTTTACGCTGACTTCTCTGCCTTCCAATTGTTCCGGAGCCATGTAAGCGGGCGTGCCGCTGCGCACATCGCTTCCCGGAATCTGATCCGCCAGTCCAGCCAAACCGAAATCAGTAACCACCACCTGCCCTCGTCCATCGAGCATGATGTTGGCCGGCTTCAAATCGCGGTGCAACACTCCCTTGGCATGGGCCGCGGCCAAACCGGCGCAAAGCTGGCGCGCAATTTCCAAAGCCTTGTCCGCAGGCAATCGCCCGATGCGCCGCAACAGCGAGGCCAGGTCCTCGCCGTCCACGTACTCCATGGTGAAGAACGTGTGCCCGTCCACTTCGCCCACGTCGTAGACCCGGCAAACGTTCGGATGCGACACTCGCCGCGAGAGCCGAACCTCATTGCGGAATCGCTCCACCAGACCTTCGTCCCTGCTGGCTTCCTCGGGAAGGAATTTGAGCGCAACCGGTTGGCCCAGAGTCAGATCATCGGCGCGGTACACCTCGCCCATGCCGCCTCGACCCAGCAATGCAATGATGCGATAGCGCCCAGCCAGCAGGCGTCCCGGAAGAAACCGGCCCTCAGTCAGCAAACCGCCGGAAGAGCTCGGATTTTTGGAACTCGGAGTTTTCGCGCCCGGCCCGGAAGATGCCCTTCCCGATGGTCTGGGCTTCGAGTCCAGATACTCCATGGTCGCGAGTTCGTCCGAGGCACTCCCCGACACGACCGCGCCGCAAGACGAGCAGAAGCGTCCCGCCCCAGCCACTTGCGAACCGCACGAAGTGCACGTGACCATCAACCTCTCCGTCTGACAATTTACCGCTTGAGCCCGCGCTCACGCCAATCCGGGGGAATGCAAGTAGTAAAGTAACTTTACAACCCTTTACACACCCCAGTCGCAAAAGGGATAAAATGTCATCTATCTGATCGTGTAGGGCGAAAACTCCTGTCCGCCGCCTTTGGTATCTATGACGTTTTTTGAGGGCAATTAGTTCCGGTTTCTTACATTTTGAGAATCAAGATTTAAGAAGCGGGCAAGAATGTCCGCTCCACACTGGAATCGCAGGCAACCCGGGGACCGCGATGCAAATCCTAGCTGCCAACCGCAACTTACCGCCATCCCTCGGGTTTAGCACAACGAACCCCGTGCTGGCCTTACGCACTACAGAAAGCGGAGTGAGTCACATGAAATCAAACTCTCGAATCCGGATGCCTCGTATTTCGGCGCCAAGTAGCTTGCCACGAATCGCATGGATGGGCCTGGCTCTCCTGATGTTTCTGCTTCCGCTCCCGGCTCTAGCCGCGCTGGGCGGAGACGTCGAATCCGTCCACCAGGATCAGGCCCAGATGAAAGGCACCCTGAAAACCACGGAAGGCACGACCTTCACCGTCCATGAGATCAA
>DATNHO010000113.1:0-8137 GCA_035604895.1 Terriglobales bacterium | reverse complement strand
GTGGCGCTGGCCACGGATGATGAGGGCGTCTCGCGCTCTGACATGACGCATGAATATCTTCGCGCGGTTCAAACCTACGATTTTCTTGGCTACAAAGACTTGAAACGCATGGCGCGAATGAGCCTGGAGCACAGCTTTCTTGCGGGCGCCAGCTTGTGGAGTTCCGACTTCCGTCCGGTTACGGCTTGTGCTAACGAACGTGCGGGTGATGGGAAGGCTTCCGCCGGGTGCCAGAAGTTTTTGGATGCGAACGAGCGGGCGCAGATTCAGTGGAAGCTGGAAGAGGAATTTGCTGCGTTCGAGAAGAAATTTTAGAGGCAGTTCTTAGTTATTGGTTGTTGGTTCTCGGTTCTCAGCAGGCAGACGTTATGGACGATTTCACTCGCGCCGAATCCGCCGCACAATTCCTACTTTCGCAGACGCCGCTTCGTCCGGCAATCGGATTGGTTCTGGGGTCCGGGCTGGGCGGGTTTGCCGACGAATTTTCCGAGGCCACACGGATTCCCTACGCGAATATTCCCTCGTTCCCTCGGTCTACGGCGGTCGGTCACGCCGGCCAAATGGTGATTGGCAAAGTCGGCGACGTTGCCGTCGCGGCCATGCAGGGACGCGTGCATTTGTACGAGGGATATTCCGCCAACGAGGCCGCGTTTCCGACGCGCGTGTTTGGCAGAATGGGCATTCGCGCGCTCATTCTGACTAATGCTGCCGGTGGCATCAATCTTGAATTCAAGCAGGGTGTGCTGGTGGCGATCACCGACCACATCAATCTGCAGGGACAGAATCCTTTGGTCGGACCGAACGACGATCGTTTTGGCCCACGATTTCCTGACATGACTCAGGCATATTGGAAACCGTATCGCGAGTTCGCGCTCGGAGCCGCTCGGCGCATGGGCAAGACGATTTATCAAGGCGTGTACGCAGGACTTCTCGGACCGAGCTACGAGACTCCGGCGGAGATTCGCTATTTGCGAACGATTGGCGCTGATCTGGTGGGCATGTCGACCATCCCGGAAGTGATCGTGGCTCGGCACATGGGGTTGAAGGTGCTGGCTATTTCTTGCGTGACCAACATGGCCGCGGGGATTTCTGATGAGGTACTCGACCATGAAGATGTGCTCGCGACCGGCGAGCGGGTCAAGGGAGACTTCGTGGCGCTGTTGCGGGCGGTCTTGCCGGAGATCGCTGCGGATGTCAACGCATGACGCGGGCGGGCGCGTTCGCGCCATATGATCCTTCCTAGAATATGAACTTCGCTGCTACCTGAAGTACTCGTGGGCCGCCGCCGCCGAGGCCGGGATTGGTCTGAGCTACGTCGGGCGTTTGCGTGATGAGGCCCATCGGGAGCAGCGGCTGCGTGATATCGCCATTCACATGGGCGGCGGGATTTGGCACGATCTGCGGATTGCCCGGTGTTCCATTGTCGATGTATCCGGGGGTGATATTGTGCGCCGGCAGGGCGAAATTCGGATGGTTAAAGATATTGAAGAATTCACAGCGCAATTGCAGGTTCAGCCGTTCCGTTAGGCGAGTGTTTTTGGTGACGGAAAAATCGACGTTGCTAAGTCCGGGTCCAAAGATCGAGTCGCGGCCAAGGTTACCGAAGGTTCCGGAAGCTGGCTGTATGAAAGCCAGTGGATTGAGATAGCCGGTGCTCGGCGTCCAATTGGGCAGAATAGGATTCACTCCCGGCACGACGTTGGGGCGTTGATTGAAATAAAACCGGCCGCTGGTATCGGTCGAGTTGGCGATTGGGATTGGACGGCCGCTCTGAACACTGATGATCGTGTTCAACTGCCAGCCTGAGCCAAACTTCCGTAAGCGGTTCCAGGATGGAAGATCGTAGTTGATGGCTGCGGTAAAGCGATTGCGCGTATCGAAAAGGGAAGGCCCACGCTCAGCGGGCAGATTGCCAGGATCTTGAGGGAATGCAGCGCCCGGAACGAAATCGATTCCATCGGAAGCATCGTCGATCGCCTTGGAAAACACGTACGCTGCAAAGCCCGAAACGCCGTGAACATTTTGGATTCGGGCGATGGCCTGCAGCGCGTTGTAGCTGGAGGAGCTCGATGGCGTGAGCTCGTCGATTGCGCTGTAGTTGGGGTTCGGGCGGGTGCCGTTGGCATCGGGTTCGTTCAGGTCGGTTAGCCGCACCAGGTGCGTGCCCTTGCTGCCCACGTAACGGGTTTCAAATGATGCGTTCTCTGCCAGTTTTTGCTGAATATTGAAATTCCAATTCTGGGTGTAGGGAGAACGGAAGTTCTGCGGAGTAACGAAGATCGAGTACGGCGGCGATGCAACGCCGTTCATGATGGGCGCATTCGGCGTGGTGCCATTAAACGCGGCTGAATCAAAGTTCAACGGTAATACCGCTTGAGGTCCGATGGGATTGGTCGCGACTCCGGCGGAGGTGGTGAAATTCGCGATCAGGATGTCCTGCGGCACGTAGTCATAATAAATTCCGTAACCAGCGCGCATCACGGTGTTCTTCGTGACCTGCCAGGCGAATCCCAGGCGCGGGCCGAAGTCGTGCAGATCGCGCTTGTACAGGCCGTTGAGGCCGTCGGTGCCCACCATAGCGAGGTTGCCGTCCCGGCCGAGATTTGAAAGCAGGTTGTTCGATTCACTCATCGGGCCGAAATATTCCCAGCGCAAGCCGAAATTCAGCGTGAAGTTCGAAGTCGCGCGATAATCATCCTGCGCAAAGAAACTGATTCCGTTGTTGTAGGTCGTGCGCTGCGTGTTCCCCGCGTCAACCGAAACGGAGGTGCAGCAGAAGCTCGTGTCCTGCGTGCCGCCGGTGTAGAAGTTTGCTAACGCATCAACCACGGGGTCGGGACTGAGGCCAATACCCGCCGTGAACTCGAAAATTCCGCGCTCGAGGTTGTCGTTGAAATTGCTGATTTTGGCGCGGCGAAACTCCGCTCCGAATTTGAGGGTATGGCGGCCCGTGAGCCACGTGAAGTTATCAAGAAATTGATAGGTTCCGCTGGTGCGGCCGCGCGGCACGCTGAAACCGGTCGCGCCCAAATTCTCGATGTTGGTGAAGTCAAACTCCGGTAAGCCAAGCTTGCCTGTACCGAAGTTCAGACCGATGCTGTCGGGGTTGAAGTTGGCATCGAGCGAACTGAACGACGTTCGGTAGCGACTGTAGCCGAAACGTTCTTCGTTAATCATGGAGTTGCTTAACGTAGAAAGTAAACTGATGGAAACGACTTGCACCCGGGTGGGCGAGGTTTGTGCGAACTGCGGCAATCGTGATCCTGCGCCAAAGCCTCCCGGCGACCCGAAAGGAAAAGTCTGATTGCTTTGGCTGAAAGCATAGCGGCCGGTGAGCAATTCTGTGTCGGAAAGGTTGTGGTCGAGCTTCACGATGAAGTTGTCCCCATCGTTCTTGTCGCGCACTACGCCGGGAATTTCGCTGGTGTTGCTTTTCGGATAAAACGCCAGAATGGCATCCAGCCCGGGATTGATTACGGGATTGCTGGGCGTGCCGTTGATCGCTCCCGCAATGGTGCGGGCTTGCTGAATCTGGCTCTGGGTTGGGACCAGGAGCAGAAAGTCGGAGCCCACCTGCTCGCGCTGACCCTCGTAGGCGCCGAAGAAGAAAGTTTTGTCCTTGATGAGCGGGCCGCCCAAAGAGGCGCCGAAGTTGCTGTTCTGGAAAACGGACTTGCGCGGGTCGCTGTTGAAGTAGTTGCGCGCGTCTAACGCGCTGTTGCGCAGGAACTCGAAAGCCGAGCCGTGCAGCTTGTTGGTGCCGGACTTGGTCACGATGTTGACCACGGAGCCGCTGTTGCGGCCGTATTCGGCGCCAAACTGCGACTGCAGGTTGAACTCCTGAATGGCATCGATCGGGAGCAGCGACGCCGGCGCACCGCCGATACCGGTTTGGTTCAGCGCCGAGTTATTGAAGAACGGATCGTTGTTGTCCGTGCCGTCGAGCATGTAATTGTTGGAGCGGTCGCGGTTACCGTTAATGTTGAATTGTCCGAAGCCGCCTTGCGTGCCGGCAACACCGGAGGGATCCACTGTGGCTCCGGGCGACAGGGCAACCAACTTTCCGAAATCGCGGCCGTTGAGGGGAAGTTCGGCGACCAGTTTCTGGTCAACGACTTCGCTCAGCACATCGCGCGTGGTATCGATGACGGGCGCTTCTTCGGTGACGGTCAGCTGTTCAAGCCTCTTCTTCACTACTGTCAAATCGAAGTTCGCGGTTGTATCTGAGCCAACGTTGACGATGACGTTCTGTGCCACTGGCGATAATCCAGACGATTCCGCCATGACGACATACTCCCCGACAGGAAGCTCAACCAGCACGTAGGCGCCGTCGTCGCCCGTTTCGGCCTCACGCACTTGACCATTCGCGTTGTTCCTGGCGGTGACCTTCGCTCCGGCAATGAGCGTGCCGCTCGGATCGACCACCTTCCCGCGAATTGAGCCGCGGAAGCTTTGCGCTAAAAGAAGAGAGGGCAGCAACAACAAAAGGATCAATGGGATCATGGGTCGCACTCTGCGGTTCATGCCTGCGATTGATCGTTGGCTGCTCATGTGTTTTCTCCTTGAAAACTGCGGTGAAATCGAGCCGCTACTTGTTTGCGCGCGGAATAAATATTGCAACCGGAGGCTTTACTCCGTAGGTTGCCGCGAAGCTTCCCTGATTCACAGCTAAACCTAGACGCCCGCGAGAGTCGATGTACAGCAGAGGCTTGGTCAGAGGCACGTCGCTGAAAGTGCGTACGAAGGGAATATCCATGCCGTTCTGGCCGATGGTGACGTGCGCGGCCTGGCCACGCGCGTAGCCCAATTTGAGGAATTCGTCTCCACTGATATTCGTGACCAGGTTACCGAACGGCCCGTCGGTCGCAATCACTTGCCCACTCAACCCATGTTCATCGAGCTTCGCCGGCGCAATGTCCAAGCGGACCAGTTTGCTCACCTCGAGCTCAGGTCCAACGCCGGTCCAGTCTTCGCCTCGTACCAGATGCGCGCCGACCGGTGAAAAGATGTCGCGGCCATGAAAAGTGGACGACAACGCAGCCCCGATCATCCAGTCGCGATTCGTGATCTCGCGCGCACTCTCGATTCCGTCACGATCCTGCACCAGCGTCATCAATCCGTTGTCAGGCAGGACAAAATATTGCCCGCGTTTCGATTTCACCACCACGGCTTTCCGGGTGCTGCCTACTCCCGGATCCACCACCACGACAAACACCGTCCCTGGCGGATAGTATGACGTCGCACCGTACAGGAAGCGCGCTCCATCGAGAACGGAAAACGGCGTGACCTGATGCGTGAGGTCAACAATGCGCACGTCCGGGGCAATCGAATACATCACGCCGCGACAGATGGCCACCGAATCGTCCACTGTGCCGAAGTCGGTCATGAAGACGATGGTGGGAACGGCTCTCGGTGTCGGGCCCTGGGCTACAGCGCGGATTCCCGCGCTAAGACTGAGTACGAGAAACGCGATGAAATACAGCGATCGATCGGGTCTGCGGAAATTCTCTGTTGGCATGTTTCACTCAATAAAGTGCTGTGATCGCACAGCCTTCGGAGGCCGATGCGAATCCTGGAACTGAACTAAGTGGCAAATTGTAAATGCTGCCGCTTCAAAGCAGAAATCCACATCGCAACACGGAACCCGCCGTGCCGTCTATAATTCTTTCGACTCTGCTTGGTAATACTACCGCAAGGAGGAATTTGAATGCCTGAAGCGATTCCGGAGAAATATCGCGACCTGTTCAGCAAGCGCGCCTTCGCCAGCCTGGGGACACTGATGCCCGATGGCCGTCCACAGGTGACGCCGGTGTGGTGCGACTTGGAAGGGGATCTTGTAATTTTCAACTCGGCCAAGGGGCGTCAGAAAGACCGCAACGTCCGCCGCGATCCGCGCGTGGCGATGGCGATCGTCGATCCCGAGAATCCTTATCGCTACCTTGAAATCCGGGGCCGCGTGGTCGAGATCACCGAGCAGGGCGCCGACGCTCATATTGACAAGATGGCTAAGAAGTATTTGGGCGTCGATAAGTATCCTTATCGGCAAGCCTCGGAAGTGCGCGTGATCTATAAGATCCAGCCCGAGCACACGACCACGATGGGCTGACTTTGTTGCGGTCCGCCTCTGGCCGGGCTGATCCGGGAGATAACTCATTCGCACGTATAAACTCTGCCTGCTCGGCTTTGGCAACGTCAACCGGACGTTGGTCCGCCTGCTTCAGAAAAAGGATCGCGAGCTACGAGAGCGGGGCATCGCGTGGCGGATCACCGGCGTGGCGACGCGGCGGATGGGCTGGATCGCCAACCAAGATGGGCTGGATTTGCTGTTACACGCAAAATATGCAGTCGCGCGCTCGGCTCTTGCAGCGCCCGCGCCACACGATGTCCGAGAGTGGCTCCGGTTGGCGAAAGCCGACGTTTTGTTCGAAGCCACTTCGCTCAGTCCGCGCGACGGCCAGCCTGCGATTGATCATATTCGCGCAGCCCTCGAGATGGGCGCTCACGCCATCACTGCTAATAAAGGCCCCATCGTGCACGCATACGAGGAACTGAGTTCTCTTGCGGCGGCGAAGGGGCGAAGATTTCTATTTGAATCCACCGTGATGGATGGCGTGCCCATCTTCGCTATGTTCCGCGACAGCCTTCCGCTCGTTCATCTGCACGGATTTCGCGGCATCCTGAACTCAACCACGAATGTGATCCTCAGCGGCATGGAAGAAGGTCTCAGCTTTGAAGAGTCGCTCGCGAAAGCACAGCAAATCGGTGTTGCTGAAACTGATCCGAGCAATGACATTGAAGGTTGGGATGCAGCGGTAAAAGTCGCTGCTCTGGTTCGTGTGCTCATGGGAGTGCCGCTTCGGCTGGAAGAGATTCAACGCGAGGGCATTGGCAATCTGAGCGGAGAAGCGGTTCGCGCTGCGCGAGCCAACGGCACGCCTTATAAGCTGGTATGCCGCGCTCAGCGGACCGATCAAGGCGTGACGGCTAGCGTTCGACCGGAGCAGGTGCCCTTAAGCGATCCGCTGGCCTGGGTCGCGGGAACATCGTCGATCGTGTATTTTGAGACAGACATCTTTCCTGGGCTTGCGATTACCGAGAACAACCCGGGATTGGAAGCCACTGCTTACGGGATGCTGGCTGATTTTGTTCGCGCCGTCCAAGAGACGTAGCAAGCTGCGTCTGCACAGAAAATTATGTCGACTGCTCAGACTGAAACAATAAACGCTCTCGACCTTGCCTGGGTTCGCTCCCAGTTTCCGTCTCTCGCCCAAATTGTCAACGGCCATCCTGCGACGTTTCTCGACGGTCCGGGTGGAACTCAGGTTCCGCAGCGCGTTATCGACGCCATCTCCGATTATCTGAAGCGCGACAACGCCAACACTGGCGGCGCCTACGCCACCAGTCGTCACACGGACGCAATGATTGCGGGCGCGCGTTCCGCCATGGCGGATTTCCTGGGCTGCGATCCGGATGAAGTCATTTTCGGCCCGAACATGACTTCGCTGACGTTCGCCATCAGCCGCTCGATTGGGCGCGAACTTGGCGAGGGCGACGAAATTGTGCTCACCCATCTCGATCACGACGCCAACATTTCTCCCTGGCGTGCGCTGGAAGAGCGCGGCGTGACCATTCGCATGGTAGAGATTTATGAAGACGACTGCACCCTCGACATGGACGACGTGGCGCGCAAGATCACCGATCGGACCAAGCTGGTTGCGGTCGGCTACGCTTCGAATGCAGTGGGCACAATCAACGACGTGAAGGAGATCATTCGGCTGGCCCATCAGCGTGGCGCGATGAGTTATATTGACGCAGTCCATTACGCGCCACACGGACCCATTGACGTCCGCGCGCTCGACTGCGATTTCCTGGTGTGCTCGACTTACAAGTTTTTCGGGCCGCACATGGGCGTGCTCTACGGTAAGCGGGAGCACTTGAAACGGCTCGACCCCTACAAGGTTCGCGCCAACACCAACGCGATACCCAACCGCTGGGAGTGGGGCACTCTAAATCATGAATGCATCGCCGGGATTACAGCCTGCGTTGACTATCTCGCTGATCTCGGACGGCGCGTCAGTGCGTCGGCGTCCGCTCGTCGTGCAGCCGTGCTCGCTGCTTACGACGCGATTCAGAAACA
>DATNHO010000112.1:0-30186 GCA_035604895.1 Terriglobales bacterium | reverse complement strand
CGTCCAGCGGTTGAGCAGATTTGGAAGGCCGTATGGGAAATGTTGATGGACCGGGTGAAGGTCGCTGGTTGAAATCGGTCGGCGAAACTCATCCTGAGCGCTAGTTACGGGGTGAGTTCGAAAAGAGCATCGATTTTTCCGCACCGGCGATGACGCCTGCGTCTACAGTTCGCGCGACAGAATTGTCATGCTTTGCTGGTCGACTGGGTTGCTTGCTTCCACAGAGGAGAGGGGCAGGCGGATTTCGACCATCAGGCCGCCTTGCGGGCGATTCGATACTCGGATGGTCCCGCTGTGCAGACGGACGGCGCGATCTGTGATTGCCAGTCCGAGGCCGACGCCACCGGTCTGGCGTCCGCGGGCATCGTCGATGCGGTAGAACGGACGGAAGAGTTTATCCAGCGCACCCTCGGGCACGCCGGGGCCGGAATCGGTGACGCGCACCACGGCTTCGGGACGGCCTGCGCCGTCGTTCGGTGTTCCCAAATTCTGCAAGCCCATGTTCGGTAAGCCCACGCCCTGCTCCAGGCGCACCTCGACGCCGGTGCCTTCGCGGGTATAGCGGATGGCATTGCGCACTACATTCTCGATCGCGCTGTGCAGCAGGCTCGGACTTCCCATCACGACACAGTCATCCACGACCGTGGCTTCGACTTCGCAATGCCGGCTTTGCGCTTCGAAGGCCGCGTCGTGCGCAATTTCATGGATGATCTGTTTGAGGTGAACGGGAAGCTTCTCGATCGATTCGTTTCCGGACTCAAGGCGAGCAATCGTCAGAAGCTTTTGGATCAGTTCATTCAGACGGTTGGTTTCACGATCGATGCGATCGAGCGCAGTGCCTGCTTCCGGGCCGCTGCGCTGGCGGGCCAGTTCCAGAGCGACATTCAGACGGGCGAGGGGAGATCGCAACTCATGAGAAATATCCGTGAGCAGCCGGCTCTGGGCGTTCACCAGATTTTCCAGGCGCTCGGCCATGCGATCGAAGTCGCGCATCAGTTCTCCCATTTCGTCGTGCCGCCGGGATTTGGGAACACCAGCGCGCGCGGTGAGATCGCCTGACGCTAACTTCTGAGTCGCAGCCCGCAGCCGCACGATGGGCGAGGTCAAGTATCGCGCCAGAATGTAACAGACGAAGCCAGAGGAAACGATCGCGATGAGAATGCCCAAGTGAGGCACTCCGTGCGGACCGAAGAAACCGTGATCTTCGGGAGGAAACTCGATAACCAGAATGTAGGAATGTCCGTCGGCGGATGCCGCAGACTGCCGCAGAAAGCGGCCGGGGCCGAACCGTCCCCACAGGCGGTCGGCGGTTGCGGTTTGACCGCGGGCCACGCGCAGAATCCAATCGGGCGGAGTACGTCCGGTCAAATCACGAGTATTCTCGTCGAAGAGAAACAACCGCACGTGCTGAGCATCGCGCACCGTTCGGAGATAGTTCCTCGCGCCTTCCTGTCCGCCGGTTTGATAAGCCTGCACCGCCTCGTTGAGAAACCTCGATTGTTGCGCCTGTACATTAGCAATTTCGCCGGAGGGATGGATGGCCAACGTGACCAGTATGGCGAGCACCACGAAAAGCGCTTGCGCGATCCAGTAGGAAAGGAAAATCCTGACAAACAGGCTTCTCATGCCCCCTCACTCCGGGTCGCCTCGCTCGTGGCATTGTCTCGAGGACGGGCGAAGATGTATCCCACGCCACGCACGGTCTTGATGTGGTCACTGCCGTTGTCGGAATCGCCGAGCTTTTTGCGAACTTTGCTGACGTGCATGTCGATGCTGCGGTCGAAGGGAGAAAACTTGCGGCTGAGCACGGCATCCACCAGGTGTTCGCGGGTGACGACGCGTCCGGCTTCACGCAATAACACATGCAGCAAATTGAATTCGACCGAGGTCAACTCCACCGGCTTGCCATTCTGGCGAACAATTCGAGTAGCGGGATCGAGTTCGATGTCACCAACGCGCACGACGTCGGGGATCTCGCCTTCGCCGGCTTTGTCCGCGCTCTTTTCTCCAACCTGGGTTCGCCGCAGAATGGCGCGGATGCGGGCAACCAGTTCACGAGGATTAAAAGGCTTGGGAAGATAATCGTCGGCGCCGATTTCGAGGCCCACGATCCTGTCCACATCTTCGCCGCGCGCGGTGAGCAGCAGAACGGGAATGCGCGACGTGTTCCGTATCCGTCGCAACACGTCGAAGCCGTTCATGCCGGGCAACATCACATCCAGCACCACCAGCAGGTGGTCCCCATTCAGGGCACGATCGAGCCCGCGATTGCCTTCATGAACCGATTCGATCTGAAAGCCCTCTGGCTCAAGATACTCACCTACCAGGCTGCACAGCTCCGTGTCGTCGTCGATGACCAGAATGCGATCCACTTTTTTCATTTTAGTTAGGGGCGCGGGTAAGCGTGGTAAAGAATTGTCAATCCAGCGTTTATCGCGCTTTACAAAACTTTACTCCGGTTGACCGACTCTTTACCACCACCGAGCGGGAAAAGTGTTTCTATCATCAGGAGCAATCTGAGGTTTCCCGATCCAATGGGAATGCTCAAGGGAGAAGTTATGAAATTTCGCAGCAAAATGTCGTTTGCAGCTTTGGCTGTCGTGCTGGTGGCGGGCATTGCGATAGCACAACCCCACGGTGGTCCGCACGGTGGCGATTTTTTCGGTGGGCCGATGTTGGGCATGTTCGCCGACTACCTGGATCTGAGCGATGCTCAACAGGCACAAATCAAACAAATCATCGCCAAAGAACAACCGGCGCTTGAACCTTTGTTCCAGCAGGAAATGCAGAGCCACGAACAGATGATGCAGCTCATCCAGAGCGTTAGCTTTGATGAGGCCAAGGCACAGGCGATTGCAACTCAGGGAGCGCAAGTTCACGCGCAGCTCGAAGTGCAACACGCGCGCATCGCCTCTGAGGCGTACCAGGTTCTTACCGCGGACCAGAAAACCAAGCTGGCTCAGTTTATGGCGAAGCGGCAGCAGCGCTTCGAGCAACATATGCAGGAGCAGGGAGCTCACTCGGAACAAGCGCCCAATTAGTGATTTGATGGGCAGGAGGAGGGACCGAGGGGGAACCTCCTCCTGAGTGAGAGGGTTGTCGGACCGATTGACAGTTAAGAGAAAGGCGGGTAATGTCGTGGCCACTACAGCAATCCCAACCGATCTGGTCGATGTGATCGCCGGGGAAATGGCGATTGGCGTGGAGCGAGCCGTCGAATGCTGGATGTCGGAGATCGAACAAGCGGTGACAGATATTCATCTGACGTCGCTTGGCCGGCTCAATGCCGTTTGCGAGATTCTTAACGAGTACAGGCAGCTAACAGGAAAAGCACAACTGAAAGACCGAAGCATCTGCTGAGTCGATGTGCGTGGAGGGTGTGATCATGGATGCTGATCTTGTTTATTCCTACTTGATCGATTCCACCTGGTTCTTTCTGGGGAGCTGGGTGGTGTTGCTGGCGACTGCCGGCTTGATTGCGTTCACCCCGATTGGTCGCGGCCAAGCGTCTGCCCGGCTTCGGGGGACAATGCGGCAAAACTGAAGCTCGCGCTGGTAGAATCGCATCTAACCAGCGATGCTGCCGAAAAGCCTGCGTCCCCTGATTCCCTACTTCAAAAAGTACCGCCGCAGCTACGTGGCGGGGACCGTCTGCGTTTTCCTGATGAATGGAATCTGGGTTCTTTTTCCGCTGGTAATTCGGCGGGCTGTGGATGACCTGCATCTTGGAATCACTCGACACAAACTGGTTACCTACGCAATGCTGCTGTTGGCGGTCGCCGCCATCAAAGGGATCTTTCAGTTTCTAACCCGCTGGATCGTGATCGGGGTTTCCCGCGAAATCGAATTCGATCTGCGCAACGACCTCTTTCGCCATCTGGAAGGCCTTTCCTACTCCTACTACCAGCGCACGCGCACTGGCGACATTATGGCGCGCGCCACCAACGACCTCAATGCCGTGCGCATGCTGCTGGGGCCGGCCATTATGTATTCGGCAAACACGATTGTGTTTACCGCTGGGGCGCTGGCTTTCATGCTCTCCATCAGCCCAAAGCTAACGCTGTACGCCTTCCTGCCTTTGCCGATTGTGAGCATCACGATTCAGCACTTCGGCCGTCTGATTCATGAACGCTTCGAGAAAATCCAGGCAATGTTTTCTGATATCTCGGCTCGAGCTCAGGAAAACTTCTCCGGGGCGCGAGTCATTCGCGCCTACGTGCAGGAAGAAGCTGAGATTGCGGGGTTCGAGACTGCGAATCAGGAATACATCAAGCGTAGTTTGAAACTGGTTCGTTTGATGGGCATGCTCTGGCCCACGCTCGAAACCATGCTTGGACTCGCCATTGTGCTGGTGCTATGGCTGGGCGGCCGTGAGGTGATTTCCGGGCGGATTACGGTGGGCGGTTTTGTTGCGTTCAACACGTACATGGTGCAGCTTACCTGGCCCATTATTGCTCTGGGCTGGGTCATAAATATCTTCCAGCGCGGGACCGCGTCAATGGGGCGCATCAACGAGATTCTCGTGGAGAAGCCGGAGATTGAGGACAGCGAGGCGATCAAAGCCGCAGTCGCGACGGGCTCGTCGTCCCTTCCCGAACAGATTCTTGGTGAAATCGAATTCCGGCACTTGAACTTTTCCTATGACTCCACGCCGGTTTTGCGTGACATCAATCTGCGCATTCCGGCTGGGAGCAGCCTGGCAATTGTAGGACCAACGGGATCGGGCAAGACCACGCTGGTCAACATGATCCCACGGATTTACGATGCCGAGCCGGGAACCGTACTCATTGACGGCATTTCTGTGCGGGATTATCCGATCGCGGGCCTGCGCCGTAATCTCGGTTTTGTGCCGCAGGAGACTTTTCTATTCAGCGAAACGGTGCGCGAGAATATTGCCTTCGGCAAGGAGAGCGCCTCGGATGAAGAAGTCCGCTCCGCGGCGATGGCGGCGAGCATTGCTGATGAGATCGAAGGATTTCCGGAGCAGTATCGGACTCTCGTGGGCGAGCGCGGCATTACTCTGTCGGGCGGCCAGAAGCAGCGTACGGCGATCGCGCGCGCTATTATTCGCAATCCCCGCATTCTCATTCTCGACGACGCGCTCTCCAGCGTCGACACTCATACTGAAGATAAGATCCTCAATCATCTGCGCGAAATCATGCGCGGGCGTACGACGATTTTCATTTCTCACCGCGTGTCCACGGTGCGCAACGCCGACCGCATCGCCGTCCTCCACGCTGGACAAATTGTGGAACTTGGCACTCATGATGAACTCGTGGCCAGGGACGGTTACTACACCGATCTTTATAACAAGCAACTGCTTGAGGAAGAGCTGGCGGAAGTTTAGTACAGCGGTCAATTTTCAACTGCCGACCGCGATTAAAATGCTGCGGCTGTTCTGCTTCCTGACTATGAAGCGCGTACTCATTCCCGAATTGCTCGACACTGATTCCGGCACGCCTGCCGAAGTCACTACTGCACTGTCTGACTTGCGTCACATCAATCAGTGGTTCGGAGGGATTGAGACGACACAGTCGATGATCGCGAAGGTGTCGCAGAAAGTCCATGCCAATTCGCTATCCTTGCTGGAAGTCGCAGCTGGCGCTGGATATGTACCCCAGGCTGCCGCCGAACGCCTGCGAGGACTGGGAACCAAGCTGGACGTCACGCTGCTTGATCGCGCTCACTCGCATCTGAAAAACAGTTCAGGGAATGGAGCTTCCGCGGTGGTCGGAGACGCGCTCGCTCTTCCCTTCACGGACGGAAGTTTTGATCTGGTAAGCTGTTGCCTCTTCGCACATCATCTGGAACCTCTGGAGGTCGTGCAGTTCGTGAACCAGGGCCTGCGGGTCTGCCGCATCGCGGTGATCATCAACGATATCGTCCGCGATCCAATACACCTTGCCCTGGCGTATTTGAGCTTGCCACTCTATCGCAGTCATCTCACCCATCATGACGCGCCGGCTTCGGTGCGACGGGCATATACCATAGAAGAGATGAGTCAGATGTTGGAGCGAACCGCAGCCGCGAGGGTAGAGGTTGAGCGCCATCCTCTGTACCGGATGGGTGCGATCGCATGGAAAGTTTAGCGTGACTTACGACTTGATCGTAATCGGCGGGGGCCCAGCCGGAACATCCGCGGCGATCACGTGCGCCCGCAACGGTGCTCGCGTGCTGTTGCTTGAACGCGGGCGATTCCCTCGTCACAAGGTTTGCGGCGAATTCGTCTCCGCCGAATCGCTCGATCTGCTGGCTGACATGCTGGCTGTGGACCATGCCCAGCTTTTGGCCGACGCCACTCGAATTCCGCACGCTCGCGTTTTTCTCGACGGCCGCACGATCCAAACATCGGTCGATCCGCCCGCAGCCAGCATTTCCCGCCTTGACCTCGATTCGGCCCTGTGGGATTCGGCAAGACAATGCGGGGTCGATGGCCGGCAGCAGGTGACCGTGCGGAGCGTTTCGGGAACTGGTCCGTTTCTGGTGCAAACTTCGGTGGGAACTTTTGAAAGTCGCGCGCTAATTAACTCGTCAGGCCGCTGGTCGAAGCTGAATCCTGCAACCCCGGACCCGGGCGTGAAATGGCTTGGGCTCAAAGGACATTTCGCGGAGCGTACCCAGCAGGCTTCCGTGGATCTTTATTTTTTCGATGGCGGCTATTGCGGGGTACAACCAGTCGAATTAAGAAACGACGTCGCCCCATCCGGAAGGGTCAACGCCTGCGCCATGGTTCGTGCGGATGTGGCCAGCACGCTGCCCGAGGTCTTTCGTCGGCATCCAGCGCTCCAAGAACGCAGTCGGGGATGGCAGTTGCTGAGCGATCCGGTGAGCACTTCGCCGCTGGTCTTTCACGAGCCTCAACCGGAGCGAGGTGGAGTTCTGATGGCCGGCGATGCTGCCGCGTTTGTGGATCCTTTCGTCGGGGATGGCATCTCCCTGGCGCTGCGTAGCGGCAGTCTCGCCGGCCAGTGTCTGATTCCGTTTTTCGCAGGAAACATTTCGTTAGCGGAAGCCGCTCGCGAATATCGCAAGACTTATAAACGACGGCTTGCGCAGGTTTTCCGTACATCGTCGAACATCCGGCGGATGCTCAGTTTGCCGCACGCCGTACGAATTCCGATACTCCACCTGCTGGAAAAGACTCCCGCGATCACGCAGTACCTGGTAAGGAAAACCCGGTAGAGACGTTGCTTGCAACGTCTCTAGGCTAGCGGACGACGAGTACTTCGCGGATGTTGTCGCGGGTCAGGAAGAACTTGATCGAACCGAAGTCGCGGAACAGAGTTTCAATGTGACGGTTGTTAAAGACCCGCTGCAGACGGAAGCTCTTTTCGATGGCAGTATGAACGGCGCCGGTCGGACCCTTACGCAAATCTCTTCGCGCTTCGACGTGCTGCATTTCCAGGACGTCATTGCCCACAATGTGATAGCGATAGCAGGGCGCATCGGGTCCGGCTTCCCGAGTATGAAAGAACGCCAGCAGCATGCCTCCGGGTTTTATGGTTGACCACAGCCGTGCCACCACTGGCTTGACCAGACTTTCATCCATGTAGTCGGCGAGATTCCAGCACAGAACGATGTCGAACTGCGCTGCTGGATAGACCAGGTTATCGGCAAGAAACCGCCGGCTGTCCAGAATGGTCTTTCCCTGCTCGTCCTTGGTGATCAGCGCTGGATCGGTAGAGGCCTCGAGCAAGTCTTCGCTGTAAATCTTATGTCCACGCTCGGTCAGGTAGCGAATGTTAGTCGCCGACGTGTAGCCGATATCCAGAACACAAATCGGTTCCTCGGAGCGGAGCGTGCGCGACACTTCGCCGAGTCCGCTGGAGCGGCGGGTGAGCCGCTGCGCCATGGACACAGGTCTGGCCGCTTGCGCGGAGTCGGTGAATGGACCACGAAACAGTTTCATGAAGCTGTGCGTAACGGATGCCATAGCAAATTCCCGGCGTCCGGCTCAACAGAATCCCACACTCTAAATATAGCGCGGGTTGTGACAATTGAGCCGGTGAAATGCCCTACTGTTTGGTTACTGTTGTACCCGGTGCCGCTGCTCCCAAGCTACCCGTGCCTGAGGACAAAGTGCTGGAAGTCGCAGCCGCCGCTCCACTCGCAACCGGAGCTGACCCGCTCTTGGCGTCGCTCTGCTGCTCAGTCCGGTTGGGCTTGGCTTCTTTCTGGATCTCCACCTTGCCTTTGAAATAGGCGCCGTCCTCGATTGCGATACGTTGCGTAACAATATCACCAACGATCACCGCAGACTTCCGCAACTCGACCCGGTCCGTGGCACGGATGTTGCCTTCCAGCTTGCCCTGGACCACCACGCCCTTGGCATTGACATCCGCGTGGACGTGGCCGTTGGGTCCAATTACCAGGTTGTTGCCGTGCAGTTGAATTGTGCCCTCGACGGTGCCGTCGACGTACAGGTCCTCACTGCCGGAAAGCTCTCCCTTGATGACGACAGATTTACCAATGTGTGCAAACTCTCCGGTCTTTGGCATGTCCATAACCACCATCTCCTTTGGCGTATCGACCGCGGGGTGCAAACGGGAATAACGGATTCTAAACCATTTGGCGGATTCCGGGGGGTCCAGAAACGAGATTCAGCGAAATAGTTTGGCCGACTCAGGCACAAACCAATTTCATAGGAGTGAGCCGAATCGCCTTCTGCTGGCCGCCAAGCCGGTGTACAATACCGCTCGGTCTGGAAATGAAGACCGAGTCCCGCTTCGAGGAAAGAGCAAGCATGAAACTTCCCATGGTAGTTGTTCTAATTGCCGGCGTTGTATTGTCGCTAGGCGCGTATCTTTCTCCAAGTTTTGCTCAGGCAGTTGACCAAACGAAAATCAACGGGTTTACGCTGATCACTCCGGAATCCAGCGTCCCGCACCCGGGCCGCATACACACAAACTATTTGATTGCGGTTCCGGACGTCCCCAATACTACAGGTGGCCCACCCCAAGCCGCTGAGACGCCCGGGTCTCTGGCCTGCGTATACAAGTTAGTGAAGGGACCGAAAGGCTGCCCAATAGCTACCAGCAAGGCTGTCCCGACCGGCGGATGGGGAGCCATCGCCATCATCGATGCTGGCTACTATCCGACTGCGAAGTCCGATCTGGACACGTTTTCGAAGTTCTATGGCATACCGAAAGCCGACTTCACAGTCGTGTACGCCCAGGGCCACAAGCCTCCGGTCTACGATGAGTGGCTACTCGAGGAAGCCCTGGACATCGAGTGGGCTCACGCCATGGCACCGAAAGCCAAACTCTTCCTGGTGGAGTCTAAACTGTGCATGGCGGGCACTTGCAACACCGATCCCTACTGGGATGCGGTGACTGTGGCGAGTAAGTTGGTGGCCAAGAATGGCGGTGGCGTAATCAGCATGAGCTGGGGTGACCCAGAGATTTCAAACGAAGCGAAGTTTGACAAACTTTTCGCGACGCCGGGAGTTGTTTATTTTGCCGCGAGCGGGGACTCGGGGATCGGTGGTCTGATCTATCCCGCAGCTTCGCCCAACGTGGTCTCCGTCGGTGGAACCATGTTCGATCGGAATTCCTCAGGGGATTTCGTCACTGAAGAATACGGGGGCGGCGGCGGCGGCATAAGCCTGTATGAGCCCATCCCGAGCTACCAGAGCGTGATCCAGAATATTGTTGGAAAACAGCGTGGAAACCCCGACGTCGCTTCTGACTTCTGCTGCACTGCAGTCGTTCTGCAAGGCCAGTGGCAAGGAGTGGCAGGCACCAGTTGGTCTTCTCCAACCTTTGCCGGCATCGTCAATGCCGCGGGCGGCAAGATGAAGTCAACCAACGACGAACTCACCGTCATCTACAAGGAGTACACCAACAAGAAGGAGTATAAGGCCGATTTCTTCGACATCACGCAAGGGGATTCGCACTGTATGGTCGGCTGGGACTTTTGTGCCGGCGTCGGTTCCCCGCGTACATACACGGGAAAATAAATTTACTTGATCTTTCAACCTGAGGTTTTCTGAAGGCCCTGTCGGCACAGGGCCTTTTTTGCTCCTTAGAGTGTCGTATCAAATTAGGTCCCCGACTTGCAGCAGCCAAGAGTGGCCGTGTACAACGGCTGTGAGCCAGGAACCCTCTAACGAGAACGGACGTTGCATGAGAGCGATCCACTTCAAGGCGAGGCTGTCGATAGCGACGGCCGTGCTGGCGGTTAGCATCGGGTCTGCGTTCTCTGCGGATCAAGCTTCCGAATCTCCAATCGAACTCGTGCGCCGGACAGTGCAGAGAGACATTGCGGCAGGCAACAGCGACACCAAAGCGATGTTTATGGATCGCAAAGAAACTCCGCATGGGTCCCAGACCAAGCTCGTGGTCGAAACCCGCGCCGGGATGGCAGGCCTGATCATCTCCTTCAATGACAAGCCGCTGACGCCGGAGCAGCGCCAGGCAGAAGACGCGCGTCTGTCCGGGTTGATGCGCGATCCCGAGCAATTGAAAAGGAAGCAGCGGACGGAGAAGGAGGACGCGGAGCGGGCCACCCGAATCATCAAGGCGCTGCCGGATGCTTTCCTCTATGAGTTCGACGGGACCGTGGTTGGGAATCAGGAAGTCGGAAAGGTGGGCGACCAGTTGGTTCGCCTGAAGTTTCGTCCTAATCCGCAATACAGTCCGCCCAGCCACGTGGAACAGGTGCTCACCGGAATGCAGGGTTATCTGCTGATCGATGCGAATCAGCATCGCATCGCCAAGATGGACGCGACTCTGAGTAAAGAGGTTGGTTTCGGGTGGGGCATCCTTGGCCACCTGGATCGAGGCGGACATTTCCTGATAGAGCAGGCGCAGGTGATCCAGGGAGATTGGGAGCTGACACGCATGAGCCTCAGTTTTACCGGCAAGGAACTTCTGTTCAAGAGCCTCAATATCAAATCTGATGAGGTCTTCAGCAATTTTCTCCCTGTGCCTCCGAATTTGAGTTTTGCCGAGGGGGTGGAACTCCTCAAGAAGCATGAAGGCGAGGTTGCGGAGAATCGGCAGCGGCCATGAACCGACCAGCCTAAATAGAATGCAGAGACGTTGCAAGCAACGTCTCTACTTTCCTGGGCGAAATGTTTCCTTGCGAACGGTGATTTTCTCAATCACATCTTCGCGCACTCGATAGCCCGTGCCCGGTTCATCGCGAACGAGTATCGTGCCTTGTGGGCTGACCTCGACTTCAGGCTCGATAATATCCTCCTTCCAGTAGCGCTTGGAGGCGGAAACATCTCCCGGCAAGCAAAAGTTGTGCAGAGTGGAAAGCGCAATGTTGTGGGCGCGCCCCACCCCCGATTCGAGCATGCCCCCGCACCAGACGGGAATATTGCGGGATGCGCAAACGTCATGAACCTTGCGGGCCTCCGAGAAACCGCCGACTCGCCCGACCTTGATATTGATGATGCGGCACGCGCTCAGATCCAACGCCTTGGCTGCGTCACGTGCGTGGCGGATGGATTCGTCCAGACAGATCGCGGTGCGCAGCTCCTGTTGCAGACGAGAGTGGTAATAAATGTCATCGTGCCACAGGGGCTGCTCGATCATCAAAAGATTAAACTGGTCAAACTTGCGGAGATGCTCGAGTTCGTCCAGGGTGTAAGCGGAGTTGGCGTCGCAACTGAGCAGAATCTCAGGCCAGCGGGAGCGGATGCGCTCCAGCACACTTACATCCCAGCCGGGTTTTACTTTTACCTTGATGCGCCGATATCCGGCCGCAAGTTCGGTCTGAATCTTCTCCTGCAACTGTTCTACGGAATCTTGAATGCCAATCGATACGCCACAGGAAATTTCCCGCAACGTGCCGCCGAGCAGCTTCCATAGAGGTAGTTGCTTCTCTTTAGCCTCCGCGTCCCACAGCGCGTTCTCGACGGCAGCCTTGGCCATCTCGTGGCCACGCACTCTCGCCATGAGAGGCACACTCTCCCGAGCTGCTGACAGCGTACGGCCCAACACCGCGGGAGCCAGGTATTGTGTGATTGTGGGCCAGGCGCTCTCCGTCCACTCGCTGCTGTAGAACGGGTCTTCGCCGGCTACGCATTCCCCCCAGCCATCGATACCGTCGCAATGAACGGTGAGCAGGAGGATTCGCCGGCTAAAAATGCGCTTGAAGCTCGTCTCGAAAAAGTGGACGAGCGGCATTTGAATCTCACGAAGGGTGATGGCTTCAATTTTCATATCGTCACAATCCATTCACCAAAATCAGAATTCTATTGTCCCGCTCCAGCTTTCTCCATGAAATTCACCTGGTCATTCTTCATTTTCTTCAGGCTGTCCAACGGCAAATAGACCATGTGCCCCGCGTCGTACGTTACGAATGAGACGTTTTGCCGGTACTTTCCTCCGAGGTTCAGGTGGTCCATGGTGTAATTCGCGGCATAGTAGGGAGTCGCAAGATCGTAGTACCCCTCCATCACCAGAACTTTCAAGTACGGGTTCTTCACCATCGCCTCACGTAACGCGGTGGCGGTGTCGGGAAAGCCTTTGATGCTTGACCCCCAATCCCAGTGCTCGAATCCAGCTCCTTCGGCAAAAACGTGGTAAGGCATATCGGATTGGTAGCCCAGTTCAGTTCGAACGTAGTTATTGAAGACCGAAGTGTAGGGCGGAAGAATCGCGGACTGGGTCGGGTCATAGAACGGCGTATCCAGCAATCCATCGGGATCTGGCCCTGTAAAACGTCCATCCAGCCTGCCGACGCGAACCTTCTGCTCCAGGAGAAGATTGTGCGTAAACTTCGCGACATCGATGCGCAGATCCGCATTATCGATCAGTTCTCGGTTCAGCCCGGTGTAACGCGCCATTTGATCAATAGCCTTTTGCCGTTCCTCTGGCGTGAGCGCGTCTCCTTTCGCCAGCGCGGACGCGTACTCCGTGGACGCCCACTGTTCCGATTCCTGCCGGGCTTTTGCCATGTCCGCGCTCAAATCCGGCGGCAGTTTGTGATGGAAACCGGCAATCATAGTGAACGACGGGATCAGCAGGACGTACGGCAGATCGTTGGTTTTGTTGTCCTCCAACGTTTCGAAATTTAGCACCGTGGAAAGCAGCGTAATCCCATTGAAGGCAATTCCGTGATCGGCCAGATAACCCGACACACCAGCGGCGCGGGTGGTTCCGTAACTCTCGCCCAACAAAAACAGCGGCGAGGTCCAGCGCCCGTTGCGGGTAAGATACAGCCGGATAAATTCGGAAAACGCCTGGATGTCGCCCTTCACTCCCCAGAATTTCTTCGAGAGTTCGGCATCAGCCGCACGGCTGAATCCGGTGCCAATCGCATCCACCAGCACCAGATCGCTCTTATCCAGCAGAGTGTAGGGATTTTCGGCCAAGCGATAGGGCGCGGCAGGCATAAATCCATCGGGTTGCAGCACGACCCGCTTCGGACCCAGCGCTCCCATGTGCAGCCACACGGATGCCGACCCCGGCCCTCCATTGAATGCGAAGGTCAGCGGACGCTTGTTGGCCTCCTGCCCGTCCACCGCGTAAGCGACGAAAAACATTTCAGCTTCGATCTTGCCGTCTTCACGCTTGATAGGAAGCCGCCCGACCGTCGCCGTATATTTGAGCGCCTTGCCATCAATCGCGATCTGATGATGGGTTACAACCGGGGCGACTTCGGCGACGTCGAAGTGCTCCTCTTTGTCTTTGTCCTTGGCGGCCTCCTTGTCACCGTCCGGTTTGCGCTCCTCGGATGCTTCGGAAGTCTTGCTAGCATCGTCGGGAACCTTCTTCTCAGTTTTCGCGGACTGCGTCTCAGGCTTCTTCTGGTTCGTTTGATCCTTGGCGGAGTCCGTCTGTTGGGCTGCAACTGCTGACAGCAAAACCGCTAGCAAGATAACGTTGGCGATAACAACACGCATACAAATCTCCTGAAGGCATCGATTTCGGCTACTGAAAACTGCTTTGCGACAGAGAAGAAGTCCTAGGTTGCGGGATAAATCCACTCTTCCTCCCACCTGCCGAGAAGAAACTTTCCGCTTCCCTGCCGATCCCGCTCGTAGCCTAGCACCGCCAAGCCGTCGGCGAATGCTGTGACGAATTCTTCCCTATTGTGATCTTGCACTTCTTTCGCCTGACTTCGAGTTGTGGGTGAAGCTTTCCATTCGTATATCTGAGCCGGAACAGAAATTGTGTTTACGGTTGCGACCTGCGGATTCTTCCCCGCTTTCAGCAGCGCTTTGACTCGCTTCGACTTCAGCCACCATTCGGCCACTAAACGATCGGTGGGCAGGCCACCCTGCAACGGCGAAGAGGTAATGCCATACTGGTTCACAGTGTAGCGTCGCGCAATGGCGCCCAACTTCTCGATATTCAGATACGCATTCTTGATTTCCAGCGGATCAAAGGTCCACTCGATCAACTCAAAGCCACGGGCAAGCGCATCCTCGCGCTGGAAAAGCTTGATGCGTCGGCCCAGTCCGGCATTCTGATGCTGCTTGCGCACCGCCAGCATGTGCGAATGCAGGTACGAATGCCTGCCGCGGGCGCCTGGGACGGATAGGGCAAACCCGACCATCTCGCCATCCGCGAACGCTCCGATCACTTGCCCGCCGACTTTCTCTGCAACCACGAACATTCGCAACGGCACCAAATCAGCGTCAGAGAAATTCCAGACTTCTTTCTGTAGAGCCACGCAAGCTCGCATTTCGTCGAGCTGATCGCATTTACGAATGACAATCGACTCGTCGCTCACCGGCCTTCCCGCTCCTGTTGCTTAGCCTGCTGCCATAACGATTCCAGCTCTTCGATGGAGACCTGCTGAGGAGAACGTCCCGAGGCGCTCAGCTGATCTTCCATCCATTGAAAACGGCGCTTGAACTTGCGATTAGTTTTCTTCAGCGCGGACTCGGAGTCGAGTGAAAGATAGCGCGCAATGTTTACCAACACGAAGAAAAGATCGCCCACTTCGCCTTCCAGCCGCTGTTGCAAATCTTCACTGATCTGCGGGCGGCCTGCTCCGGCGATTCCTCGTCCTTGAGGCTGCGGCCCTGGCGGCGGGAACTCTTTGAGCTGTTCTTGCAGTTCTTCCGTTTCCTCGCGCAGCTTTTCGAACAATCCCTGCACATTCGGCCAGTCGAAACCCACAGCGGCGGCTCGCGAACTCAGTTTGTGAGCCTCGAGCAGAGCTGGCATGGCCGCGAAAACTCCCGCCAGGACGGACTCCGCGTTCGCCGGTTTTCCTCCGCTAACTTCCACCCGCTTTTTCTTTTCCTCGGCCTTGAGCGCTGCCCAGTTGCGCAAAACGTCGGATGAGGTCTCGGCTTTCACGTCTCCGAAAACATGGGGATGCCGATCGACCAGTTTGTGCGATAGCCGGTCCAAGACTTCGTCGATGGAGAACGTTCCCTGGTCTTTGGCCATCTGCGCGTAGAACAGGACCTGTAGCAACAGGTCGCCGAGTTCGCTGGTCAATTCGTCCCAATCGCGATTGTCGATGGCTTCGAGCACTTCATAAGTCTCTTCGACCGTATAAGGCTTAATCGAGTCGAAGGTCTGTTCACGATCCCAGGGGCAGCCGCCCGGACCACGCAAGCGGGCCATGATGGAAACCGCTCGTTCGAAACGCTCTCCAGTAGTTGGCATGGGAGCAATCACTGTAAATGAGGCGTGAGGGCGGGGGCAATGAGGCAAAATACGTAGCGCCAGAGGCTTCGTCCGGGGCTACGTGATTTGGCTGTTCCCGCGAGCCGAAACTAAGGTCACCTTTTCCATGAGAGCAGAAATGGGCGAGACTGGGAGTGCTTGTTCCAGCGCCGATGACTCCGCATCTAAACCCGCGTATGAATTCGCGACCACCCTTAGAGGGCGAGCATTTCCACGTGATCGTGATTGGCGGCGGAATCAACGGTGTTGCCATCGCGCGGGAGTGCGCCCGCGCTCGGCGACGAACGCTGCTGGTCGAGCAACTCGATTTCGCCGCGGGCACAACCAGCCGTTCGACCCGCATCATTCACGGAGGCTTGCGCTACCTCGAGCGCGGGGACATTGGCCAGGTGCGCGAGTCGTTGCGGGAGCGGCAGTGGTTGCTTCAGCGCTATCCGCATTTGGTGCATCCCTTGCAGTTCCTGCTGGCCCTCGATGAAAAAAGCCACCGCAGCGCGCTCGCCGTGCGCACCGGGTTATGGCTCTACCGAAAAATGGGACAGGCGGGGCGAGAAGTAGGTGAAAGCCGGCTGCAGCAAGGAAGGCTCGAGCGTTTGCTGGATGCTGGAAAGCGCTTTTCTGTTTTCAGTTTCGATGATGCGCAGTGCGAGTTTCCGGAACGCTTGGTAGCGCAATGGCTGGTGGAGGCAATCGAGGCTGGCGCGGTGGCGCGCAATCACACGCAAGTTCTGGGAGTAGAAATTCACAATGCGCGCGCGACCGGCGTCTGGCTGCGCGATCAGCTCAGCGACAAAGAAGAGCGCGTTGACGGAACCTGGGTCATTAATGCGACCGGGCCGTGGGCAGACGGCATCTGCCAGACTTCCAACATTCAGACTGAGAACCCGATGGTCGGGGGTGTCCGCGGTTCGCATATCGTGTTGCCCAAATTCGCGGGCGCACCCGAGGCTGCAGTCTATACCGAGGCCATCGATGGACGGCCGATTTTTGTCATCCCCTGGAACGAACAAATTCTGGTGGGGACGACCGAGGTCGCTGACGGATCCGATCCCGGACGAGTGCAGCCATCGGCGGATGAGATCGAATATCTGCTGCAGTCGTTACTCCATTTGTTTCCGAAGCTGGTGCTGTCGCGCAATGACATACATTACGCATTCGCCGGAGTGCGGCCGCTTCCCTTTTCACCAAAGAAAAATCCGTCGTCGGTAACCCGCAAACACCATCTGCACGATCACTCCGCAGACGGCGTGGCACAAATGATTTCGGTAATCGGAGGAAAGTTGACCACGGCGGGAAGCCTGGCACGCGAGTGCGCTGCGCGGATTGGGATACAGACCACGTCACCCGCGCTTGCCGTCGCGTCGGAAGACAGTGTTGATCCGATGCTGGAGCAGTGGGCGGCCGAGGTCGCGGAGGCGGGTGGGATCAGCGCGGACACCGCACGCGGCATGGTGGAATGGTATGGAAAGCGCGCGAGCGCTGTCGCGCATGGAGCCCGCGACAGCGCAGAAATGCGCGCTCCATTGTGCCCCCATACTATGCACGTTGTGGCAGAGGTGGTACACGCCTTCCGCAATGAGTGTGCCTGTACGCTTGCCGATGTGCTGCTGCGGCGTGTTCCGGTTGCGCTGGGGCCGTGCTGGTCATCGTCGTGCAGCCGGGAAGCTGCAATGCGCATTGGCGCCGCGGTGGGATGGAGTGCAGAGCGCACCACCGTAGAGTTGGAAGGAGTCGAACACGAACGAGACGGATTCCTGCGAAAGCCGTCGCCGGCAATGGGACTTTCAGTCTCAGATCACGCGAAGGTCTGAGCCAGCAACTCGGTATCGTCAGAGATGATGCCGTCAACTCCCCAATCAGCGAGCCGCAGCATCTCGGTCTGGCTATTTACTGTCCACGCGAAAAGTTTCTTGTTCTCGTTGTGCACTTCCTTTACCAGCTTTCGCGTGACCAGGGAATAGTGAGGAATCACATACTCGGGGTTGGTTTCGCGCCAGCATGCCAGCAGTCCCGGCTTGTCACAGATGATTCCAGTCTGAATCTTCGCGCTCCGAGCCTTCAGCTCCATGAGGACTTCCGGCAGGAAGGAGGAAACCACGTAGTCCTCTTCCAACATGTATTCACGCAATGAGTTGAGCACCTTGGATTCCAGGCCAGCAACCTTGAGTTCGATATCAAGGAACGCCCGCTGACTGTAGCGCTGCAGCACGTCATCAAGAAGCGAGAGATGAAGCAACTGTCCGGCAACCGCCCGGGATACATTGATGCCATCGATCTTGGGGTCGTGACAAACTACGGCGCGCCCGCAACTGGTCAGGCGCACATCGAATTCAAAACCGTCGCACCCATGTTTGAGAGCGAGATCGAAGGAGGCAGGGGTGTTCTCTGATACTGATGTAGATGCACGCGCGCCGCGATGACCGAGAAGTAAGGGAAGATCGGGCATCGCGCGTTATCTTACGCTCGATCGCCGAAGCATACGTACAGAAAAAGTCCAGCCTTTGGCCAATTCATCAAAAATTAAGAACCAATGAAAACAACGAGTGAAACGTTTCGCGTTAAGCCGAACCTTTGGTCCCGGGAAGGTTCTAGTCCAGATCGAAATCGCGAATGGGTTTGCCAGTGTCCGGCGATTCTTTGGCCTTCTTGACCGCTTCCTGGAACTTCTTTTCCAGAAGATCTCCAGCGTGCTTTTGCGCTTCGACCGATTGCCGAAAAATGGATTCACGACGGCTGTCCTGCTCCTTCATGGCCTTTGCAGCCGCCTCGAAATCATTGAACATCTTGGGCTTCACAGCGGCAGTGTGGGCGATCACGCCCTTGGCCGACGGGTCAACCTTCAGCACCGCGCTGCAACACGGGCAGGTAATATCGAAAGCCGCGGTATTCTCCGCCATACGGAAATCATAGCGCAAATGCGCTCACTGAGGGTGGAGTTTGATAGGAAAGATATGGAACAGGGAGAGCATTTCCCAACCCAGCAGAACAACCGAAACTACGGTTACAGTGATCGCCAATATCTCACCGAACTGAAGATTGCTGCGGCGAGGTTCGAAGCGCCTCGCGACCAGTCCCAGAATATTCAGGGTCGCGAAACCAAAAACGAGCACCCAAAGGATGTTATAAACATTGTCTTTCTTTCCTGAGTACTGATCGGACGCCGAAAACTGAAGCGTGCAAAGCAGCAAGGATTGCAGGGCAAGAATGCCCGGTCGCAGCAAGCTGCGTGATGTAACGCGCGCCAGTGTAGTGGCAATCGACGAGACCATCGAGTGTAGCTGTGCTCCGCGAACCTTAGGTCATTGCTGAAAAGGACGATATTACCCTTTTTGGCGTGTGAAAGTCAGCGCGAAAGCCAGTTTACTGTCCTGCGTCCGGCTACGCCCTGCTCTATAATGAAAGATTCCGCATCCCCTCCGAGGCCGCCAGAGGACCCAGCGGCGCGCGAATCAGGCACGCCCGGCTTCCTGGGCGGATGCGGCAGTAATAAGCGTATCCCATTGCTGATGTCCACGGAAACCATTGTTGTTCGCGGTGCACGAGTTCATAACCTCAAGAACATCGATTTCGAGATTCCCCACAACTCCCTTACGGTGGTCACTGGAGTGTCGGGATCGGGCAAGTCGTCGCTTGCATTCGACACGATCTACGCCGAGGGCCAGCGTCGGTATGTAGAATCGCTGTCCGCTTACGCACGCCAATTTTTGGAGCGCATTGAGAAGCCGGATGCCGACCTCATCGACGGAATCGCGCCGGCGGTCGCGATCCGGCAGAAAAACACCACCCGGAATCCCCGTTCCACGGTCGGCACTGCGACCGAGATCTACGATTATCTACGCTTGCTCTTCGCCCGCGTCGGCCGTACTTACTGCCTGCAGTGCGGTCAGCAGGTTAAGAAAGATACAGTGGACGAGGTTGCCGATGCCTTAATGAGGTTGAACGAGGGCACGCGGCTGAATGTGCTGTTCCCGCTGCAGAGTGCGACGCAAGCCACGAGTAGTGCGGATGCGCTTGCAGCGACAACCAAGCGCAAGGGCAAGAAGAAAGCAAAGACCGACGATAGTAAACTTCCGTCCGAACAACTCAAGAGCCGTCTGCTCGATCTGCGTACCCGCGGATTTAACCGCCTCTATCAGGCTGGACAGATATTCGAATTTTCCACACCCGAGTCCTTGCTGAATATTAATTTTGCCGAACCGGTCTTTCTGCTCGTAGATCGCCTGGTGGTTTCGGCAGACTCCCGCGCGCGAATCGTTGATGCCGTTGAAATCAGTTATCGCGAATCGGGCGAAGTGATCTTCGAAACGGCCTCTCGCGAAGAACAAGCTTCCGAACGATTGCGTTTCTCGCAACGCTTCGAATGCAAGGTTTGTAACATCCGCTACGAGGAGCCGGAACCGCGGTTATTTTCATTCAACAACCCATACGGTGCGTGCCCGCGCTGCCAGGGATTTGGAAACACGATTGACTTTGACTTGAACCTCGTAATCCCCGACAAATCCCTGACCCTCAATCAAGGAGCAATCGAGCCCTGGACCAAGCCCAAATACCGCTCGCTGTTTACCGACCTGAAGCGCTTTGCCCGCGAAACGGACATCCTGCTCGATGTGCCGTGGAACGAACTCGATCCTGAGCATCAGCGGCTGATCATTGAAGGCGAAGGGCGTTTTCTGGGAGTGCGGGGGTTCTTTCAGTACCTGGAGCGAAAGAAATATAAGCTGCACGTCCGCGTATTTCTAAGCCGCTACCGGGGATATTCGGTCTGTTCCACCTGCAACGGCGCCCGCCTGCGCACAGAAGCAAGGCAGGTGAAGATAAATGATAAAAATATCTGCGACGTATGCCGCATGACGGTCGAAGCCGCGTCGACGTTCTTTGAAGCGCTTGCATTGACTGACCAGGAAAAAGGCATCGCCGAAAGGTTGCTGCTGGAGATTCGCGAGCGCCTCCGCTTCCTGAACGAAGTGGGGCTGGAATATCTGACCCTTGACCGGCTGGCGTCCACCTTGTCGGGCGGCGAAGCGCAGCGCATTCAACTGGCAACCTCGCTGGGCTCGCGTCTTGTGGGAACGCTTTACGTGCTGGATGAACCGTCCATCGGATTGCACAGCCGGGATACGCATCGCCTCATCAAGATCCTGCACAATCTGCGCGACCTGGGGAACACGATTCTGGTAGTCGAGCACGACCGCGATGTAATGCAGGCTTCCGATACAATTCTCGACCTCGGCCCGGGCGCTGGCGAGAACGGTGGCAAGGTGATCGCGACGGGCACCTACGATGCAATTCAGAAAATGCCGGCGTCACTTACCGGACGCTACCTATCGGAAGAACTGCACATCCAGATACCAAGCTCGCGCCGCCAACCCGGACCGCAGCAGATTAAGATTCGCGGCGCTCGCGCCCACAACTTAAAGGCTATCAATCTCGAAGTTCCGCTGCGGATGCTCGTGGCCATTACCGGCGTCTCCGGTTCCGGTAAGTCCACACTGCTGCACGATGTGCTCTACCAGGCATTGTCCGCGGCAAAAAAGCAGCCCAACGGCGATCCCGTGGCGGCCTCTCATTGGGACGGCGTAGAAGGCGCGGAGTTCATCGACGAGGTTGTGCTCGTCGATCAATCTCCCATTGGACGCACTCCGCGTTCCAATCCGGTTACGTACATCAAAGCTTTCGACGGCATCCGCGATCTATTTGCTTCCCTGCCCGAAGCCAAGAAGCGCGGCTTTACCGCTGGGCATTTCTCCTTCAACATTCCCGGCGGACGCTGCGAGACCTGCCAGGGCGACGGAACTGTCACCGTGGAAATGCAGTTCCTGGCGGACGTAGAACTCATTTGCGAAGAGTGCAAAGGGGCGCGCTACAAACCGCAGGTTTTGGAGGTTCGGTATCGCGGAAAGAACATCCACGAAGCGCTGAACCTAACCGTAAAGGAAGCGCTGCAATTCTTCGCCGCCGCACCCAAGATCGTGGAGAAACTCCGCACGCTGGAGGAAGTTGGCCTTGGTTATTTGCGGCTGGGACAGTCGGCCACGACCCTCTCAGGCGGCGAGGCGCAGCGCATGAAGTTGGCGGCTCACTTGCAGCCCGCAGCACGCGAGGCCAACCGCCTGCGAAGCGCTGGAGACCAGCCGTGCCGGAAGCAGCGCATCCTGTACATTTTCGATGAGCCGACCACGGGACTGCATTTTGACGATATCAGCAAACTGCTCTCCGCCTTTCGCCGTCTAATCGATGCAGGAGGCTCGATTCTGGTGATCGAGCACAACCTGGAAGTGATCAAGACCGCGGATTGGGTAATTGATCTCGGCCCCGAAGGCGGCGAGCGTGGTGGTTACATCGTTGGTGCGGGACCGCCAGAAGTTATTGCCCGCCTGCCGATGTCCTACACGGGGAAATTTCTGGCAGGTATATTGAACGGAAATGGGTCGTCACGAGATGGGGGCAAGTAAGCGAACTCGGATTATCCTGCTGGTTTTGGGGTTCTGCCTCGGCGGGATGACTTTCGCTCAGAACACCGGCCAGACGGTGCGTCATCACAAAGTGGTCGACCAGGATTCGTCCAGCCCACCCGAGCTCACACAGGCCGAGAACGCTATCCAAAAAGGAGACGATGCGTCCGCCGAATCGTTGCTCAAAAAGGCACTCGTCACCGACCCGGGAAACTTTCAAGCCTGGTTTGACTTGGGATTTGTGTACAACCGGATGGGAAACGTTCCTGATTCGATTGCGGCATACCGCAAATCAGTGGCCGCCAAGCCGGAGGTTTTCGAGTCAAATCTGAATCTCGGACTCATGCTGGCCAAGTCTGGCCAACCCGACGCCGAGCAATTTCTGCGCGCTGCCACCACTCTAACGCCTACCGCCAACATAGACGAAGGCCATGCGCGCGCCTGGTTGTCCCTGGCCCATGTGCTTGAGAACAGCAAACCCGACGAAGCCGTCGAAGCCTACAAGCAGGCCGCTGCCCTTGAGCCCAAGGATCCGGAGCCTCATCTCTCGGCCGCGCTGTTGCAGGAAAAGGAAAACCGTTTCGCCGATGCCGAGCAAGAGTACCAGCAGGCGCTGGCCATCGACCCTAATTCCGGCGACGCCCTGACTGGCTTGGCAAATATTTACATGCGCGGACAGCGCTTTGGGGAAGCCGATCTGGTCCTGCGCAAGATCATCGTGGCACACCCTGAAGACGTGTCCGCCCGCATGCAACTCGGTCGCATCCTTGTCGTCATCGGGAAGAACGATGACGCGATCAACGAACTGCAAGGCGCGTTGAAACTTGATCCCGGAAATTCCAGCGTGCAGCGCGATTTGGCGGATTTGTACGCCGCAAGCAAGAAATACGATCTGGCCGAGACGCAATACCACTCGTTGCTGGCTGCCAACCCGAATGACGCTGAGCTACATCATGGTCTGGGTGTAGTGTTTCTGAGAGAGCGAAAGTATCCTGAAGCGCAACAAGAGCTGCTGACGGCGGTCAAGCTCAAGCCCGACTTCGGCGCCGCGTATGGCGACTTGGCCACGGCGGCCGATGAGAACAAAAACTACGAACTTGCAATCAAGGCAGCCGATGCGCGGGCCAAGTTTTTACCGGAGATTCCCGTCAGCTATTTTCTTCGCGCCAGCGCCTACGATCACTTGCGCGACTATAAAATGGCTGCGCAGAATTATCATCGATTTCTGGAACTGGCAAACGGACAATATCCTGATCAGGAATGGCAAGCCCGGCATCGCCTGATCGCAATCGAGCCCAAGAAATAATATGCGTTCCCGGAATCTCACTATCGCGGTTCTTCTGACGACTTCATTCCTGGCCTTCGCCTACAAGGCGGAGACTCTTCAGGAGCTGATCGCACGGGAAGAATCAGCGCGAGTCGAGGACCGTCCCGCTTTATGCGTCGAAATCGCCGAGCGCCAACTGAAGGCTGCTGACGAGTTGTACACCGCCGGGAAAGTGCAGGACGCCCAGGCCGCGGTCAAAGATATCGTGACGTACTCGGAAAAGGCGCATGACGCCTCTATCCAGTCGGGCAAGAGGCTCAAAAATACGGAGATCGACTTCAGAAAGATGGCCGCCAAGTTGCGCGACATCAAACGCAGCTTGAACTTCGACGATCAGGCGCCGGTGCAAGCCGCCGCGGATCGCCTGGAGAGCCTGCGCACCGATCTTCTATCCCACATGTTTGGCAAGGGAAAATGATTTCTACCTCGGGCAAGCTCGCTCGCCTGCTGTTGGCCATGTTACTGCTCTCGAGCGCGTGGGCGCAGCGACGTCGCGACCCGCTCAATCCGATCGAAGCTGACCAGTTGCGCGACGCTGCGCAAGATCCTGCTGAACGGCTTAAGCTCTACATTCTGTTTGCCCGCACCCGTCTGACCACGCTCGAACAAATGCGTGCCGATCCCAAAATCACCGATCGCGCTCAACAAACCCACGACCGGCTGCAAGACTTTCTCGACGTCTATGACGAGTTGAACGACAACATCGATACCTTTGTGGGTCGAAAGTCGGACCTGCGAAAACCGCTGAAGGGCGTGATTGAAGCCGACAACGAATTTCAAGCCAAGCTGCGTGCCTTGAAAAGCTCAGCCGACACAAACAAGGACGAGGCCAAACAATACGATTTCCTGCTATCCAACGTGCTCGATACCATCGACAGCAGCGTGCAGGAGCACCGGCAACTCTTAAGTGAACAAGAAGAAGCAGCCAAGCACAAGAAAAAATGAAACTCCTCCGTGCTACTCTAGCCGCAAGGTGAGCAACAGTCTTCTCCTAATCTTCGAGGAAATCTATCGTGAACTGCGCCCACGAGCTCCAATACCGGAACTGACGGTGGATTTCTTTGCCTTCGTGAACATCAACAACACCATTCGCATGCGCGAGGGCAAATTGTTCGTTCGCCTTTCAGACTTGCTGGAAGGCGCGCCCGAAGCGGTGTTACGGGCAATCGCTCACATTCTGTTAGCTAAGATGTACCGCAAACCCATTGAGCGAGTGCATTCGACCCGATACCGCCGCTATATTTCGGGTCGGGACATCACCAACAAAGCTCACCTCGTTCGCCAAATGCGCGGACGCAAGCGAATCGAGGGCGCCGAGGGCCGAACCTACAATCTGGAGCACATTTTTGACGAGCTAAACCAGCGATTCTTCTATGGGTTACTCGCCCGACCGCAGATGACGTGGAGCCGCGATCACGCCCGCAACCGCCTCGGCCATTACGATCCCGCTCACAATGCCATCGTCGTGAGTCGCGTCTTCGATCACCCGCGGGTTCCCGGCTACGCGGTCGAGTACATCGTCTATCACGAAATGCTGCACTTGAAGCATCCCGTGAAACTGCGCGGCAGTCGGCGCTGCGTGCATTCCAACGAATTTCAGGCGGAAGAGAAACTCTTCCCTTACTTGGACCAAGCCAAGGCTTTCCTCAAACATTTGTAGTTCGCGGCTTGGCGGCGGCATCTAACGAAGGGTTGCGTGATTCAGATCACACGCGCCGGTGATTCGGCGCGTTGACGGCCCGAGAACCAAAAGACTATCCTAGATAATGAAATTGAAATTCATTTTCAATATCGTTCTTCAATAATAGAGGCATTTCTCAGATGTTAGAAGCATTCATCGTTACGTTGCGAGAAGGGGTCGAAGCCGCCCTGATTGTCGGCATTACCCTCGCGTATCTGGCTAAAATCGATCGGCCGGAGCTCCGCAAATCCGTCTATGCGGCGCTGATTTCCGCTTTCGTTGGCAGCCTGGGAGTCGCAGCCCTGCTTTCCCGCACCCAATGGAATCAGGATATTTTCGAAGGGTGGGTCATGCTGGCCGCTGCCTTCTTCGTCATCACCATGATCATTTTCATGATGAAGACGGGCCGCAAGCTCAAAGGAGAAATCGAGGGCAAGGTCAGTTTGCTGGCTGGCAAGAACGCATGGTTCGGGCTTTTCGCCTTTGTCTTTCTCATGGTGCTGCGTGAAGGTGTGGAAACCGTCCTCATTCTCTCCGCTGTCTCCCTGAACTCGACCGAACTGCTCAGCTTCCTGGGAACCTTTCTGGGTGTGATCGCGGCAGTCGTATTTGGCATAATGTTCGTCAAAGGCAGCGTTCGCATTAACCTGCACAAATTCTTCCGCGTGACCACGGTGATTCTATTCTTCGTGGCCGCCCAACTGGTGATCTCTGGCCTGCATGAGCTTTCTGAAAATGGCGTCCTGCCGTCTTCGAAGACGGAGATGGCGATCATCGGCCCGATCGTCCGCAACGATCTGTTCTTTTTCATTACGATTCTCGCCCTGGCTGCGCTCATGGTGCTGTTCGAAGTCAAGCGCCGCGAAGCCGGAACGGTATTCACCTCCGCCGCGGAAAAACGGAAAGCAGTTTGGAGTGCCCGCCGCGAGCGTCTCTGGATGGTCTCCGTTTATGCCAGTTCGTTTGTCTTCATCCTTCTCGTCACTGCCGAATTCATTTATACGAAGAGCGTGAGCGCACTGTCGCCAGCAACCGAAGTCACATTTGTGAACGGCCAAGTCAGCATTCCGCTGACGCAAGTCCAGGACGGCGACCTGCATCGCTTCGCTGCTCAAGAAAATGGCGCCACGGTCCGTTTCTGGCTTTATCAAAAGCCGGATGGCAAGATTGCCACAGTTCTGGATGCCTGTGAAATCTGCGGCGCCGTGGGCTTTTATAAGGGACCGAACGGAGTGGTTTGCAAGAACTGCGCCGCGCCGATTAATCCGCAATCGGTCGGAATGCCCGGCGGATGCAATCCCGTGCCTCTAAAAGCGCAATTCACCTCCGACGCAGTCATCATTCAGGAGGCGGACATCGCGGCCAAGAGCCACATGTTCCAGCAATAAGCCATGTTCGGACGCCTCGTGTATGAATCGTTTCGCCGGCAAAAACGGCGCAAACTGCTGGCCGGAGTTGCGATCACTCTGGGCGTGGGTGTAGCCACCGCAATGATCGCCGTCGCCACCGACATTGGCGACAAGATCAGCCGCGAACTGCGCACCTATGGCGCTAACCTGGTCGTCACTCCACAAGAAGATACTCTGGATGTTCAAATCGGAGGAGTAGATCTCAAACCGCCCAGCGACGGCGCCTATCTCAACGAAGCTGACCTACCTAAAATTAGAGGCACATTCTGGCATCACAATATCGTCGGATTCGCTCCCATGCTCCCCGTAGGCGTCCGCGTGGGTGATAACGCTGATGCGAAGAGTCTCACTCTGCTTGGAACCTACTTCTCGAAGCGGCTCACTTTCGGTAAAGAAGAGTTTGTTACTGGCGTACGCATCACGCATCCCTGGTGGAAAGTGCAAGGAGTGTGGCCCGACGACAACTCGTCCGACGTGTTACTAGGCGAAGGCCTTGCCGCGAAACTCAGTCGCAAGGCGGGAGAAGAAATCGAAATCGATGGCTACCAACATCGCATCGCCGGCATTCTTTCAACTGGCGGAGCGGAAGACAATCAAATTGTCGCTCCCCTCGCACTGTCCCAACAAATTCTTGGCAAGCCGGGAGCCGTCCGTCGCCTCTACGTGAGCGCGCTCACTAAGCCCGAGGACGCGCTGTCCCGTCGTGATCCCAAATCGATGAATCCGGAAATGTTCGATCGTTGGTATTGCTCTCCGTATGTAGCCTCGATCGCTTACCAGTTGCAGGAGGCGATTCCTCATTCCCACGCGGAACAGATTCGTCAGATCGCGCAGAACGAAGGCACGGTGCTCTCTCGCATTAAAGGCTTAATGCTCCTGGTGACGCTGGCGGCGTTGTTTGCATCCGCACTCGCCGTGTCCGCCGCCATGGCCACAGCCATTTTTGAGCGGCGCACCGAAGTCGGCCTGATGAGGGCGTTGGGTGCAGGCAGTGCCTCAGTCGCAGCCGTGTTCTTCGCAGAGGCTCTGCTCCTGGCGCTGATCGGTGGCGTCGCAGGTTTCGCCGGCGGAGCCGTGCTGGCCCGTCAGATCGGCCGCTCCATTTTCGATTCCACAATCACCATCGAGCCGGTTCTTTTTCCCGTCATCCTGGCCATCGCCGTGACCGTTACTTTCGCCGGCAGCGCCATGGCAATTCGACGCGCAGTGAAACTTGATCCCGTCTATGCGCTGCGAGGTGAAGCGTGAGTTCAGGTCGAAACTTGGATCTGATCAACCGCCGCGCAGCCAAGCCTCATACCTCGATGTTCCTGCGCATGCTGATACGAGCCGCCGCGCTTCGCCGCGGACGCGCCGCCTCTGCCCTGCTGGCGATGGTGGTCGCTGCCGCTGTAGCCACCGCCATGCTCAATCTCTACGTGGACGTGCAAGCCAAGCTCCGCAAGGAATTCCGCAACTACGGTGCCAACATCGTAGTGGTTGGGAAAGATGGCCAGGCGCTTCCCGCCGATGCTCTCAACAGGGTCGACTCCGCACTTGCCGGACGCGGTCTCGCTGTGCCCTTCGCCTACGTCGTGGCGCGAACATCGGATGGTCAGTCGGTGGTCGTCTCCGGAACCGACCTCGATCAAGTCCGCAAGTTGGATAGCTGGTGGTCAGTCACTGCCTGGCCCACTGGCCCCCAGGATGCTCTACTCGGCACGCGTGCTGCCGCCGTGGTAAGCCCGCAAGGAAGGCCGTTCGATCTCAGCTTTCAGTCGCGCACGATTCACCTCAACCCTGCCGGAACGCTGCGAACCGGCGCAGCAGAGGACAGCCGACTTTATCTTTCACTGAAGGATTTCGAAAGCTGGACTGGAGTACAACCGTCGACCATAGAGATTGCTTCTTCTGGTTCGCCCGAAGAGGTCAGCGCTCTTGTTGGGAAACTGCAAGGGGCCATACCCATTGCGGAGGTCCACCCCATCCGTCAGATCATGGAAGGTGAAGCGCGTGTGCTCGGAAAAACTCGTGCCACTCTGGCCGCATCCGCTGTGCTGATCATCGCAACCGCGGCTCTGTGCGTGCTCTCTACCTTGATCGGATGGGTCTTCGATCGGCGCCGCGATTTTGCCATCATGAAGGCTCTGGGTGCATCAGAAACCCTGATTAGCGGATTCTTCGCCGCCGAAGCCGCCGCTCTCGGAGCAGTCGGAGCCCTCGTCGGATTCGGCGTCGGCGTCGCAGTCGCCGCCTGGATCGGCCGCGTAAACTTCCATGCGCCGGTAGTGCCGCGTTTCAACGTGTTACCTGTCATCTTCGTGGGCAGCATCGCTATAGCACTGATTTCCGCCGTGCTTCCGATTTTTCTGCTGCGCCGCGTGCAACCCGCTATGATCTTGAGAGGGGAGTAAGATGATCAAGCTGAAAGACGTCAGCCGCCTATATCCAGCGAAGGCCGAGGCCAACGGCGGCGTCATCCGCGCTCTCGACAGTTTCTCCCTCAACGTCGATCCCGGTGAATGGATCGCAATTATGGGCCCGTCTGGTTCGGGCAAGTCGTCGCTGGTGAATCTGATCGGCTGTCTTGATCGTCCCACTTCCGGCGAGATTTGGCTTGACGGCGAAGATGTGGCCCGTATTTCTCCAGGCGAACTCAATCGCGTGCGAGCCGAAAAAATTGGTTTTGTGTTTCAGCAGTTCCACCTGATTCCCTACCTGACCGCCCTCGAAAACGTGATGCTCGCCCAATACTTCCATAGCATGACGGACGAACAGGAAGCGCTCGGAGCGCTCGAGCGAGTGGGGTTGAAGGATCGTGCCCATCACGTTCCATCCCAACTCTCCGGCGGCGAACAGCAACGTGTGTGCATCGCCCGCGCGTTGATCAACGACCCCAAAATCGTGCTTGCCGACGAGCCCACCGGAAACCTCGACGCCGTAAACGAAGAAATCGTCCTGCGTCTGCTGCGCGAACTGCATCAACAAGGACGAACCATCGTCATGGTCACCCACGACCCCGTGGTTGCCCGCCTTGCCGATCGCCGCATCGAATTGCACCACGGCAAGATTGCAGCCCAGGAAGTCTTCGCCATGGCCGATGAAGAACAATTCGACGAAGTGCTCGAAGAACTCTGGGCGTTGGCCGAACATGGCGAGATCGCCGAAGTCGGCCGCATGGAAGTGCATGGAGCGCTACCAGTAAGTATCGCGATCGAAAAAATGATCGATCTGGGCTTGGTCACTGCGACTCCGCATCCGCCGGAACCGCACGACCACAAACCGTTCATCAATCCCTGCCACGATGCCCTGAAGCCGACCGGAGTCTCGATCGGCGATGGCAGCATGATTGTCGAACTCACGCCCCGCGGCCGTCAGCGCGCCGCCGACATCATCCGCCGCCATCGCCTCGCCGAGCGCCTCTTCACCGACAGCCTTGCCATGGACAGCGAGACCGAAATCGAACAACAAGCCTGCAAGTTCGAGCACATCCTCTCTCCCGAAGCCACCGACAAGATCTGCGCATTCCTGGGCCACCCGCGCACCTGCCCGCACGGCGCGCCGATTCCTCCGGGTCCATGCTGCGGTAGGACCAGAGACTTTGCCAGCGTTTCTTCAGCAAACTCCGAGCGGCACACCTAAACCTCTTCATGACCAACCGCAGAACCTGCATCGGCGTTTTCGATTCCGGCTTTGGAGGCCTGACCGTCCTCAAAGCCTTGCTGCGGCTGATCCC